>DAOUEM010000055.1:0-27443 GCA_034430555.1 Anaerolineae bacterium | reverse complement strand
CGCGTTCGTATTGTGGCTTAACCGGAAGCGGGCGGCTGCCGGCGACTGGGTGGGCGATCCTTCCGCGTGGGGATTAATCGGCGGCGAACCGATCTGCTGGCACAGCCTGGCGCTTTACGGCCCGAATTGATAGCTTTTGAGAGCGTTTCATGGGTAGTATCCAGGGGCGGTAGTGGTGCTGCGATAACTCGTGATAAGGCGGCGTCTGCCCTGGCAGGCGCTGGCAGGATACAGGACGATACCTCATGACAGGTGCACAGCGATCTTCCCGGATACCGGGGTTTTTTAAGCGTCCGCTGGCGGAGCGCGCGGCGATCATCAGCCGGCTGGCGAATCTGGATACCAGCGAGCAGGCGGTGTTGCTGGGGATGTCCGGCCTGAATGCGACCCAGGCCGATCATATGATCGAAAACGTGGTCGGCATCTACGCCCTGCCGCTGGGCATTGCCACCAACTTCTTGATCAACGACCGCGACTATTTCATCCCGATGGTGGTGGAAGAGCCGTCGGTGGTGGCCGGGGCGAGTTACGCCGCTCGTTTGATCCGGAGTGGGGGCGGTTTTACGGCGGCCAGCGACGAGCCTGTCATGATAGGGCAGATACAGGTGCTGGATGTGGATGACGTCTACCGGGCGGCGGGTGCGGTCAATGCCATCAAAGATCGCCTGCTGCACGAAGCCGACTGCTGCGACCTGACCATCGTGAACCTGGGCGGCGGCGCGCGGGCCATCGAGGTGCGGCCGCTGACCGAGTCGCCGGTCGGTCCCATGCTGATCGTGCACTTGCTCTACGACGTGCGGGACGCAATGGGCGCAAATACCATCAATACGGCCTGTGAGCGCCTGTCGCCGCTGATCGAGCAGGCGACAGGCGGCCGCGTCAACCTGCGTATCCTGAGCAACCTGGCCGATCGCCGCCTGGCATCGACGGAGTGTATGGTTCCCGCCGATCAGCTGGCCACCGACACGCTCACCGGCCCGGAGGTGGTGCGGGGCATCGTCGAGGCCTATGCCTTTGCGGCGGCTGACCCCTACCGGGCGACGACCCACAACAAAGGCATCATGAACGGCATGGATGCGGTGTGCATCGCCACCGGCAACGATTGGCGCGCCCTGGAAGCCGGGGCGCACGCCTACGCCACCCGTGAGGGGCGTTACACCAGTATGAGCGAATGGTGGGCCGACGAGCAGGGCAACCTGCGGGGCCGGCTGGTGCTGCCGGTAGCGGTAGGCACGGTTGGCGGCGCAACGCGTGTCCATCCGACGGCACGGGTAGCCCTCAAAATTATGGGCGTGCAGGGCGCGCGCGAACTGGCCGAGTTGCTGGTCTCGGTCGGGCTGGCGCAGAATCTGGCCGCCATCCGGGCGCTGGCCACGACGGGCATCCAGGCGGGGCATATGCGGCTCCATGCCCGGCAGATGGCCGTGGCCGCCGGGGCCACCGGCGACCTGATCCAGCGAGTCGTAGACACCATGATCGCCGAAGGCCAGATCCGGCTGGACCGCGCCCAGGAACTGGTGGAGGAATTACGACGATGAACGCGAACCCGGTTCGGCAGGTCATGGTGGTGGTCACGGTGCCGCCCGACCACGTAGACGTGGTTCTGGAGGCGATTGCCGCGGCTGGCGGCGGCCAGGTGGGGCACTATACGCACTGCGCTTATGTGAGTCTCGGGCAGGGGCGCTTCAAGCCCGATGCCGAGGCCGATCCGCACGTCGGGGCGCGGGAAACCAGCAACCGCGTGGACGAAATACGCATCGAGACGTTTTGCCGGCGGGACCGGGCGCGTGCCGTGGCCGCGGCCATCCGGGCGGCGCATCCTTACGAAGAAGCGGTGATTTACCTCCTTCCACTGCTGGCGGAAGAGGACCTTTAATGGGACAGTGGCGGCGATTGGCGTGCCTGTCAGGCCGCCTGCCGGGGCAGCCGAAGCCGCGAAATAGGATGGAGTTGACGTGGAATGGCTAACCAGAATCCTTTGAGTGCCGGCGCACCACTGCTGAAGCCCGATCGCGCCGTGGGTATCACCGGGTATGGCGCTTATGTGCCGCGCTACCGGCTGCCGGGCAAAGAGATCGCCCGGGTCTGGAAAGATGGCATGAGCGGGTCCCCGGTCAAAGAGAAATCCGTGCCCGGCCTGGACGAAGACGTGGTGACCATGTCGATTGAGGCGGCGCGCAGTGCGCTGGCCCGCGCGGGCATCCGTCCGCAGGAACTGCGGGCGGTGTGGGTTGGCTCGGAAAGCCATCCCTACGCCGTCAAGCCGACCAGCACCATTGTGGCCGAGAGTATTGGCGCGGTGCCCCACGTGCAGGCCGCCGATTGGGAATTTGCCTGCAAGGCCGGGTCGGAGGCGATGCAAGCGGCGATTGGTTTTGTGGGCAGCGGCATGGCCAATTATGCTCTGTCGATTGGCATGGATACGGCCCAGGGGCGTCCTGGCGATGCGCTGGAATACACGGCGGCGGCGGGCGGCGCGGCTTATATCCTCGGCCCGGCGGAGACGGCGCTGGCCGTCATCCAGGCGACGTACAGCTTCGTCACCGACACGCCGGACTTCTGGCGGCGCGAGGGCGAGATGTACCCCAGCCACGGCGACCGCTTCACCGGCGAGCCGGCCTACTTCAAGCACGTGATCAACGCCGGCAAACACTTGATGAGCCAGATGGGCACCACCGCCGCCGATTACCAGTACGTGATTCTGCACCAGCCCAACGTCAAGTTCCCGGAGCGGGCCGCCAGGATGCTCGGCTTTTGCGAGGACCAGTTCAAGCCCGGCTTGCTTTCCGGCGAGATCGGCAATACCTACTCCGGCAGCAGCCTGATCGGGCTGGCGGCCACGCTGGACATCGCCCGACCCGGCGACCGCATCCTGATGGTGAGCTACGGCAGCGGCGCGGGATCGGATGCCTTTGATCTCGTCACGACGGACCGCATCACCGCGGTGGTGGGCAAAGCGCCCACCGTGCGCGACTACATCGCCCGCCGCACCGAGATCGACTACGCGGTTTACTCGCGCTTCCGCGGCAAGCTCAAACTGGACTAGGGAGAGTGAGATGCGCGACGTAAGTATCATCGGCGTTGGCCAGACGCCGGTTGGCGAGCAGTGGGACATCAGCATTCGAGACCTGGCGCAGCAGGCTATCCGAGAGGTGCTGGCGGATGCGGGGCGGCAGCGGGTCGACGCCTTATATGTGGGCAATACGCTGGGCGGCTCCGTCAGCGGCCAGCAGCACCTCGGCGCGCTGCTGGCGGATTTCGCCGGGATGCGCGGCATCGAGAGTTATACGGTTGAAGCGGCGGAAGCTGCCGGTGGGGCGGCGCTCCACACAGCCTGGCTGGCCGTGGCCGCCGGTGCGGTGGACGTGGCGATGGTGCTGGGTGTGGAAAAAGTTACGGACATGGTCGGCCCGGCCCGGCTGACAGCGCACGGCAGCCTGCTCGATACCGATTACGAAACCGTGCAGGGTGCGACTCCTACCGCGCTTGCGGCTTTGATGATGCGCCTGTACATGGACCGCTACGGCGTCGGCCTGGAGCAGTTTGAGGGCTTCAGCATCAATGCCCACGCCAATGGCACCAAAAACCCATATGCCATGTTCCGTAACCTGATCAAGCCGGGCCGTTTCGCGACAGCGCCGGTCGTTTCGCCGCCGGTTAACCTGTTCGACGGCGCGCCGGATGCCGATGGCGCAGCCGCCGTGATCCTGGTCCCAGCCGAAATGGCCGCCGATATGGCCCCCAAACCGGTCCGGCTGGCGGGCAGCGCCGTGGCCACCGATGCCCTGGCCGTGCATGATCGGGCCGATCCGCTGTTCCTGGCAGCCGCGAACCTGAGCGCCGGTCGGGCCTTTCGGCAGGCGGGTATAGGGCCGGGTGACGTCGACCTCTTTGAGCTGCATGATTCGTTCACCATCGTCAGTACGCTGGCGCTGGAAGCCTGTGGGTTTGCCGGGCGGGGTGAGGGCTGGCAACTGGCGGCTGACGGTCGGATTGGCCCTGGCGGCGATCTGCCCATCAGCACCTTTGGCGGCCTGAAGGCGCGCGGCAATCCACTGGGGGCGACAGGCGTCTACCAGGTGGTGGAAGCGGCCCTGCAGTTGCGCGGCCAGGCCGGCGAGAGCCAGGTACCAGGCCCGCGCGTGGCGCTCACGCAAAACCTGGGTAGCCTCGGCGCAACGGCCGTGACTCACGTGCTGACCCTGGACGAGTAACGTGGCCTCAAGCCGTGGTACGGGTGTATTAACGGTCGGTGCCTGTTTTGCCCTGGCGCCGACCGTGCGTTGTTTTTTGCCTCAGATTGTGAGAAAAGCCTGAATGATAGATTGGTGATTGGTTAAAAAACCACAATTAAAGACTCTCAAAACCTATCATGAGAGTATTTGAGAGGGTTTATCCGGCATAATTCTGCCAGGATTACATATTCACGGCCCGTGCGGAACCACAGGCTCATTGTTGAAGTGAGGACAATCAATGCAGATACCACGTCACTGGCGACTGAATGCTCAACGTTATGCGCTTCAAGGAGTAACCTGCCCGCACTGCGCGGAAAACATCTTCCCGCCGCGTGAGGTGTGCCCCTACTGCGAGGGCCAGACCCAGAACGTTTACCAGTTCGAGCTTCCCCGGCAGCCTGCTACCGCCCCGACCAAGATGGTCCTGGACGCCGTCGCCCGCTAGGGGTGACCTGTTATGGTGAGTAATATCGACATGCAAGCCAGGCCGCTGGAACCAGCGGTGAAGCAGCCTTACACCTCGGGTGGCAAGGGTATCATCGTCAGCTATACCATCGTTGTGGACGCTCCGGAAGGCTTCGAGGAGCAGGCGCCCTATCCCCTGGCGCTGGTCAAGCTGGATGAAGGCCCGACCGTGCTCTCGCAGTTAACCGACCTGGATGGCGCGGTCGAAATTGGGATGCGGGTGGAGATGGTTACCCGCAAGCTGCGCACCGATGGCAAGCGCGGGATCATCGTCTACGGTTATAAGTTCCGCCCCGTCCTGTCGAGTCACGACGCCTGATCGGCGCTCCATCCAACAACCAACGAATCAAGACCCGGCCTGGCCGGGCTTTTTTGTGTTGGGGAAGGGCCATCGCAGCCTCTTTTTCTGGCAAACAGGTGCGCTTGCTCGCAGGACATGCTGATGGTAGACTTCGCCATAGAGAAATTGATAATGGCCATCAAAACGCTTAAGCGTGTGAAAATAATTCATCCGGGAGGCGGTACATGCATTTATCTACACGCTCATATGGGCTGGTTGTGGTGCTCATCCTGGCCGCACTGTCCCTGAGTGGTTGTTTCCAGGATGCGGCGAACGACCTCCAGCCAACGGTTCCAGGGCAGGTCCAGCCCGCGCAGTCGACGCCGCTGCCGCCGCCGCCAACGGCGGTTGTGCCACTGGCCACGGTGCCGGTGGTGCCGCCTACTAACCCGCCGCTGATCCAACCCACGACTCCGGTGCTCGCCGCGCCGGTGGGGCTGCCCACCACCGTACCGACTGCCGAGACCGGTCAGCTACCCGGCGCAGCGCCAACGACCATCGCCGGGCTGAGCACCCAGTCGCCGCTGGCATTGACGGCCACGGCCATAGTTGCGGCTCAGAGGCCATCGCCTACCCAGTTCATCGCCCAGGCGCAGTTCGAATCTCCGACTCCTTCCCCGTTTCCGACCATACCGGCGCAGCAGCTGCCGCTGGCATCGACGGCCACCGCCATCATTCTGACCGGCACGCAGGAAGCCGCCGCTACTCAGACGGCGGTAGCGACCAGCCTGGGGACCTACGTGCCTTCCCCAACGCCCACTGTGACGGCCACCCGCGATCCGCTCCTGATCCCGGAAGACTGCGTGCATATCGTGGCCCGCGGTGAGACGGCGTACCGCATCGCGCGTCAGTGGGGTGTCACGCTAGACGATATCGCGCAGGCAAACGGGCTGACTAATCTTTCGGTGCTGAGCATCGGGCAGGAACTGGTCATTCCGGAGTGCGGCACGACCGGCCTCACTCCGACGCCAGGCCCGCAGCCGACCGCCACGCCGCTGCCGCAAGGCGCAGTCCCTGTTGCGACGCCCACGGCTACCCAGGTAGTAGCAGCAGAGGCGGCAGAGGCCGAAACGCAAACCACTTATCTGATCCAGCCCGGCGACAACCTGTACCGCATCGCGCTGCGCTTCGGCGTGACCATGCGGGCGCTCGCCAACGCCAACAATATCTCCAATATCAACGTGATCCGTGCCGGCGACACGCTGGTCATCCCCGGCCAATAAGCCGCCGGGTGTAGGAGTTGAACATCTATCCATGGGCGACCACCTCGGTCGCCCTGACTTTTGCACCATTATGAGGACGATAACCGTGGCATCTGAGACCGTCACCAACCGGGAAACCATCTACGAAGGCCGCGTGGTCAACCTGTACGTGGAAACCGTGCGGCTGCCCAACGGCAAAACGACCCGGCGCGAAGTCATCCGGCACGGCGGGGCCGTGGCGATCGTGCCGCTGGATGAGCAAGGTCATGTTACGCTGGTGCGCCAGTATCGTTTACCAGCGGGGCAGGACCTGCTGGAAGTGCCCGCCGGCACGTTGGAACCGGGTGAAGAGCCCCTGGTGTGCGCCGAACGCGAACTGCAAGAAGAAACCGGCCTGCGACCCGGCACGCTCACACCCCTGGGCGGGATATTTGTCGCGCCGGGGTACAGCAGCGAGTACATCCACCTGTTCCTGGCGACCGATCTGACCCCGTCTTCATTGCCAGGTGATGATGACGAGTTTCTGGAGGTAGTCAGCATGTCCCTGGCGGAGGCATTGGACCTGGTCGACCAGGGGCAGATCGTCGACGGTAAGACGATCACGGCGCTGCTGCTGGCAGCGCGCAGGCTGGTGTAAGGATGGCGAAGTTCTGGTTCGTCTCGGCGCCACTGCCCGGCCATCTGGACTGGGGCGGTTTCCTGCGGACGGCACAGGCGCTGCAAGCGGCGGGTCACGCGGTGATCTGGGTCAGCGCCCCGCCCATCGCCGGGATGGTGCAGGACTCCGGTATTTCGTTCGGGTCAATTCCTGAAACCGGCTGGCTGTGGCCGCTGCCGCCGCCCGATCTCGACGGTCTGCCCCCGGACGAAGCGATCCGGCTGCGTTACAGTCGGGCGCTGGATACCTGGTTGACGGCAGACCTGATCGCGCCGGCGGTGGAGGCGCTGCTGGCGCTGGCTGCGGAGACCGGCGCACCGGATGTTATCGCCGGCGATCCCTTCCTGACGGCGGCAGCCCTGGCCGCCGAAGTGCTGGACGTGCCGCTGGCGGTTTGTGGCTGGCCGGCGCTGCCCCCGCCCGACGAAACGGGCCTGCTCCCCATCCAGCGTGAGCTGGGGCGGCAGGCTCAGGATCGCATTGGGACGCTGGCAGCGCGCTTTGGGTTGGATGGGACAAACTTTGGCGGCGGGCTGACTCCGGCCATCCAGAGTCCGCACCTGCACATCAGCTACTTCAGCCGCTACTGGCACCAATCGGACCCCGAATTTCTACCCCAGACGGTTTTTGTCGGCGGCGAGCCCGGGCCTCCGGTCGGCGCTCCGCCATTCTGGCTGGCGGCTATTCCGGACAAGGCGCCGCTGGGTTTGGTCACGCTGGGCACGGTCTTCACCGGCGACCTCGGATTTTTCGCCTGGGCGGCTCAGGCGATGGCCCGGCTGGGTATCGTCCCGCTGGTGGTGCTGGGGCGCCCGCTGCCCCCGGCGGAGAAGAACCAGCTCAAGGCGGCATTGCCGGGCGGCACGCGGCTGCTGAATTGGGTGGATTACGATCACGTGTTTCCCCGGCTGCAAGTCATCGTTCATCATGGCGGGATGGGCACCACGCACCGGGCAGTGGTGCACGGCATTCCCCAGGTGGTCGTGCCGCACGCCGCCGACCAGCGCGGACAGGCCCGCCGGGTGGCCCAGGCCAAAGTCGGCTTGAACCTGACGGCTCATGACGTGCGCAACGGTCGGCTGCCCCCGGCTATCCAGGCTGTGGCAACCGATCCGGCGGTGTTGGATACGGCCCGTAAGCTGGCCGGGCGTTTTGCCGAATTAGGTGGGCCGCGCCAAGCCGCCGCATTATTGGTTGATCTGGCGTCTGGCGCGAATCAGTCGGCGGGAGGCGGGTCCGCTGAGAGGCAATAAACGGGCACCCAGAAGCGATCAACCGGTGACCAGTCCGGCGAACTGACCAGGTACATGGCGTCGCCGGCCAGGTTATCAAATGAATCATTCGTAGTGTTGACCTGGACTTCGTGCAGCCGGACCGTCGCGCCGACCGTCAGGTATTTGACGCCGAAGCCGCGTCCGCCCGGCTGGCTGCGGGTGTGAATGATGGGGGTCAGGCGGCCCTGATTATCGGGTAGTTCCCGGCACATTTCTCGCTCGACGCATAATTCGGAGCAGTTCGTGTAGGCATTCTCGCCGATGACCAGAGCGGGGTCAGGCGTGGCCCGCTGGGGCAGGGTGCCACAGCCGGCGGCCAGCAGGATCAGGATGGCGGTGAGTTTCCACAGCACGTTACGAGTCAAATGGTGTCTCTCCTGTCTTATGCCCGATGATGATAGCCTGGTGGATCAGGAAGGACCCACCTCCACCGGCGGTGAGTTCCGCCTGGAACCACTCGGCCGCTTCCGGCGGGGCCTGGATGAGCATGGCGCGCAGCCGCGTGACTACGCTCGGGGAGCAGCGCATACGCTCCGCCCAGGCGAAGAGGTCGTGGCGCTGGGCGAAGGACTCGCGGTGGTCGACGGCCAGCCCGGCTGCCTGGAAAAAACCTTCCCAGCGCGGCAGGCTGTAAGCCCAGGCATGGCCGGGATCGCGCAGGCGGTCGAAGGCATTTATGAAGCGGGCCGTCTTGCGCTGCCGGGGCACGATCTGGTCCACGATCGCGATTTTCCCCCCGGTGCGGACGACCCTGCCGCATTCCTGCACGAAGCAGGCCGGGTCTGGGAAGTGGTGGGCCGCCACCCGGCAGGTGACCGCGTTTAAGCTGCTGGATCGGTAAGGCAGCGTTTGGGCATCAAGCAGGTGGCAGATCAGATTTTCCAGCCCATGGGACCGGAAATGGTCGCGGGCGGAAAGCAGCATGGGCATCGTCAGATCGGCGGCGATGACTTGCGCCACCGACGGGGACAGCACGCGTGCGGTGTGCCCGCCGCCGGTCGCCACGTCCAGGATGCGCCAGTCGGGTTGGGGCTGCAGCAGCGTCAGCAGGCGGGCCAGGTCTTCGCCGTCGGCATGCGTGGGGCTGGCGACATATCCCTGTGGATTCTGGCCAAACTGCTGGCGTACGCGCTGCCTGAGTGGGTCGGTCATCGGCTGGTCCTCCGGGTAAAGCACCCGGTCAGTGTAGCGAAAATCGGCCGATGCTACAATAGGGGATGCACCGCAGGTGACGATCACCGCCGGCAGCGGCGCGATGGTGCATCGTTCGTCGCCGGCGGTTGATGGTGTTTTCCTGAACACGGAGGAAAGGCGTTCTATGACTCAAGTGAGGTTGGCGCTCATCGGCGCCGGGCAGCGGGGCCGTGATGCCTACGGCGCTCAGGCGCTCAGACATCCGGATGACGCGCGGTTTGTGGCTGTGGCGGAGCCGACGCCGGAGCGTCGGGTGCGATTCGCGGCTGCCCATGATGTGCCGGCAGCGCACCAGTTTGTTTCCTGGGAGGCCATGCTGGGAGGTCCCCGGCTGGCGGATGCCGTCGTGATCGCCACCCAGGATCACGATCATGTCGCGCCGGCCCTGGCGGCCCTGGCCGCCGGATACGACGTGCTGCTGGAAAAACCGATGGCGACCACGCTCGACGACTGTGTGGCGCTGGTGGGGGCGGCGGAGCGTGCCGGCCGTATGCTGCAAATCTGTCATGTGCTGCGCTACACGGACTTTTTCTCCCGGCTGCACCACATCGTGCAGTCGGGCCGCCTGGGCGACGTGGTGACGGTTGAGCACCGGGAGAACGTGGCCTACTATCACATGGCCCACAGTTTCGTCCGGGGCAACTGGGGTAATACCGCCCGGTCCAGCCCGATGATCCTGGCCAAGTGTTGCCATGACCTGGATATCCTCTTCTGGATACTGGGCGAGCCGGTGGCCCGTTTGAGCTCGGTGGGCACGCTGCGCCACTTACGCCCGGACGGGGCGCCGCATCCTGAGGTGCCGCCGCGCTGTACGGATGGCTGTCCCGTTGAAGACCGGTGTCCATTTTCCGCGCCGGGCATCTACCTGGATTATCGCCCCTTCAAGGATGTGGCCCGCGGATTGGGCCTGTCTGCCGACGCCGACCTGTCCGGGGTGCTCACCTGGCCGATGTCGGCTCTTGCCGACGGCGATCTCAGCCGGGACGCTATCCGGCAGGCCCTGGAAGCAGGCCCGTACGGGCGCTGCGTCTACCACTGCGACAACGACGTGGTCGACAACCAGATCGTGACGATGGAAACGGAAGCCGGGACATCCATCGCGCTGTTCATGCACGGGCACAGTCACCAGGAAGGCCGCACGATGCGCTACGACGGCACCCGCGCCACCCTGGAGGGGCGGTTTATGGCCTTCGAGCAGGAAATCTGCATTCACGATCACCTGACCGGTGAAACCGAGGTGATTCACCCGGAAATGGCGTTCGATGGCCACGGCGGCGGCGACGAGGGGTTAATGCTGGCCTTCGCGGCCGCCGTGCGTGATGGCACGCAAGCGCCCATGACCGCTGCCCGGGCTTCGCTGGAAAGCCACCTGCTGGCCTTCGCCGCGGAACAGGCCCGGATCGAAGGGTCGGTCATCGACATGGCGGCTTTTCGCGCGGCGGTTTTGCCTGCCTGATAAGAGTCGAGGGCCGGGCCAGCCGCTCAATCCCGTGTGAGCATGAATGTGGTGAAAAGAAAGGCGCTCCAGGTGATCAGCGGCGGCAGCACCAGAGGGATGCCGAGTTCCAGCACTAACCGCGCCGGAAATGACAGATGGGCCAGCCGCGGCAGGTTGATCAGCCCAAAATAGGCCACGGCCAGGGCGGTGACGGTGATGGTCCCGGCGGTGCGAAAAGATACCAGCGCCCCGGCCAGCGTGCCCAGCGCCCCGATCATTATTGGCTCCAGGATCAAGCGCAGCAGCGCCGCCGCCAGCGCCGCGATCATGGCCAGACGCTGCAGGTAGGGCGGTATCTCCGGGGTATACAGGCCTTCGTAAAGCAGCGCGATCGGCGGCAGGCTGAACAGGGCGACCACGGTCACGACATCACGCAGGTGCTCGGTGTGCTTCCAGATGGCGGCCGCCGTTTTACTCAGCAGGATTTCCCGTAAGGACGGCGGCGTCGTGCGGAGTAAGGCTAACGTCTGGCAGCGGCGGTCGTCAAAAATGTGCTGTACGGCATCATGGCCTATGGCGATCAGCAGGTAAGCGTACAGGATCATGGCGATGGGGATGGTGAATACAGCCATAATCAGGTGAGTGTAGGTCACCATTGATGTCATGATGATGATCAGCAGCGAAGCTTCCGGAGCCAGGCCCACGTTATAGAGCAGCGGCACCGGGATGGAGATCACCAATAAAGCCGCTTGTAGCCCAAAGAAGCGGAACGCCTGATCGGTATCGATCGTGTCAATGCGGTGCCCGCCGCGCAGGTGGTACCGTACGATGGGATGAGCACGCTTGGCCCATACTGGCAGCCGATTAGCCGATCTGCGCATAAGACCACTCTGGTTCTGGGTTATTCACAGGTGCTGGTGACGGTGGTCGTACCACTGGCGGCAGTCCATACCTCGATCCAGTAGTAGCCGGTCGACGGCACTTCCCAGGTGATGGAGTCGGCGTTAAAACCTGCCAATTGCTCGAACACGATGGGCGGCAAGGTGGCATTTTCCAGGAAAGTGCTGGCGGTACGCAGCCGCCAATCGGGGATCATGGAGGCCGTGGGCGAGATGTCGCCCGACGCCGTGAGGGTGACGACGTCTCCAGCCCGTCCAAACCACAGGTTGCCGGCATGATCCTCGCCGCCGAGCAGGGTGCGAGATTGGCTGTTGCCGCCGGGTACGCACAGGCGGGTATCCTGCACGCTGGCGGACAGGTTGTAGGTGCCGCTGCGGTTCGAACCGGCTGCCAATTCGATGATGTAGGGGCGGTCGTCTACCGGCCAGTAGGAAAACCTCAGCCGGCCCTGGTTAATAAAGGGGCGCACCACGTCGCCATCCGGTGAAAAAATGCTGAACATGGGAAAGGCGTCGCTGACGAAATTGATATCGTAGGCCACGCCGGCTCTGTTATCGAAGAACAGCGTGACCGGCTCGTCCGGTGACAGGCGGGCGGAGATCAGGTTCTCGGCTTGCTCCGGCACCCGGATAACCGGGCGCGGCAGGCCGGTCAGTGGGTAAGGGAGGCGATCCAGCGGCAGCGCGGCCAGCTCATCGACATCGAGCGGTTCTAAGAAGGCCTGTCCGGCCGCCATGTCGTTTGCCAGGAGCGGGATTCGAAGCTGCGAACCGGGCGGGGCGGTAATCACCGCGCCCGGCGGCGTGCCATCCGGCACGGTGAACACAATCGTGTCCTCGATGACCTGGAACAGCAGGCCGCTTTCAATGCTGGCCTGGACATATAACGTGGCATCCAGGTCGAAGGTCACGCCGTTGAGGGCGAAGCGCGACTGCCCCGACGTAGGCGGCTGCAGCAGCAGGCCGGGTGGAGGCGCCCCCGGGCAGGGTGAAGCCTCGTCGGCGGGGCGCAGCACGGCGATCTGAAACGGGTCGCGGTACCAGTCCGCGGCGGAGAGCGCCAACGCGTTGCGCAGCACCGTCGGGATTTCGACAATCGGGCAGTTGGTACGCGCGTAACCGGAGAACACCCAGGCGGCCTGGTCGGGATCGGGATAATCCACCCGCCACCACGAGCTATCCGCCAGTCTGCCCGTGATGATGACTTTATCGCCTTTCTGCAAAACGTCGAGCACCACGCCGGAAGAACCGGGATAATTGCGCACATTCAGTTCTTCGGTCACGATGTTGGCGTAACAGGTGGCCGCCGGCGGCGCATCGCGCTGCTGGCTGGTGCGGGCGTCGACAAGTTCGGCGCCGCCCAGGAGCCACATCGTCACCAGTCCGGGGGTATTGGAGGGCAGGCCCGCCCCCTGGGCGATAGCCAGGGCGCCCCACTCCCCGGCATCGACCTTGAGCGGCCCGGCCGTGAGCGTATGCAGCGGCGTCAGGTCAAAGATGTCGCCGGCGGCGAGATGGGCTTCGGTTTCCCCGGCAACGAGAACCGGTCCGGCAGCCACACAGGCCTCGTTGCGATCCAGCGTGTTACAATCGTCAATCAGCGCCGTATATACTGCCTCGACCAGCGCCTGGCAGCTGTCCGGTTCTTGAGCCTGGGCGTGGTGGGCCGGGCTGTTGATCAGCAGTGCCAGCATCGGCAGGAACACGATCAGCAGGTGGTACCAGCGGAGACGCATCTTCCCCTCCAGGCGGTGGTGACAGGCGCTAGATAGTCAGGCGATGGTGGACGTGACATTTGCGACTGATTATAGATGAGGGCTGACCGACATTCAACAAGATTGTGCCGGGTGCTCTACTTTTTACGGGCGACGATGGAGATGCCGGTATTACTGGTATCCCCTTTGACCAGGCGCCAGCCGCGCGAGGCATGAATCCAGACGAACAGGATTCGGAAAATGCCCTGGTGGCCGACCACGCCAAAGTCCTCATGGGTCTCATAGGTCATGGCCTGCCAGGCCTTGCGGACCCGCCGGTAGGCCGCGTACACGGTCTCGGTATTCGCGGTCCAGGGGGTGATGAGCCGCAGGCCAGATCGGATGTACGCGCCGCGCATCGTGTAGGTTTTCTGCGGTGAGACGGCCAGGCAGGCTGGCAGCAGTTCGTAAAGGTCATCGCGGACCACGACGGGCAGGCCGGTTTCTGCCGCCAGGATGTCGGTCGTCTGCCGGGCCCGCAGCAGCGGGCTGGTATACAGGCGTTTGAGGTTAAAACCGGCGATCGTGGGGGCGATAGCCCTGACCTGGGCGCTGCCGGCCTCGTTGATCGATTCCTGGGCGACGTGGGCCACCAGCTCATTGAAGGTCTCGACCGTGATGCGCCGATTCAGTTGCAGGACATTACCATCGACCTGTCCGTGACGTATGAGATAGACGGTTTGTGTGGTCATAAAACGGTCACTTCACCTGATAGGGCGGTTCACACCGGCCTTTATCACGACCGGTCGCTGCAGACGGATCGGTTTTAAGCATCAGTCGCGATCTGCGCGGCCATAAGATCGTCGGCCCTGGACCTGATGGTTGCTAAATCCGACAAGATCGATCACGATTAATCCCAGGCGCTGGCGCGGCGACCCCGAATCCATGGGCTGCGGCGCGATTATATAGCGGCGGCGGCCTCTGGGCAAAGGGCGCGATCGCTGCCGGCAGGCAAGCCAGCCCCTGGCGGGCTGGTCAATGGTATAATTTTTAAGATATCCGAAACATAAGGAGCAAGGAACATGCCATCCCCAAATTCCGCTGACCAACGCATGTTGATTTCTTTCGCACATCCAGACGACGAGACTTTCGGTCTGGGGGCGACGATTGGTTATTACGTCGATGCTGGTGTGGACGTGCATCTGATCTGCGCGTCGTACGGTGAGGTCGGCGAAGTTGATCACGAATACATGGACGGCTTTAATTCCGTCGCGGAGGTTCGCCTGCACGAACTGGCCTGCGCCGTCCAGATGCTGGGCATCTGCCAGGTTTATACTTTCGGTTACCGGGACAGCGGTATGATCGGTACGCCGGAAAATGACCACCCGGACAGCCTGTGGCAGGCCGATCAAAACGAGGTAGCCTGCCGGGTTGTCGAGGTCATTCGTACGGTCCGCCCCCAGGTGATCATCACCTTTGATCCTTATGGCGGCTATGGGCACCCGGACCACATCGCCATTCACCGGGCGACGGTGCAGGCCTTTCACGAAGCCGGCGATCCCCAGAAATACACGGAGCAGATCGCCGACGGCCTGGAGCCGTTCCAGCCCGACAAGTTATACTACAGTGTTTTTCCCAGGGCCCTGGTACGCGTGGGCGTATTCCTGGCGCGGATCATGGGCCAGGACCCGCGTCGCCTGGGCCGCAATAAGGACCTGGACCTTCAGGCGGTGCTGGACGCCGCGCTGCCGATCCATGTGCGCCTGGATTCACGCCGTTATTATGACCTCTGGCAGGAGGCATCGGCTTGCCATGCCAGCCAGGCCGGTCCCCGCGGTCTGGTGCCGCTGCCCCGTCCGATCGCGCGCCGTTTTTTCGGCTGGCAGAGCTTTTACCGCGCCTACCCGGCAGCCAATGGCGGCGGCGTGCAGGAAAGTGATTTATTCGCCGGCGTCGAGTGATGTGACATACTACTGTCGACTGAGTTTTTGTTGGGAGGAAAGACATGTTCCGGTTTTTACTGGCAGTGATCGGGTTTGTGTTGCTGGCCGCGGCGGTGGTCATTGGCTTGCGCGTCATCGTGCCGGCGCCGACCCAGACGGTTACCATCGGCGGGGCGGAGGTCAGCTTGCAGATGCTGGCGATGCAGACCGGCACGGGCGATGGTTCGGCGCCGGTTGTCTTGCCTGCCGAGTTAGATGGGGTGGAGATCGCCAATACCGAGGCGCTCGCCCTCAACCCCCAGATAACCGTGAACGCTGCCGAATCCATTGAATCGGCCCCGTCGATCCTCATGGCGGAGCCGCCGGTCCTGGTCGTGCCCGGTGACGCGGTCATCGTGCCGCTGGCGACGGCTGCGCCTGCCCTGGAGGTTGTGCCGGTGTCGCCGCCGACGTTGGAGCAGCGGTTTATCGAGCTGTCGTGGCCAGCTGAGTTCCGGCTTGGTGGCTCAAGCGTGATCCGTCTGTCATTTGAGCCGATGCCGGAAGGGGGTTATTCGCCGGTGGCCGAAGTGGGCGGTCAGCAGATCGCGGCCACGCCGATTCTGTTGACGGCTCGTTATGCGACCCATAATGCCCAGGTTGTGGCGATGGTGGCAGCGCCAGCCTTTAACGTGGCGGCGGCCACGCCCGAACAACAGGTGATGCAGCCGGGGCAGGCGCTGGAGTGGGTCTGGACGCTCAGCCCTGAGAGCGCTGGCGTGCAGGTGATCGCGCTCTCGGTCACCGTGAACTGGCAGCCCAAAAACGGCGGTGTCAGCGATTCGATCACCGTCTGGAATGATGTGCTTAACGTCCAGGTGGGCCAGGTCTTTGGCCTGACCGTCCCCCAGGCCGGTCTCGCCGGGACGGTGGCGGCGGTGCTCGGCGTGGTGCTGGAAATCCCGTTCCTGGACAGCATCCTGGGATTCATGTGGCAGCGCCGGCCGCGCCGCCGGCGCAGGGAGAGGCGCTGAGCCGATGACCGACTCGAACGGGCAGTTCCGTGCCGATTTGCGTGATTTGCTGGATAAAGCCCTGCACTCCGGCAACCTGCGGACCTGGTCCGGCGGGCTGCTGACGGCATCCGGGCGCGTGCTGGACGATCGGTTTAAAGATGACGCGATTGCCGCCCTGGAACAGTATCTCATCACGAACAGCGGGCTGCCCGACGATGAAATCAGCGATCGCCTCCTCAATGCCTTTGCCGCCGAGGTGTACCGCGTTTGTTGCGACGAGGACCAATCCCTGCGGGTCAGTTATAACGGCGTGATGTGGCTGATGGAAGCCTGGCGTTACCTGGCTCAGGTGAACCTGGCGGACGACGACCCGCGGGTCGTGCTGCCGGTCTGCGCGGCGATTGGCACCGGGGTGCATGCCGTGGCCTTCCAGGGCGTAGCAGAAGGTGCGCGCATCCTGATGCACCTGGCGTCCAGTGCCTTGCGGCGGGTGAGGGACGTGATTCCCCGGGGCTTTCAGCAGATGCTGGCCGAGAATTGGCCGCCTACCATCCATGAGTTGCAGCGCTACGCCCACATTGGCGACGCCTGGCAGTATGCGGCGGCGGTCCTGGCGGTTGCGGAGCCGCTCTTGCTGGCTGATCGGGCCAAGGCGCTGGATGCGCTCGATCTACACCATGCGATCCTGTCCGCTTGGCGCCGAATGCCACCGGCCTTGCGCCGCACCGAGTCCGGTCAGTACTTGCGCCGCGTGCTGCCGGGCGCGATCGGGGTGCTGCTGGCGGCGGAACGGCGGTCGGGGTTCGCCGCCGCGCAAACCTGGCTGGCCTGGGGTGATGCCGAGATCACCCGGGTCGTACGCGAGAGTGTGGCCAGCCCGCCGCTGGCCGGCTATGAGGAAGCCGCCTTTATCCGCCAGAGTTTCGGCAACGGTCGCTCGTAGACCGGTCTGGCAGGCGGCACGGCTAGCTGGACGTTTATTGGGGCTTGAGGCCGGTCTCCACCCCAAACCTTATGCACACCTTACGACAATAACCTTGATGCGCCCCCGGCTTTTTGTTAGACTCATTCTTCGCATTGATCCTTTTTCGGTTTGACGGTACAATAGAACGGGCGTGCCGAACACTAGTGCGCCTGCGTGTTGAGGTGAGTCAAGTGGGGGGCGATGCAAGACAAAATCATCGTTCGCGGAGCGCGCGAACATAATCTCAAGAATATCGATATCGACATCCCGCGCGACAGGCTGGTGGTCATCACCGGCCTATCCGGGTCGGGTAAATCGTCCCTGGCATTTGATACCATCTTTGCCGAAGGCCAGCGGCGTTATGTGGAGAGCCTGAGCGCCTATGCGCGCCAGTTCCTCGGCCAGATGGAAAAACCGGACGTCGATCAGATCGAGGGGCTTAGCCCGGCGGTATCGATCGATCAAAAGGGGATCAGCTCCAATCCACGCTCGACGGTCGGCACGGTGACCGAGATTTACGATTATCTGCGCCTGCTCTACGCGCGGATTGGTGTGCCGCACTGCCCGGTGTGTGGCGAGGAAGTTGTCGCCCAGAGCGCACAGCAGATCGTGGACGCGGTGCTGAGCATCCCCGAGGGGCGTCGTATCCAGATCCTGACGCCCATCATCAAGGACCGCAAGGGGCGGCACGAACGGGTCTTCGAAGAAGTGCGCAAAGCCGGTTTCGTGCGGGTCCGTGTCAACGACGAGATATTGGACGTCAACGAGGATATCGAACTGGACCGGTATAAGAACCACACGATCGAGATCGTGGTGGACCGGCTGGTGACCCGCCGCTTCGACGACCCGGCCAGCGAGGAAGCCCGCGCGGCAGAGAGCCGCCTGACGGACGCTATCGAGACGGCGCTCAAGCAGGGCGACGGCATGGTCATCGTAAATGACGTGACCGACAGCGAAAACCCCACCGATGCCCTCTTTAGCGAGCACCTGGCCTGTAACAACGGCCACGGCAGCCTGCCGGAGATCGAGCCGCGCACTTTCAGCTTCAATACGCCGCACGGCGCCTGCCCGGAGTGCCAGGGGCTGGGCATCCGCATGGAGTTCGATCCCGACCTGATTGTGCCCAATGACGATGTCTCGCTGAAGGAGGGGGCGGTTCGCGCGCCCGGCTGGAACAGCACCGACAGCTACTCCACCCGGTGGATGCTGGAAGCCGTTTCCCAGATGGGGGTGCCAACCGACCGTCCCTGGCGCGACCTGAGCGAACAACAGCAGCAGCTGGTCATGTACGGCGAGGAAGGCCGGCGCATCCGGCGCACCTTCACCAACGCCCAGGGCTACGAGCGCCGCTACTGGGGCAAGTGGGAAGGCATTGCCAATACGCTGCAGCGCCGCTACGAGGAAACCAGTTCCGACAGCGCCCGCCAGTATTACGAGTCGATGATGTCCGGCGTGGAATGTATGACGTGCCGGGGGGACCGCCTGCGCCCGGAAGCCCTGGCCGTCACCATCGATGGCATCTCGATCATGGCCATCACCCAGCTGACGGTCGCGCGGCTGCTGCCCTGGGTGCAGGCGCTGCGCGGCACCAACGGCGAGAAGCCGCGGCTCTCCGAGCGGGAGCTGAAGATCGCCCACCAGATTCTTAAGGAGATCGAGTCGCGGGTGGGCTTCCTGGTGAATGTCGGCCTGGATTACCTGACGCTGTCGCGGTCGTCCGGCACCCTCAGCGGCGGCGAAGCGCAGCGCATCCGTCTGGCGACGCAGGTCGGCAGCCGGCTGACTGGCGTGCTCTACGTGCTAGATGAGCCGACCATCGGCCTGCACCAGCGGGATAATGCCCGCCTGATCCGCACCCTGGAAGGCATGCGCGACCTGGGCAACACGCTGATCGTGGTGGAGCATGACGAGGACACCATCCGTCATGCCGACTGGGTGATCGACCTGGGGCCGGGGGCCGGCGAGCACGGCGGCGAGGTTGTCTCGCAGGGCACGGTCGCCGAGATCATCGAGGACCCGAACAGCCTGACCGGCGCTTACCTCTCGCGCCGGATGTGGGTGCCCGTGCCAGAAGAACGGCGTCCCGGCACTGGCAAAGACATCCTCATCCGCGGGGCGCGCGAGAACAACCTCAAGAACATCGACGTGAGGATTCCGCTGGGTAAGCTGGTGTGCGTGACCGGCGTCAGCGGCAGCGGTAAAAGTACGCTGGTGGTGGAAATCCTGTACAAGCGGCTGGCCCAGATTCTGCATGGCAGCCGCATCCGCCCCGGCGATCACGAAGCTATCGGCGGCCTGGAATACATCGACAAGGTGATCAACATCGACCAGAGTCCCATCGGGCGGACGCCGCGCAGTAATCCCGGCACCTACACCAAGATGTTCGACGCGATCCGCGCCTTGTTCGCCGACCTGCCGGAAAGCAAAGTCCGCGGCTACAGCGCCGGGCGCTTCAGCTTCAACGTCAAGGGCGGGCGCTGCGAAAACTGCCAGGGCCAGGGGCAGCTGCTGATCGCCATGCAGTTCCTGCCGGATATTTACGTGTCGTGTGATGTGTGCCACGGGGCGCGTTACAATCGTGAGACGCTTCAGATTCGGTACAAGGGCAAGAGCATTGCCGACGTGCTGGACATGACCGTCAGCGAAGCGCTGGTGTTCTTCGAGAACATACCTACTACCGTCAACAAGCTGAAGACCCTGGAGGCCGTCGGCCTGGGTTACATCCGGATCGGGCAGCCGGCCACCACCTTGAGCGGCGGTGAGGCGCAGCGCGTGAAGCTCAGCCGCGAGTTAAGCAAACGCGCCACCGGCTCGACCCTCTACGTGCTGGACGAACCATCGGTGGGTCTTCATGCGGCTGACGTGGCCCGTTTGATCAGCGTGCTGCAAATGCTGGTCGACCAGGGCAATACGGTCGTGGTTATCGAGCACAACCCGGACATTATCAAGGTCGCCGACTACCTGATCGACCTGGGGCCAGAAGGCGGCGAGATGGGCGGCGAGGTCATCGCCGAGGGCACGCCAGAGGAAATCGCCCGGCATAAGCGTAGCTACACGGGGGAATTCCTGGCGAAGTATCTCAACGGGCACGTGTGAGCCGTCGTTGGAGGATGATGGGCGGGGACTCCGGTTGGGGTTCCCGCTTTTTCTTGTATGGCGCTATTCTCTGTGCGGGTGGCTACAGGTTAGGCAGCGAGCGTGCTGGCGCGTCCGGCTGATACCGATTCTCGTCGGCAGGGCGTGTTTGCCGCCCGGTAATAGGCTATAATCGGCTGGCCAGCAGGCTGGACAACCACGATTGTGAGGAAATGCATGGGTCTACGCGAATTCTTCGAGGCATTATTTGGCAATGCACAGGTCTCTGCGCCTTTGTCCGACATGCAGCACTGGCAGACGGTCCTTGGGGCGGGCCGGCAGGCGCGCCAGCAGGGTCAATACGAGCAGGCGCTGGAAATCTTTGAAAATACACTGCTCGAGGTCCGGCAGGTGCAAAACAGTGTCGCAGAGGCCACCGTCTTAGGGCATATTGGCGCGGTCTATACGGACCTGAGGCAGTGGGAGGATGCGCAGCGCGTGCTCCGGCAGGCGGTCAGCATCGCCCGCGAGCGAGAGGACCCCCTGCTGCTGGCGGCCGTGCTTAATGATTGGGGCAGTTACCTGGTGGCGCGCGAGTCGTTCCAGGAAGCGGAGGACGCTTTTACCGAAGCTCTGACCAACGCCCGGCTGGGCAGTGACCCGAACCTGACGGCGCATATCCTGGCCAGGCTGGCCGACCGCTATCTGGACCAGCACAATGCCAGTTACGCGCGGCGGCTGTTGGAGGAAGCGAACCAACTCAGTCGCTACCAGGTGCCCGCTTACGTGGGGCGGCTGGGTGAGGCGAGCATCGCCACCGGCCAGGAGGCGGATGGGCACCGCTGGATCGTCCAGGCCCTCCGGCTGGCGCACGCGATGGGCCAGGCAGATGAGGAAGTACGTTGGGCGACTTCCCTGGCGAAACGGTACATAACCACAGGCAAACTGCACGAAGCCAGCCGGCTTTACGACCGCGTGGCGGCACTCAGCACGCAGGGGGCCGCCATCAGCGTGGATCAGCAGGCCAGTTTTCTGCTAGACCGCGCCGACGTCAGCCATCAGGTTGGTCGTGATGACGACGCGATCCGGTTCGCCGAACAGGCCATCCCGCTGGTAGAAGACCTGGGCCAGATGAACGACATGGCGCGCGCCCATGGCTTGTTAGGCGCCGCTTACCGCAGCCAGGGCAAACGCGACGAGGCGGTGGGACACCTGCAAACCGCGCTTGGTTTCCTGGCGAGCGACGCCCCGCCGGCGGAGGCGATCGGGCTGAGGCTGGAGATAGGCCGAGTCCAGCAGGAAACCGATATTGCCGGTGCCATCGACTCCTACCAGCAAGCGGTCAAACAGGCGCGCGAGGCCGCTGATACCGGGCTGCTGGCCCAGGCGCTCTCCTACCTGGGACGTCTTCAGCACGGCGAGCAGCAGTCTGACCGCGCCCTTGAATCCTGGAAAGAGGCCATCCGCCTCTTTGAAGAACAAGGCGACAATCAACGCCTGGCGCCGCTGCTGTGTGATATCGCCAACCTGCTCAAGGAGCAGGGCGATCGTAAGCAGGCCCTGACCTACTTCGAGCAGGCGCTGGTCGCGCTTAACCATGTCCAGCACCCGCAGACGCGCGGGCTGGTGCTATCCAATGTCGCCAACATGTACACCGAAACGGGCGATATCGAGACGGCGCAGGCCTTTTACCAGGAAGCGATCGCCATTGCGCGTGATACCGGTGACCGTGCGGCGGAGAGTCTGCGCCTGGGCAACGTGGGCTGGTTTTACATGATGACCGGCCGCTATACCGAAGCGCAGCATTCCCTGGAAGCGGCGGCTCAGATCAGCCAAAAGCTGGAGGCACCGCTCATGCTGGCCGTGCAGCGCGACAACCTTGCCCAGGTGCATGCCCGCCAGGATCAGTATTCGGTGGCCAAGGAGTTTCATCGCGAGGCGCTGCGAATTGTCGCAGAGGTCGGGCAGCAGCGCTGGCACGGCGTTTTTAAGAGCAATTACGGAGAGACGTTATTCCGCCAGGGGAACCTGGACGAGGCGCGGCAGCAGTATGAGGAAAGTCTGGCCCTCAGCCGGGCCGCCGGCGACCCGGTCACGGTGGCGCGCTCGTTGTGGCGGTTGGGCGATTTGCAGCGCCGGTCTGGTGAAAGCGAAGAGGCCGCCGCCAGCTACGAGGAGTCCGCGCGAACCGCACGTAGCATGGGCGCGCAGCGCGACCTGGCCCATGCGCTGTTGGGGCAGGGGCTGTTGGCCACCAGTGCGGGTCGGACTGACGAGGCGCGAGCACGCCTGTCGGAAGCCCGGCGACTGCTGGAGATTTTACATGCGCCGGAGCGCAAGCAGGCCGAGGTCGCTTTTCGCAGCATCTCCGATTAGCCTTTCCCCTGCAGGGTAATCCCGGCGGTGGGGGCCATAGTTTTTTTGTCGATGGAGAACAACGAATGATCCAGAACTGGTTTGAAGTCGTACGGACGTGTAACCTGTCCGAAGACAAACACATGGATATTGTGTCGCGCTGGCTGATCCTGGTCCGCGCCTGCGTATTTTCGATGACGATCATGTCCGGCCTGATCGGCGGCTTGCTGGCGGCGGCGGCGGTCGCTGCCAGTGACAACCTGATCTTCGATGGGATTTCGTTCCTGCTGGCGCTGGTGGGGATCGTGCTGGCCCACGCGGCCAATAACATGATCAACGATTACTTTGACCTGGAAGGCGGAGTCGATACCGACGAGTACGCCCGTGCCCAGTATGCGCCGCACCCGGTGCTTTCCGGAATGCTGACCCGCGCCCAACTGCGCCGCGCCATTTTGGTCGTGAACCTGGTCGACGTTTTTGTCGGCCTGCTCCTGTTCCTGCTGCACGGCTGGCCGGTGATCGTCTTCGCCGGACTGGGTCTGTTCATCAGCGTTTTTTACGTCGCGCCGCCGCTCAAGCTCAAACACCGCGGCCTGGGCGAGATCGGCGTGGGTCTGGTGTGGGGGCCGCTGATGATCGGGGGCACGTTTTTTGTGACCACGGGCACCATCACCTGGCCGGTAATCGTGGCCTCACTGCCTTACGCCTTGCTGGTAATGACCGTGCTGATGGGCAAACACCTGGATAAGTTCGAAGCCGACCGCGACAAGGGCATCCACACGCTGCCGGTGCTGCTCGGCTACCGGACCGCGCGCGTGGCGACCCAGGCCATGATGACCGCCTTTTACGTGATCGTGATCGGGCTGGTGCTGGCCGGTGAATGGGCCATCTGGACGCTGCTGGTGCTGCTGGCTACCCCGCAGCTGGTCAAAGTGGTAGCGGCCTTCGCCAAACCCCGTCCGGACGAGCCACCGCCCGATTACCCGGTATGGCCGCTGTGGTATGTTTCACTGGCCTTTGTGCACACCCGTTGGGCGGGTTTCCTGCTGGTGATCGGGCTGGTGCTGAACCTGATCGCACCCGTCCATCTCGGTGGATAGTCAGAGGTGAGCTGGCAGGACCGGGTCAAGGCGAAGGCGGTCGAGCTGGGCTTTAACCTGGTAGGCATCACACCGGCGTTGCCATCTCCTCAATTTGACGTTTACCGGCAGTGGATCGCGGCGGGTTATCATGGGACGATGGGTTACATGGCCCGCCCGGATCGTGTGGACCGCCGTCGCGACTTGAACGTGATCCTGCCGGGCGCCCGCTCGTTGATCGTGGTGGGCCTGGACTACCACGCGCTGCTGCCGCTGGACGTGCTGGCCGATCCCAGCCGGGGGCGAATCTCCAATTATGCCTGGGGGCTGGATTACCACGACATAATGACGCCGCGGCTGCAAACCCTGGCCGACTGGCTGCGGGCGGAAACAGGCCGCGAAATGGCGGCGCGCGTGTACGTGGACACCGGAGCCATTCTGGAGCGCAGCCACGCGTCGTTGGCCGGGTTCGGTTTTACCGGCAAGAACACCCTACTGATCCACCCTCGGCGCGGCTCGTTCTTTTTCCTGGGCGAGATCATCACGACATTTGAATTTGACGCATACGATACGCCTTACCCATCGGCGGGGCAGGGTGGGGTGAGCTGCGGGCGCTGCACACGCTGCCTCGACGCCTGCCCAACGGGGGCCTTTCCAGCCCCTCAGGTGCTTGATGCCCGGCGCTGCATCAGTTACCTGACCATTGAGCTTAAGGATACGATCCCCGTCGAATTGCGCCCGTTGATAGGCAACTGGGTCTATGGGTGCGATATCTGCCAGGCCGTGTGCCCCTTCAACCGGTTTGCCCTGGAAACGTCGGAGCCTGCTTTCACCGCTGCCGACCTGGATCGCGCCGCGCCGCCGCTGCTCGATTTGCTGGCGCTGACCGATGAGACCTGCCGGCAGCGTTTTGCCGGGACGCCCATCTGGCGCATCAAGCGGGAGCGGCTGGTGCGCAACGCCTGCATCGCCGCCGGGAACTGGCGCGGACAGGCGGCGATTCCCGGACTGGAGCGGCTGCTGGCGGACGAATCGGCGCTGGTCCGCGAACATGCCCGGTGGGCTTTGTCGCAGTGGTAAATGACTGGTCGTCGCTGGGCTGGATAGTCCTCACGTTTTCCGGTATAGTTATGCGCCGTGCACGCGTGCCGTGAACGCGTGCCGTACACGTATGCACGGCATGTTGCTGTTCCATCGCTGAGACTCAAGCCGGGGGGCTGGTAAAGGTGAAACTGGTATGAAGCGAATCTCGTTCCCATTGTTAGCAGGGATTATCGGCCTGAGTATGATATTGGGCGGGTTTGCCCCATTGCAGGCGGCCGGGCCGGTGACGACCGGGACGCCCCCGCTGACCAATACGCCCAGCCCGTCGCCCACGCCGACCAATACACCTATCCCGACCAACACCCCGACCTTCACGGCGACGTTTACGCCGACGGATACGGCCACTCCCACCAACACCTTTACCCCGACGGCCACCTTTACGGCGACGGCCACGCCGACGGCCACGGCCACGGCCACGGCCACGTTCACCCCGTCGAATACGCCGACGGCAACCCATACGCCCACTGCTACCTTCACGCCCACCGATACGGCCACGCCGACGGCCACGCCGATCGGCCCCTTCAGCTACCCGGAGGGCATCAACCCGCTCACCGGGCTGGCGTATCCTAACGAGGTGGCGATGAACCGCCGCCCGCTGATCGTCAAAATCTCCAACTGGCCGCCGGTCGTGCGTCCGCAAAGTGGGCTGAGTTACGCCGACATCGTCTTTGAATACGAAGCCGAAGGCGGCGTCACGCGGTTCGCGGCCATTTTCCGCAGCCAGAGCGCTACCCACGTCGGCTCAATTCGCAGCGGCCGCCTGATTGACCTGGAGCTGGTGCCGATGTTCCGGGCGTTGTTTGCCTACTCCGGCTCCAGCGATCCCATTCGCCAGATGATCCTGGAAGCTGATTGGCGCTGGCGGGTCTTCTCCCCGCACCTGGGCGATGGCACCCCGCTGTTCGACCGCTTCCCCCGCGAGGGGCTGGCTTTTGAGCACACCTTGTTCGCCAACCTGGACGCAATCTGGGCTGCTGCCGACGGGCGCGAGGTCAACACCGGCATGATCGTGCGCGGCCTGTCCTTCCGCGATGAGCCGGTGCCCGGCGGCAACCCGGCCAGCCAGTTATTCATCAACTGGTGGGGCAATACCGATGCCACCTGGCAGTACAACCCCGAAGACGGCCTGTACTACCGCTGGAATTCCGGTGTGCCGCATATCGACGCCACGACCGGCGAGCAGCTTCGCGCCAATAACGTGGTGGTGCTGGGGGTGCCCCATGTAGAGCGCCCGGATTTGTTCGAGCCGGAGAGCAGCGCCTACTCGCTGGAGATTCAACTGTGGGATGCCGGACAGGCCTTCATCCTGCGTGATGGCCTGATCTACCAGGCCTGGTGGCAGCGCCGGGGCCGTGACGAGACCGGTTTGCAGCTCACCTGGGGCGATAACACCCCGATCCCGCTGCACCCGGGTGTGACCTGGTTTGAGGTGGTGCGGGAAGGCCTGCCGGGCGTGTTCGTTTCCGAGGAGCGCGGCGACATGCAGGCGACAGGCACCATCGCCGCCCCCCGGCTGTGGACGCCCACGCCGGAACCCGGATAATTGCTGCGACCAATAGCCGCCAGTTCCCATCGGAATCAAAACGCCCGGTCATCTTATGGCCGGGCGCTTTTTTTTGGGACCGAGGCGAGTACTACTCGGCGAGTATTACTCGATGATCACCGCGCAGCCGTACGTCACCGGCTCGGGGCCATACACATCCGGGCGTCCGTCGTTGTTGGCGTCCAGACCGTCGCTGAACGTGCGGTTGTTGAACATCTGGGTCCACTCCACACGGTGCTCGCCCACGGCGACCGGGCCCATGTCGAAGCGCCAGAAGACCTGCCAGGTGCCGCGCGCCTCGTCAAACGTGATGTCGCTGGCATAGGCGGCGTAGGTGCTGATCAGGCGGCCGTCGAAGTAAACCACCTGGAGTACGCCGTTGCGGTAGTCTTCCACCTGATCGCGGGTGGCGGCTTCCCAGCCCTGCACCAGGACGATCGACTGTCCGGCAGCGCCGTAGAAGGGGCCAATGTTGAAGTATTCGCAGCCGGGGGGCACGATGATTTCCGGGCTGCGGGGGGTGATGACCGGCAGCAGCGAAACATCGCCGCTGATCGATACCGCGAAACTCGCCACCCAGACGGTCTCGCCGCCCTCCAGCACGGCCATGTACCAGGCGCTGTCTGCCGTGCGGCCAGAAAGGGTCAGCGTGTCGCCCTGGACCGCTTCCGTTATCACGCTGCCGTCAGTCGTGGGGCCGTCCCGTAAAAAAGCCGAGCCGAAAATCACGCTGGCAGTCACGGGACCGCTGCCCTGCCCGGCAGCCGGGACGGCGGCGACCAGCAGCAGGGTCAGGATTATCAATGATCGTCTCAAGAGCTTACTCCATCCGCTTGACCAGGTCCGGCCAGAGATGTATCCAGGAAATGGTTAACGGGGGACCATTGTAGCGGGCTTATGGGGTCTCGACAACTTCCAGCTGGTGGCGGAAGCCCCGTTCCAGGTGAACCAGGTCGCCGCTGATCCAGGCCAGGCGGCCCCGAGGG
>DAOUEM010000054.1:0-4676 GCA_034430555.1 Anaerolineae bacterium | reverse complement strand
GATCGCCGGCAGGTCTTTTGCCAGGAAGCGCTGCCAGACTTGCTCGATTTTTGGGATCACGTCTTCCAGGGTGACCCCGTACAGTTCGGCAGCGGACAGGACCGGCGTGTTATACAGGCAGGTATATTTAGCTGTTTGTGTTCGTCGCCCGCCTCTAAAGAGTGGTTTGTTAGCTTCCTTAAAAGCGAAGAGGGCGTCACGTATGTTTGCCGGACCTGGCCCAATATACAGCCGGAGACTCAACTCGTGTTCGTTGATGAAGCTGAAATAAATGAGACGGCCACCTCCGAGACTCGCCGGTACGAGGGCCGGCACTGTATCCCACTCCGTCGGGATGAAGTCGATGTAGCGTTTGGCGGCTCCGTTGAAGGTCAGGCCATCGGTCCGTTTTATCAGGTCTTCCAGGTAATCGGCGATCTCCGCCTGCAAATCCGGGCGGTACTCAAACAGCAAATCCAGCGCCCGCTGGTGGCGACGGTAGATTTTGCGGCACAGGTTGGCGATTTCCGAGTCGCTCACGATATGCCTCCTCAACATCTTGACGTAGTGTGAGGCCAGCGTGCTTACATCCGGCCCCATGGTGGAACGCTGCGCCGACAGTAGATTGTCCAGCACCTCGGCCACCGTCTCGTAGCTGACCGGCAGGTAATCGTCCGCGGACGGTTCGTCGCCGTCCGGCGTCAGGAAGATGGGCAGCAGGATGGCGGCGGGGAACTGCCCCCGGATATCGCGCAGGTAGCGGCCCAGTTGGCCGCTGTGCTCGCCGCTGCCGATCTTGTTTTCGATGAGCACGACGAGGTTGTCTGACTCGGAAGCGTCGATCAGGATGTCGATATTGCGCCACTCGCGCAGCACGAACGCGCCGTCCAGGTCCATCAGGTCCAGGTCGATGGCGCTGATCGGCGGCTTGTCGGCGGCCAGCAGCGCCCCCTGCAAGAACCGCTTGAGAAAGCTCTGGCCCAGGCCGTGATTCTGGTGGGGGTCGAGCAGGAAGCCCAGAAAATCGGAGTGGCGCAGTTCCTGCCGGACCGCGCCGACGGCCTCGAAGATGTTGAACTCGGCGCTCAGTGTTTCCAGTGTTTCCAGGTCCGGGTCAAAAACCAGCGCCTCCAGGACCTGGCGATCGGATGTTGCCGGGTGTTCGTCCATCTTTGCCCCGCTCTAACCGGCGGCGCGCCATCCAACGCCGCTAAAAACTGATGGCTGACGGCTGCAATCAGTATAGATCAGCCCTCTGCCGTGCGAAAATAGTCCACGATCTGGTCGATGGTCTCGTCCAGCGCGGTGGTCGGCTCCCAGCCGATGGCCTGCCCGATCTTCTCAAGGCTCGGCACGCGGCGGCGCATATCCTCGAAGCCGGGTTCGTAGGCGTCCTCGTACGGCACCAGCTTGATAGTCGAGGGGCTGCCGACCCGCGCGATCACCTTTTGGGCCAGGTCGTGGATGGTGATCTCCTCGTCGTTGCCGATGTTGAAGACCTGCCCGCAGGCGTCCGGCGTCTGGCTCAGGCGGGTGATGGCATCGACCACGTCCTTCACATTGCAGAAACAGCGCGATTGCAACCCATCGCCGTAGACTTGCAGGGTCTCGCCGGCCAGCGCCCACTGCACGAAGCGCGGCACCACCATCCCGTAATGGCCCACCTGACGCGGCCCGACCGTGTTGAACAGCCGGAAGAGCACGACCGGCAGCCCCACCGCCCGGTAATAGGCCAGCCCCAGGAATTCGTCCAGGGCTTTGCTGGCGGCGTAGCTCCAGCGGCTTTTGTCCGTCGGGCCGATCACGCGGTCGTCGCTCTCACGGAAGGGCACGGCCACCCCTTTGCCGTAGACCTCGCTGGTGCTGGCGATCAGGATTTTGCGGCGGTAGCGGCGGGCCGTTTGCAGCACGACCTGCGTGCCGCCGATGTTGACTTCGATGGTTTCGATGGGGTTGGAGACGATGGAAAAAACGCCCACCGCCGCCGCCAGGTGGTAGATCACGTCGCACTCGCTGACCAGGCGGTCCATCACCGTCTGGTTGCGGATGTCCTCGATGGCGTAACGGAAGCGGGCGTGGTCTGCCAGATGAGCGATGTTCTCAAAGCGTCCGGTGGACAGGTTATCGATGATGGTGACTTCGTAACCTTCGGCCAGCAGATGTTCCGACAGGTGACTGCCGATGAAACCGGCGCCGCCGGTGATCAGGGCGTGGGGCATAGGGACCTCTTTAGGGTATACATCCAATATCGAGCAGGAATTATAACGGCTTTGCCGGGGAATTACCCCACCGGGCGTTGTACTGCGGGTGGGTTGTTCGTGCCCGGAACTGCGGCCTGTGCTAAACTGTGGGTGATGCTGCCCAGAACATGATCTGGGTCCAACAATCACCCTGGGCGGCTGCCGGTGGATGGCGAGGAACGGGATTATGTTCAAACGTGCGCTGACAATCACCATGCTCGTGTTGATCGCCGTGGCCCTGGCGGGGCCGGGCCTGCTGCCGGCGCTGATCCGGGCACAGGGGGCGGTCACGGTCACGCCCAACCGCGATTACGTCAACGTGCGGTTATGGCCGGCCATCGGGGCGACCGTGATCGGCAGCCTGGAGCCGGGCGACGTGATGACGGCCACCGGGCGTTCGGTGGATAACGACTGGGTGCGCATCGACTTCCTGGGCAGCGAAGGCTGGGTAGGGCTGCTGGTGGTGGACGTGACCGGCTCCCTGGCAGGGCTGCCCCTGGCCGATCCGCGCACCATCCCCTATAACAGCAACGTGGTGCCCGGCGCGGGCGGCGGTAACCTGGCGGGGCCGCTCACCGCCCGCCTGGAAGACAGCGGCGTAGCCCTGCGAGCCGGGCCGAGCACAGCCTATCCCATCCTGCAAAACCTGCCCCGTTACGCGGAGGTCAGTGTGACCGGGCGGGTCGCCAGCAATCGCTGGGTGCAGGTCTCCTGGGAAGGGCTGATCGGCTGGGCCGTCACCAGCGCCTTCACCTTCCAGAGTCCCGGCGATATCGTGGTTAACGATCTGCCCGTCGTGCCCCCGGCAGCCGATATCGGCGTGCGGCTGTCCGATGCCAACGCCCGCGACCGCTTCCTGGTGGTGGACGAGATCCGCCGCCACCTGGACCGCGCCCGGGCCACGCTGGACGTGATCGCGCCGGCCTGGACGGCGCTGCGGGCCGGGCACTGGCCGGAGGTCTGTTCCGCGCCGCCGGTGATGGACACCTACTGGCTCGGCTCGGTGGAGCGCAACGCCTACCCCGACCTGATCGAAGCGGTGGCCGTGCTCAACCAGGGCATCAACGACCTCAACAATGCCGTGCAGTGGTGGCTGGAGGCCTGCAACGGCCATCCAGATAACATCCCCGGCGTGGCCATTGCCGGCGGCCCCTCCGCTCTGGAGCGCGCCCGCACCGCCTTCGACGACGTGTTGATCCGCATCACCTCCAGCCGCGCCGTGCAGATCATGGCCATCCACGCCCACATCAACTACGCCCAGGACCAGTTCGAGCGCATCGAGGCCATCTGGCTGGACGTGCGCTTTGGCGTGTCGGGCATCCCGCCCTGCGTCAATACGCCGGAGCAGCCGCCCGATTACGCCCTGACGGCCTGGGAGCAGGCCACTTTTCCCGACCTCGTCCCGCTGGTCGCCCGCCTGAACGAGGGCTTGGTCGTGCTGCGCCGGTCCATCCAGATATGGGAAGACGAGTGCGACCAGTTCAACGCCAACCCGTCCTACCTCATGCCGGTGGAAGCGGGCACCGAGGGATACAATACCATGCTCCAGGCGCGCCAGATTATGAACGAGGTGCGCGACGTGGAGCTGACCGGGGCCTACGGCCAACCGGGCTTCATCGTGCCGGCGGCGACCTCCACCCCCGACGCGACCGTGGCGGCCATCCTGCACGCGCCCTACACGCCGACCTTCACGCCGTCGCCCACCCCCGTCCCGATCTATGCCGGCGAGGCGACGGTGGCCCGCAGCAGTTTGCATCCCGCCTGTGCCTGGTTCGGCATCGCCGGGGAGGTCTTCAACGCCGACGGCAGCCCGCGCCTGGCGACGCACATCCACGTCTTCGGCCCCGGCCTGGACGTGCACACCATCAGCGGGCGGGCCACCCGGTACGGCGAATCGGGGTGGGAAGTGCCGCTCCGCGTCGACGCGGCGCAGAATAACACCTGGCGGGCGCGCATCGAGGACGCCTATGGCAACCCGCTCTCGCCGGAGATGCGCATCGACTTCACCGATGGCTGCGAGTTGAATGTGGCCCTGGTGACCTTCACGCTGTTGGAGTGACGGGCGGGAACAATTTGGTCTGGTAGGGGCGATTCGATGAATCGCCCGGTCGAGGCACCGCCTCGCCCCTACGAAGACCTGGGTTTTTGAACCGGCCGAATCATCCCTACACAGGCCGGAGCGTGGTTGCGGTCCGGCGGCAAGCGGCTTATAAAGATGGCAGAATGTCAGCCGGCAGTGACCTGCTGCCGTGCTTACCGACGATGGTGAGACAATCCATGCGTAACCTGAGACACCTCCCCCACCTGATCCTGGCCCTGGCGATCGCGCTGGCGGCGGTTTTCGCCCTGGCCCCGCGTGGGACCGGGCGCGCCCAGGATTTCGGCGTGACCGTCACCCCCAACCGCGACCGGGTGAACGTGCGCGTCGCCCCGGCCCTGGGCCGGGCGGTGGTGGGC
>DAOUEM010000053.1:0-21903 GCA_034430555.1 Anaerolineae bacterium | reverse complement strand
CAGTATTGCTTTTGGGGCGTACTACTTGTGGGAACAGCTCAATGGTTTTGAGTTTAACACGGTGGTTGGGCTGGCTGCCTATAACGCCGGCCCCGGTAATGCGGCATCCTGGCTGGCCACCTCCGGCAGCGACCCGGATTTTTTTGTGGAAGCGATAGGGTTCCCCAGCACCCGGCTCTACGTCCAACGTATATACGAGCATTATCATACGTATCGACAGTTGTATGGGGCCGGTTAGCTCCAATAGAAAAAGCCCGGCGTGATCGGGCTTTCTCTACGTGGCACGATGTTTATTCGATGACTGCGTTCATGTCCAGCATCTTGCGGACTTTGTCCACGAGATCGTGATGCAGGATCGGCTTAGGCAGGTAATCGTTAGCCCCTGCATCCATGCCACGCATCACACTTTCGGCGTCGCCTCTGGCCGACAAGATCAGGACTGGGATGTCGCTGGTTTCGGCGCGCCCTCTGATCACGCGGCAAAGCTCGATGCCGTCCATGCCTGGCATCATCACGTCCAGAATGATCAGGTCCGGTGTGTCTTTTTCAAGCACTGCAAGCGCGGCATTAGCATCTTTAGCCTTTAATACGCTAAACCCCCCACGTTCCAGCATAATGCCAATTAAGGTCAGGGCGCCGATTTCATCATCAACAACTAAAATATGTTTCATCCCCGGTGTCTCCCTTCATGTGGCGGTGTTGTTTGGGACATCACCACCCTGTGCGCATAGTTTAGCATTCTTTCAATCCTTTGCAACCGAAGAAGCCCCCCTGCATTTTCTAACAAACAATTAATAGTTTCTGGTTGTTCACGCGCCTTATCCAACCGCGCCGGCACGCGATGCACCAGCCGGACGGAAGGGTTGTGGAGTGAGGCCAAACGCCATGCACTGGTATAATACACGTGTTTGCAAACACTTTCCAGCGCGGAGAACTTGAATGTTAGACCTTGAGCGCAATACGATTACCCTGGGTGATACAGTCATGTTTGTCGGCAAGGACCGCAAGACGTTTATCCGCACGCTGCGGCCGGGCGGAGTCCTGCAAACCCATTTTGGCGTGATCCGGTTTGATGAGATCATCGGCCTTCCGGCTGGCAGCCGCCTGACCACCCACCTGGGGCACCCTATCTGGATGCTGACGCCGCACCTGGACGACGTGATCCGGCATTTGCAGCGCGAGTCACAGATCATTTTCCCCAAGGACCTGGGGTATATCTTGCTCAAGCTGGGCGTCCAGCCGGGCGCCCGGATCATCGAGGCCGGCACCGGCAGCGGCGCTTTGACCTTGACGCTGGCCGTCATGGTTGGGGCAGAGGGTCATGTCTACAGCTACGACCGCCGGCCCAAGATGCAGGCGCTGGCCCTGAAAAATATGGAGCGCTTCGGGCTGGCGTCACGCGTCACCCTGACCGAGCGCGACATCAGCGAAGGCTTTGACCAGTCAGACGTGCATGGCTTGTTCCTGGATGTGCCGACACCCTGGGATTACCTGGACCAGGCGTGGCGGGCCATGCGGGGCGGCGCCTTTCTGGGCTGCATCGTGCCAACCATTAACCAGGTGGTCCCGCTCGTGGAGGCCCTGCACGAGAGCGCCTGGTTAATGGTGGAAGTGGAAGAGATTCTGCTGCGGCAGTACAAAACCCTGCCGGCGCGCATCCGGCCGGATGACCAGATGGTCGGCCATACCGGGTACCTGGTTTTTGCGCGGGCACTGGCCGCACGGTCACTGCCCAATGCTGACTGGGCCACCAGCGACAGGCAGCCTTCGGATGACTGACCGGGTCTGACCCATAAAAAAAGGGGCAGGTGAGCCCCTTTTTTGTCGCAGGAACGTGGCGGCTAGTAATTCTCGTCTTCGTCCTCTTTACCGCGCCTGATGACCTCCGGCTCTTCCGAGTCGAACTCGGATTCGAAGACTTCTTCCTCTTCCAGTTCTTCTTCCTCTTCAAAGCGCTCGGAGTATTCCGTGCGGACCAGCACCTCTTCCGGGTCGGCCAGCAGTTCGACGTTATCGGGCACGTCCAGGTCGGCTACGGTCAGGTAATCGCCAACCTCGGCCAACCGGGAGATATCCAGGGTGAGCTCGTGGGGGATATTCGTCGGCAGGCATTCTACCTCGATGGTGTTGGCGCGCGTGATCATCATGGCGTCGCCGCTCACGACGATGGCCGACTTCCCTATCAGGGTCACGGGGACCTCGGTGCGGATCTTGGTATCCAGCGAGATGGCGTAGAAGTCGACGTGAAGCAGGTCGCCCAAGATGATGTCGCGCTGGACTTCGCGGACTAGGACGTTGTGTTTGCTGTCGCCCAGGTCGATCTCGATGATGTTGGTGCCGCCTGCCGCCCGTAGCGATCCCTTTAGTGAGCGCTCCGGCACCTGTATCTGGATGGCTTCCTCCAGGATTGGGCCGTAAATCACCGCCGGGATCATTTCCTGCGCGCGCAGGTGTCTGACTTGCTTGCCGGTGACATCGCGAAGCTGAGCTTCCAACGTAATTATCTCTGACATGTGATTTTGCTTCTCCCGCAGATTATCGATTTTCTAGTGGTGAATCGTGTGACTTCCTGGTCGTCAGTTTGATGATCAGCCCCAGGACCACCCCCAGGACAATCGCCGCGCGCCAATCCAGCAGCGGGCGTACATTGCCCTTGATCTGGGGTGTCAGCAGCAGGCCGATGTAGGTCCTGTCATTCGCCTGGACTTCTCGACTGGCGACGAAACCCAATGCACTCCGTGAAGCGGATACCTGGGCAGCGAGGGCCGCACCAATGGCGCTAAACCTCATGTCGACACGATGTGCCTGCTGCGCGGCAATGGCACTGCCCTGCGCCTGGACATCGTGCGCTGCCGTGTTTACCATCGCGCTGAGATGGGTGACCACCGTATTGGCCTGTATCTTCCGGGCGACGCTCGTTTCCAGGGAAACCGTATCGGCTTCCAGGTGCTCGACGGTTGCCTGGGCCGCCGTGCTGATGGCGGGGCGTGCGGTGGGGCCATCATGGCTCATGTGAGTCCGCTCGATCACAAACGGTAATTGACGCCAAAGAGCGTCATACGGTCGACTCGGTAATTTTAGCGGCCGGTTTGGCCCCCGTCAATGCCGATAACGGGTCAAGTTAAGACTTTCCTGAAAAAAGTGCCTTTTCTGGCCCCTGGCGGTTATACTTTGTGGTGTTTGCGGCGCCAATCTGCGGGGATCGAGACGATAACCCTTGGACGAACAGATTCAGGCCATCATCCAGCGCATTCATGACGCCTCTACCCAGGCGGCTATCGTGGTCAGCGGCGGCGGCAGCCAGGCGCTGGCCTGGCTGTTGGGCGTTCCCGGCGCTTCCCGCACCGTGCTGGAAGTGACCCTGCCGTACAGTTACGCAGCCTTTGAGCGTTATATTGGTTTCCAGCCGGAGCAAAACGTCGCCCGTGAGACGGCGATTGTGCTGGCCAGGGTGGCTTACGGGCGGGCCCGGCTGCTGGCCACCGAGGGAACGCCTTCCATTGGACTGGCGTGCACGGCCACGCTGGTGACCGATCGGCCCAAGCGGGGCGCCCATCGCGCCCACGTGGCGATCCGGGATATGCAGGGCCTGACCACCTATTCTCTGGACCTGGTTAAAGGGCAGCGCGACCGGAGCGGCGAAGAAGACGTGGTCAGCCGGCTGGTGATGTCTGCCCTGGCCCGCCAGTGTGGCATCGATGATGAAATCAGGCTGGGCCTGCTGCCAGACGAGCACGTCGACATTCACCATGAGGAGGACCCGGACCTGCTGCGCCTGGTCTTGCAGGGTGAGGTGCCGGCGATCGTGGTCGATATCACCCGTCAGATCAGCACAGCGCTGCCGCAGGGGACGATTGTTCTGTCGGGCGCGTTTAACCCGCTGCATGGCGGGCATCTTCAACTGGCGCACGTGGCCAGCCAGATGATCAAGCGGCCTGTTTATTATGAGTTGTCGGTGCGGAATGTCGATAAGCCGCCGCTCCTGGAGGCGGATGTCCGCCAGCGCCTGACCCAATTTTTTGGCCGCGGCTCGATTGTGGTGACCACCAAGCCGCTGTTTGAGCAGAAGGCCTCCCTGCTGCCAGACAGCGTGTTTGTGGTCGGTTATGATACCGCCTGTCGCCTGGTGGCCCCCCGCTATTATGGTGGCGAACGGCAGGCCATGCTGGCGTCGCTGCGACACATTCGTGAGGCTGGCTGCCGGTTTCTGGTGGCGGGACGGCTGAACGATGGCATCTTCCGCTCGCTGGATGGCGTGTCTGTCCCATCGGGATTCTCCGACCTGTTCACCCCGATTCCGCCGGAGTTGTTCCGGGCGGACATCTCCTCAACGGAACTGCGCGAACGGTATGCCGATGCACGGTGGGATGTCTGAGACCGCTGTTGTGGAAGTGGGATGTGATGTCAGGGTTTGATCGATGGGCTTGTTAACCGGGAACACGCGCCTGGCGGCCTGGTACCGTGCGGTGCGGCCTCGCACCCTGACGGCCACTTATGCGCCGCTCGCTTTGGCCGGGGTGATAACGCTGGAGGACGACGTATTCCACCTGCCTCGTTTTACCCTGGCCCTGGTCGGCGCGCTGCTCTTGCAGATTGCCGCCAATCTGATCAACGAGTATGCCGACTACCGGCGCGGCGCGGATACCTTCAAAGAGGCCGGCCAGGGCATGGTGATCAAGCAGCAGGTCCTGGAACCCCGCCTGGTTTTGATCGGAGCGGTCGTGGCCGTGCTGTTTGGCTGCCTGATCGGGCTGCTGCTGGTGGCGCAAAGTGGACCGCTGCTGTTGGGGATCGGGCTGGGCGGCGTGCTGGTGGTGGTCGCCTATACAGCGGGGCCTTTCCCCCTGGCTTACCATGGCCTGGGCGAGTTGGCCGTATTTCTTTTTATGGGCCCGCTGATGGTGCTGGGGTTGTACTACAGTACATCGGCCGGGCAGGTCAGCGATACGCCGTTCCTGGCCGGGCTGCCCATCGGTTTTATGGTCGCCGCCATTCTCCATGCCAACAACATCCGCGACATGGAGGCCGACCGCGCGGTTAACAAGCGCACCCTGGCCGTGATCTTTGGGCGCCGCTTTGCGCGGGCTGAGTATGTCTTCCTGGTGGGTGGGGCATACGTCATGGTCGCCGCGATGATCCTGGCCGGGGTGATGCCCTGGACGACGCTCTTGGTGCTGATGACCTTCCCGGAAGCCTACCGCCTGATCCAGATTGTCACCACGAGTCAGGATACCGCGCTTTTACATCAGGCACAGGGCCGTACGGCGCGCCTGCACGGTCGGTTCGGTTTTTGGCTGGCCGCCGGCTGGCTGGGCGCGCTCTTGTTGCCGGTGATGGCCTGACCGGGTGCCGTCCCCGGTTCCTCTCGTATCTAAGGATAGGCGATCTCCCACAATACGATGGGAAACGTATCGCCGTACACCAGCAGCGTCACGCTGCTGCCGGGCTCCGGCAGGGAAGCGAAGTCGGCGGTGGTGAGCGGCAGGATGCAGGCGGCGGCGACCGTACCTTCCGTGCCGGGAATGCTGTCGCTGGAGACACAGGAGAAGGCGTTCGCGCCGTAATCCCGATCCAGCAGGCGCAGGTCGCCCGATTGATCGGTAATGCGGACGTGCAGCCCGGTGGCGAAGAAGGGCGGCTGCTCCGGGTTGAAGCTGCCGTCGACCTCCGTCATACGGAAGTAGAGGCCGACCGTGTTCGGGTCGACGCGCACCGCCCGCACGTCGGTGACGCATACCTGTGCGCCGCAGGTCGGCTCTTGAACGTCGGCTCCACCGCAGGCCGCCAGTCCCATGATGATGACGAAAAACACCACGCCCCTGGGCCACCAAACGCGCATAGTCCGCTCCTTCTCCAACCCATCCAGACCGAAGGATACACCAGATTGGGCGCTTGTGCTGTTTTACCGGGCAATATTGTTGGGAATTACCTATTGCCAGATTTAATCTATCATGTATAATAAAGTTAGGTTAGCCGAAAATAGACGTGCGGATCAGTGAAATTATGAATTCAGTCACGCAGACACTCGATCAACTCCGGCCCGGCCAGCAGGCTGTTGTCATGGCGCTGCAAGCCGCGGGTCTGGAACGCCGCCGCATGATGGACCTGGGCATTCTGCCCGGCACCTCCATTGAGGCGGAGTTGGTTAGCCCGCTTGGTGACCCGACGGCCTACCTGGTGCGTGGGGCGTTGATCGCCTTACGTCGTGAGCAGGCGCGCCAGATCACGGTTCGAGTGCTTTCTGGCGCGGTAGAACCAATGTCAACGCAGACTTCAGAGAGGAAATGACATGAGCGCAGAGTCGATATCTCCCCGGCTGGAAATGCCGGAGGCATGTGCCGGTTGCGCGCTGGCCCAGAATGCACAGCTTATCAAATTGGGGTTGAACGTAGAGGGTTGGGATTATGTCGTGGCCCTGGCCGGCAATCCCAATACCGGTAAAAGCACCGTTTTTAACGCGCTGACCGGCCTTCGCCAGCATACTGGCAACTGGCCCGGCAAAACGGTTACCAGGGCCGAGGGCGGGTTCCTGTACGATCAGAAGCGGTTTAAGCTGGTCGACCTGCCCGGTACCTATTCCCTGCTTTCGACCAGCGCCGACGAGGAGGTCGCCCGCGACTTCATCCTTTTCGGGCAGCCGAGCGTCACCGTCATCGTGGTGGATGCGACTCGCCTGGAGCGCAACCTTAACCTGGTGCTGCAAATCCTGGAGATCACCGACAAAGCGGTCGTGTGCCTGAACCTGATGGACGAGGCCGAGCGGCATGGCATCGTGGTCAATGTGCGGTCGCTGGCCCGTGACCTGGGCGTCCCCGTCGTGCCGACGGTGGCCCGCAAAGGTGAGGGCATTCCTGATCTGTTGACGGCGATTCACCAGGTGGCGAGCGGGTCCTATGTCACCCGGCCGCATCGGATAGCCAATATGGATCGTAAGCTGGCCGGCGCGGTTGACCGGCTGGCCGCCCAAATCGAAAAAGCCTTTAGCGGTCTGCCCAACGCCCGCTGGGTGGCGATGCGCCTGTTGGAAGGCGATCAGCGGATCATCGAAGCGGTGCGTAAGGGTGAACTGGGCGATTTGACCCGCAACGACCACATGGGTAGCCTGCAAGTGCCTGTCCTGGCGGAGGCGTCTTGATGACTGAATCGACGCTTTCTTCCGGCTCGTCGGCAGACCTGCTCAAGCTGGCGCAGGAACTCCGTGACGAGGTCGGCACCGAATTTCACGACAGGCTGATGGAGTCGATTTACACCGATGCCACGCAGCTTGCCGACCATGCCATCACCCGTGAGGGGCAGCAGGGCCGCTTCACTATCGACCGGACGCTGGATCGCCTGCTGACCAGCCGGCTGTGGGGCTTCCCGGTGATGGTGCTGATGCTGATGGGCGTTTTCTGGCTGACGATCAGCGGGGCCAATATCCCGTCGCAAATGCTGGCCGAACTGCTGATGGACAAGGTCTACGGCGCGCTGCACGTCCTGGCCAATACCGTAGGCGCGCCCTGGTGGCTGTCCGGTTTTTTGATCGACGGCGTCTATCTGGCGACGGCCTGGGTGATCAGCGTGATGTTGCCGCCAATGGCCATCTTCTTCCCATTGTTCACGCTGCTGGAAGACTTCGGATATCTCCCACGGGTGGCTTTTAACCTGGACAAGTTGTTCCATAAAGCAGGGGCGCATGGCAAACAAGCCCTCTCCATGATGATGGGGTTTGGCTGCAACGCTGCCGGTGTGGTGGCGACCCGCATTATCGACAGCCCGCGCGAGCGCCTGATTGCCATCATCACCAATAACTTCTCGATCTGCAATGGGCGCTGGCCGACCCTCATCCTGATGGGCACGATATTCATCGGGGCGACGGCGCCGCCCGCTCTGGCGAGTCTGATCTCGGCAACGAGCGTTGTGGCCGTGGCCATCCTGGGCATTATTCTGACGTTGGTCGTGTCCTGGTTTTTATCGCGGACCTGGCTCAAAGGCGAAGCCTCGACCTTCAGCCTGGAACTACCGCCGTATCGCCCGCCGCAAATCTGGCAGACGATTTATACGTCGATGATCGACCGCACGATGATCGTGCTGTGGCGGGCTGTCGTGATGGCCGCGCCGGCCGGCGCGGTGATCTGGCTGTTGGGCAACATCATGCTGGGCGATCTCAGCATCGCCGAGCACCTGGTCAACCTGCTGAACCCGGTCGGACTTCTGCTGGGGCTGAACGGCGTGATCCTGGTGGCGTACCTGGTGGCCATTCCGGCCAATGAAATCGTCATCCCTACCGTGCTGATGCTGACCCTGATGATCGGCGGCTCGGACCAGGTGCAGGCCGGAGTGATGCTGGAGTTGGAAAGAAACCAGACGTATACCGTGCTGACGCAGATGGGCGGTTGGACGCTGTTGACGGCGCTCAACCTGATGTTGTTCAGCCTGATCCATAATCCATGCAGCACCACCATCCTGACGATCTGGAAAGAGACCAGAAACCTGCGCTGGACTCTGGTGGCTTCGCTGCTGCCGCTGGGTTTGGGGATTATCGTCACGTTCCTGACGGCCAGCCTGGCGCGGTTGTTGGGCCTGGTCTGAAGTCGGTAATTCCCGCACCATTCACAGGACGCCGTCTGGCGTCCTTTTTGATCGCCCAGTTCTCTGAGGGCGCTTCGTGTAGTCAATTGAAGAACACGCAGATATTATGAAAGCCGACGCGAAAACATAACGATCATCGATGCCCGCCGGCGGCCCGCATGGTATGATGGGGCGGTCCGGCGGATCGTTTATCCGGCAGCGATCGGGCCGGGTCTGCTTTTATCCTCGTGGGTCCAGGAGCCAACCGATGAGTAACAAGCTAATTGTCGTAGGGGATGCGCTGCCCAATATCCCCTGGGAAGACCGCCCACCAGGCAATACTGAGATAGCCTGGCGCTACAGCCGTAATCCCGTCATTCCGCGTAATCTGATTCCGCGCGCCAACAGCATCTTCAACAGCGCTGTCGTGCCCTTTGGAGAGGGTTTTGCCGGTGTGTTCCGCATCGACGACACCCGGCGTGTGATGAACATCTACCGGGGGACCAGCCCGGATGCGCTGAACTGGACGATCGATCACGAGCCTATCGACTGGGTGTGTGATGATCCGGAGATCGCCGCTTTCGTGCACCGCTACGATCCCCGCGTGTGCTGGTTGGAGGATCGGTATTACGTGACGTGGTGCAACGGTTATCACGGCCCGACCATTGGCGTGGGTTATACCCATGATTTTGAGACCTTCACCCAGATGGAGAATGCCTTCCTGCCGCACAACCGGAATGGCGTGTTGTTCCCGCGCAAGATCAACGGCAAATACGCCATGATCAGCCGCCCCAGCGATACGGGTCATACGCCGTTCGGCGACATCTTTTACAGTGAAAGCCCGGACATGGTGCATTGGGGACGGCACCGCTTCGTGATGGGCACCCGGCCGTGGACCTGGCAGAGCACCAAGATCGGCGCGGGACCGACCCCTATCGAGACGACCGAGGGTTGGCTGCTGATCTACCACGGCGTGCTGACCTCGTGCAACGGGTTTGTCTACAGCATGGGGGCGGCGCTGCTGGACCTGGACGAGCCGTGGAAAGTGATAGCCCGTGCCGAGCCATATATGCTTTCGCCGCAGGAGTTGTACGAGTGCGTGGGCGATGTGCCTAACGTGGTGTTCCCCTGTGCGGCGCTGACCGATGCCGCCACGGGCCGCATGGCTATTTATTACGGCGGCGCGGATACCGTGACGGCGCTGGCCTTTACCCGGGTGGACGAGTTGATCGATTGGATCAAGGCCAACGCTATCCAGTAGATGCTTCGACCTTCAGACAGCCGTTTTCGCACCGACCGGGAAAACGTAACGGTTGGTGCGTTTTTTTCGCGGTGTGCCGTCCCGAATCAGAGGCGATAGACGCCGGGACGGTAGCGTGACAGGTGATCGCGCAGCCAGTCGATGGTGCGCTGCAGGCCTGCTTCCAGGGTAACGACCGGTTCCCACCCCAGCAGTTCGCGGGCGAGCGTATTGTCGGCCAGCAGGCGGCTGACCTCGCTCTGGTCAGGCCGGATGCGCTGCTGTTCGGTCTCAATGGTGATGTCGCGCCCGACCAGCCGGATGATCATCTGGGCCAGGTCGCCGATGCTGATCTCGCGTCCCGAACCAAGGTTGATGGCCTGGCCCAGGGCGGCGTCAACCGATGCGGCGTAAATATAACCATCGACCGTGTTGGTCACGTAATTCATGTCGCGTGTGGGCGTCAGGTTGCCCAGTTTGACCGTGTCGCCGGTCAGGCATTGGGTAATGATGGCGGGAATAACCGCCCGCGCCGACTGCCGTGGGCCGAAGGTGTTAAAGGGCCGGATCGTGACCACCGGGGTGCCGAACGACAGGTAAAACGATTCGGCCAGTTTGTCCGCCCCGATCTTTGAGGCGGAGTAGGGGGATTGCCCTTGCAGCGGGTGTTTTTCGTCGATGGGCACGTACTGCGCCGTGCCATAAACCTCACTGGTGGAGGTGTGGATCACCCGAGGCGTCTCCAGGGCACGCGCCGCTTGCAGCACGTTGAGCGTGCCCTGGATATTGGTGCTCACGTATGAGTTCGGGGCGTGATAGGAATACGGGATGGCGATCAGCGCCGCCAGGTGAAACACCACGTCGATGCCCTGCATGGCCCGGTAGACGCTGTGATAATCCGTGATATCGCCGGCCATCACCTCGATGTGTTCTTTGTGCGTCGATTGGTCCAGCCATCCCCATGTTCCCAGGGCATTGTAGTGCACCATCGCCCGGGTCCGTGCGCCGAGGGTCACCAGGCGCTCGGTGAGGTGGCTGGCGATAAACCCGCCCCCGCCCGTCACCAGGACACGTGTATTCTGCCAGTTCAAGCCCTGCTCCTTTATGCGCGCCCCTGCCACAGGCCGGATTATAGCGCATCCTGCTGCCGCGTCATCCACAGGGAGACGCGGCGCATTTTTCCGCCGGTTATGGTTCACGACCCTCGTCGTACCCAAACGATCAGTCGAATCGTCCATCGAACAGGTCGGCAGCTTATCGGCAGGTGTGTTCCGGTGTGGGTAATGGGTAGATCGGTGTTTGTTTCCGCCTGCGGTATACTCATCAGATGGTTTTTTCAGGAGTGAACCGTGGACAAAGTAACCATTCAGACGCTGGTTGAGAAAAAAGCCAATCGTGAGCCGATTAGTATGCTGACGGCTTATGACTATCCAACAGCCCTCCTGGTTGACCAGAGCGAGATCGACATGGTGCTGGTGGGCGACTCGCTGGGCATGGTCGTGCATGGCCTGGAGAGCACGCTGCCCGTCACCATGGACATGATGATCATGCACTGCCAGGCCGTGCGGCGGGGTGTGAAGCGGGCTTACGTCGTCGGCGACATGCCGTTTATGAGCTACCAGGTCAGTATAGAAGAGGCCAAGCGTAATGCCGGGCGGATGCTGGCCGAGGGTGGCGTGGATGCCGTCAAGCTGGAGGGTGGGCGTCCTATGGGCGAGACCATCCGGTCGTTAGTGGCAATGGGCATTGCGGTGCAGGGGCATATCGGCCTGACGCCGCAGAGTGTCAGCGCCATGGGCGGCTTCAAAGTACAGGGCAAAAGCGTCGAGGCGGCACAGGCCCTGCTGGCCGACGCGCGCGTCCTGGAAGCGGCCGGCGTGTTCAGCATCGTGTTGGAAGCGATACCGGATCGCCTGGCGGCCCTGATCAGCCGCGCGGTATCCGTCCCGGCCATCGGCATCGGTGCCGGCGCGGGTTGTGATGGCCAGGTGCTGGTGGTGCACGATGTGCTGGGTTTGTACCAGCGGTTTACGCCGAAATTCGTCAAGCGGTACGCCGATCTGGCCGGGCCGATGCGCGAGGCCTTTGCCGCGTACCATGCCGACGTAAGCGCCCGCGCCTTCCCGATTGACGAGCACGCTTACCACCTGCCCGATGATGTCTGGCAGGCGATTGTGGCCGAGACCGATGTGCCGGGGGCCGCTGAGATAACCTGAGTTGTTGAGGAGGCGATCATCAAGATCGCAATATTTGGCGTGGGAGCGATGGGCTGCCTGTTTGGCGCACACCTCACTCCCCACGCGGATGTGGTGTTGGTGGGCCGCTGGCCGGCGCAGTTGCAGGCGCTGCGGGCTGCCCCCTTACAGATCACGGACCCCGAAGGGCGGATAACGCACGTGTGGCTGCGGGTGACCGACGATCTGGCCGAAGTGGGGCGTGCTGAAGTGGCGCTCGTGCTCACCAAAGCCGGCGGCACGGCGCGCGCCGCGCAGGACATGGCCCGGGTGCTGGCTGTGGATGGGCTGGCCGTCACGCTGCAAAACGGCATCGGCAACCTGGAGATACTGGCCGCGGCGGTCGGGCCGGATCGGGTGACGCTGGGCGTCACGATGCAGGGCGCTTCCACCGGTGGTCAGCCCGGCACGCTACGCCTCGGTGGGGCCGGTCCGACCTATCTGGCGGTCAACCCGTCCGTCTGGGCACCGGTGCGCGAGTTGTCCGCGCTTTTTAACCGGGCCGGGCTGCCGACTCAGGTGGTGGACGATGTGTCGGCGCTGGTGTGGGAGAAACTGGCCGTCAATGCCGGGATCAATCCGCTGACCGCGCTGCTTCAGGTGCCGAACGGCGCGCTGGTCGAATCGGATTGGGCGCGGCGGATCATGGCGGAAGCCGCCCGGGAAGTGGCTGCCGTGGCGGTGGCGCGGGGAATCACCTTACCCTTTGTCGATGCCGGAGCGCGCGCAGCCGAGGTGGCGCGTCTGACGGCGCACAACCGCTCGTCGATGCTGCAAGATATGCTGCGCGGTGCGCCGACCGAGATCGAGGTGATTTGCGGGGCGGTGATACGTATCGGTGAAAATCGGGGGGTCGCGACCCCGGTCAACCGGCTGCTGTATATGATGGTCAAGGCGCGGGAGGAAACTGCGGAAAGTCGCGATGAGGCCCAGTTATAAGCGGGTGCACGAAACAGGATGATGCAACTATGGTAATTGTTAAGACGGTAGCCGAGGCCAGAAAAATCCGCTGGGCTGACAGGACCGCCAGCTGGGGGTTGGTGCCGACCATGGGGGCGCTGCACGACGGCCATCTCTCCCTGGTACGGCGGGCCAGGGCCGAAAACGACCGCGTCGGCGTGAGTATATTTGTCAACCCGATCCAGTTTGATCGCCCCGACGACCTGACCGGCTATCCCCGCCGGTTACAGCAGGACGTCGACCTGTTGCAGGCCGAGGGTGTCGATCTCATCTGGGCGCCAGCGGACCAGGATGTCTACCCGCCCGGCTACCAGACCTTCGTCGACCTGGAAACGATTACCCGGCCGTTGGAAGGCACTGCGCGACCGGGCCATTTCCGGGGTGTGGCCACCGTCGTCGCCAAATTGTTTAACGTTTTCCAGCCCACCCGCGCTTATTTTGGCCAGAAGGATGCACAGCAGGTGGCTGTGATCCGGCAAATGGTGCGCGACCTGGACTTTAACCTGCAAGTCGTCGTGTGTCCGATTGTGCGCGAGGCGGACGGCCTGGCAATGAGCAGTCGCAATGCGCGCTTGAACTCCGATGAGCGTCAGGCGGCGCGGGTGCTTTATCGGGCGCTGGCGGCGGCCGTGGAGGCGTGGCAGGCTGGGGAGCGCGACGCCGATCGCCTGCGGATGCTGATGCGCGACATCATCCAGCGCGAACCGCTGGCGCGCATCGATTATGTGAGCGCCGCTGACCCGGTGACACTGCTAGAGATTCCGGGCGAAGCGGCTCGTGTGCTGCTGAGCCTGGCGGTATTCATCGGACCCGTGCGGCTGATCGATAACATGCTGGTCGGTCCTGATGAGGAGGCGTCTGGCTGGTAGCGGCCTGTTTTTTATGTCGGTCATTGACACTACCGGAGTCGGTGATGTCCATATACTTCTGCAAAAAGGGAAGGGGTACGCTTTCTTGTGAAAGGCTAATTCCAAAAAAGAGAGCAACACGCCATGAAACAAAGGATGGCACCGAGCGCACAGAAAGAGCAACAAAGGCATGGGTTCTTGCGGGACGGGATCAGCGGCAGTGAAGCGTCCTTGTGCGAGTCCATCCGTCCGCTGAGATTGGCCGTCAATGACTTCCTCGTACGTGTTTACCGGTTCACTATCATCGGTGGTTGCCAAGGGCACCGGTATATCCAGTCTTTGCACCTGACTGCCGGCCGAGAAATGGGCCGTTGTAGTCGCAACAAAGGAGATTGTTGAAGACGACCACCAGCTAGGCAAGTCGCGCCTGGCTGGATTAGATCGTCTGAAACCAGTGGGTAAACGCCTGGTCAGGTGGGTGGTTACTGCGTGCCGCCCACCGTTACGTTATCGACGCGAATGGTGGGCGCGCTGATGGACCCTTGCAGCGGCACCAGCCGCAGGTCGCTGCCGACGGCGGTGATGTTCTTCAATAGGTCCTGCAGAGTCGTGGCCAGCGTCACACCCGAAACCGCTTTGGTGAGTTTACCGTCCTCGATCCAGCAGCCATAGGCGCCCATCGAGCAGTCGCCCGTGATCGGGTCGATTCCACCTGTTTGCATGATGCGGGTGACGTACATGCCGTTACTGACGCCGGCGATGATCTCTTCCTGCGTGAGGTTGCCGGGCTGCAGGTAGAAGTTGCTCATGCTCAGGCGCGGCACTTCCCGGTGCGAGCTGCGCTGGGCGTTACCGGTGGAGGTGGCGCCCGCTTTATTAGCCGTGTACGTGTCATAAATGACGTTCTGGAAAACACCCTCGTCGATCAGGCGCGTGGCTGAGGTCGGGACGCCTTCGCCGTCAAACGGGGCGCTGGCGATCCCGCGTTTCATCCGGCCGTTATCCATCATGCTGACCACGTCCGACGCGATATCCTGCCCGAGTTTGTCCAGCAAAAAGGAACGGCCCTTCTGCATGGCATCGGCCGACATCGCGCGCGCAATTGCCCCGAGCAGTTCGGCGCTCACCAGTGGGTCGAAGATCACCGGGCAGGTCTGGGTGGGCACCGGTTCGCCGCCCAACATGCCCAGCGCCCGTTCGGCCGACTCGCGCCCGATGGCGTCGGCATCCAGCTCCGAAAAAGTAATTGACGCGCCCAGGCCGTAAGCTTCCGCGACCTCTTCGCCGTCCCGCGCGAAGCACTCCACAAAGCTCCAGGCTATCGTACGGTCGTAGGTGCCGGCGAAGCCTTTGGAGTTCGCCAGGTAAACGTGTTCGATGGCGTCCGTGTACCTGGTTTTAGGCACCATCACGATTCGATCGTCAAACGCCAGCGCTGCCTGCTCCACACGCTTCGCCAGGTCGATCTTCTGCTCCGGGGTGACCTGCGGCAGCGCCGCGTCGTAAATCTCCAGGTTTTCGTCAGGAAGGGACTGTGGTTGGGGTAGGCGCCGGTACTCGTCGCTCGAGGCCACGGCGGCCAGCTCAACGGCCGTCTGCCAGGTCTGCGTAATGCTCTCTGGCGTGAAGGCGGAGGTATAAGCGTATCCGACACGCCCGTCGTCGATGACCCGCACGCCCATCCCCTTTGATCCCGACTGCGATAGTTGCTCAACCGCGCCGTTGCCCAGTTGGATTTCCGTTTCCTGCTGGTCGATGATGATGACTTCGGCTTCCACGCCCCGGGCCGTGGCCTTGGCCACGGTGTCCTGGGCCAGTTTCAAATAATCCATCATAAGATATTCACTCCAGTGGCTGTCTTCGCCGGGTGAGTCGATGCCAGCTTGTTTTTTCCTGAGTCATTACGCGGGTTCGTCCGTGCCGCCAACGGCCACACGGGGGATGCGGATCGTGGGCTGACCCACACTGACGCGCGCCGTCTGGAACTTGCCACACATGCCGATGCCCGGGTCGAGCATCAGGTCGTTGCCCACCATGTCGATTTCCATCAGGACGTCCGGCCCGTTGCCCATGACCGTCGCCCCACGCAGCGGCGCGGTGAGTTTACCGTCCTCGATCAGGTAGGCTTCCGTGGCGCTGAAGACAAAATCCCCCTTGGCGATCTCCGCCTGGCCGCCTGCCATCTGTTTGATGTATACGCCCTTTTTGGTGTCGGCGATGATCGCTTCGGGGTCGTGTTCGCCGGCGTCGATGTAGGTGTTGGTCATCCGCGGCATGGGCATGTGCCGGAAGCTCTGGCGGCGACCGTTGCCGGTCGACGCGCGCTTCATGCGGCGCGCCTCGACCAGGTCCCACATGTATTCCTTGAGCACCCCTTTTTCGATCAGCTGAGTGCGCTGGGCCGGCGTGCCGTCGTCGTCGAAACGCAGCGATCCGCGCCGTCCGGGGATGGTGCCATCATCGTAGGCGGTAATCAGCGGCGAGGCCACCTGTTCGCCGATGCGCCCGGCATAGGCGGACGTGCCCTTGGTGATGAAGTCGGCTTCCATCTGGTGGCCGCACGCCTCATGGAACAGCACACCGCCCCAACCGTTGCATATCACCACCGGCATCTCCCCGGCAGGGCAGGGGCGCGCATCCAACATGCGGACCGCCGTCTCGGCAGCCGCCCGGACCTCCTGCTCGAAGTCATTTTCGTCCAGCACTTCCAGGCCCTTCTGGCCGCCAAAAGCGCCTATCGCGCGCTGGATCACGTCCTCCTGCTGGGCGATGATAAACGACATCACCTCCACAAAACTGCGGTCGTCCTCCACGTGCAGGCCGTCCGAGTTGAAAATCCACACCTTGCGGTTGAGTTCCTGGTAGCGGGCGATGACCTGTTTGACGAGGGTGCTGTAACCGCGCGCCACGATGTCAGCGCGGCTGAGGAGCTGCGCCTTCTCGGCGATGCTCATGCTGTCAAAGGGTTTTACGATCGGGTATTGGAGCGGGCTTTTTTGTCGGGTCAGGTCGATAGCCTGTGATTGGCTGCTGCCGTTGGCGGCGGCGGCAGCGGCCCGCGCCGCCTGCAGCAGGCTTTCTTCGCCCAGGTCATCGGTGTAGGCGTAGGTGACCAGGTCGCCAAAAAACACGCGGATGCCTGCGCCACGGTCGGCGCCGCCCACGGCGTTCTCGATTTTTGAATCTTCCATCGTCAGCGATAGCGACGTGCGGTCTTCGACGTATATCTCGGCTAAATCGCCGCCGGAGCGTAAGGCCTCGGCCAGCACGCGCCTGGCAGAATCAACTGGGATCATATTCTCCACCTTGTTATCTGTGTTAAGTGGGGTGGATTATACCCAATTTCGCCGGGCCAGAAACAGCGGTTTTGGAGGAGAGAAACTTGAGGCCACCAATATAGTGCTCTTCGAAATGCATGCTGCCTCGGCCCTCCAATCCCCCCCAGAGGAATCGGGGTGGGTTCCGCGGGCGGTGACCGGGTCCAGGCGGTGGATGGGAAGTTGGCTGAGGAAGGTGGCGTCCTGGGCCCCATCGACGGCGGCGGTGTGCTGTCGTTCAACAGCAGCGCAAGCAATGGCCTTGCTCGCCCGCTCGTCGGGTGAGCGGATTCCATACACTCAGGATGACGACGCCTCGAAAGCCACCAGCAATCGTAATCCGCCCAGGCATATCTCGTCGCCATCTGTCAGCAGGTACGCCTGGTAGGGTTTCAGGTGTTTGTTGTTGATATAGGTGCCGTTGGTACTGGACAAATCCATGATACTGAGGGTGTCATGGTGAAAAACGAGCTGGGCGTGTTGGCGAGAAACACCACGACGGCCACCGTCCAGCACGCTCAGGTCCACATCCGGATATGAACCCGATACCGGATCGAGGCGACCCAACGTCATATTGTCGCGGTGTTGCGGGTCGAGGTCGATGAGGTGGTCCTCTTCCAGCGCGTACAAACGCACACGAACGGTCTCGCCAAAAACCATCCCTCCCGGTTGTGGTGCGGGATAGATCGGAACATCATCTTTTCTGTCGCCCAGGTTGAGCGTTTTCTGTGGCTCCCAGGGGATGGTCTCATCCAGGGGTTGACCACAAAGCTGGCAGCGGGATCGGTGCTTGGCGTTCTCATGTCCACAATTCGTACATATAGACATACCAGTCATTCATCCATGTGATTGATGAGCAGTGTTGTGATGCTGCCCTCACTTATCTGCAACCTCTACCATGAGTTTTCACGCACCTTCCAAAGGTGTACTGGTGACACCATTCACCTGGGAAGCCTCACACGGGTGTCTTATACGCCGGTGACGCGTAGTATCCCACAGAACTCAAGAGGTGTCTATTGCGGATCACACAGCCTGGCAACGGGTCTCACTCACAACTTGTACGTCAGATCGTCTGTTACCCGCGGATTCGGAATGACCATACTGTGCTAGCGTGACTATGCCCGCCGGCGGCGTTACGGCTGGTCGAGGCCGGCCACGAGGCTGAGATAGTGGCCGCCTTCTGCGACAGCACCCGGGCCAACGACCGCTCGGGCTACTGGTGCGGCGACAAGGATGGTTTGCCCAAAGCCATCAGCCTGCAGTACGTCGACAAGAACCTGGAAGTCTGGCTCGCCAGGCAGAGCGGCGGCGCGCTGGCGCCCAACTCGGAAGCCTGGCGGCGGCGCTACGTCACCGGCAAGTACGCCAACCTGATCGAGAGCTGAGGGGATAAGACGATGAACCGACAAAATCCACCCGACGGCATCGAGTGGACGCGGGTCCGTAATCCGGATGGCAGCGTGCGGCCCGGCTACACCTGGAACCCGGTGGCCGGCTGCTTTCACGGCTGCGCCTGGGAGATGCCCGACCTGGTCATGGCCGAATGTTATGCCAAGGGCGTCGCCGAGGGGCTGGCCAACGCCGCCTACCCGGAGGGCTTCGACCACCACTACTGGCACCCCGACCGGCTGGACGAGCCGCTGAGCCTGAAACAGCCGGCCGGCATCTTCTGCGATTCCATGTCGGACCTGTTCGGCCACTGGGTGCCGGAAGACCAGGTGCGCCAGGTGCTGGACGTGATGCGCCGCACGCCGCGGCACGTCTACCTGAGCCTGACCAAACACGCGCCGGGCCTGCTCAAATACGCCGGCGACCTGCCCGACAACCTGTGGGCCGGGGTGTCGCTGCCGCCCACGCACATGTGGGGCCGCCGCACGAGTGAAGGCCAGCAGTACCGTTTGCTGGGACGGGCGCTGGCCGTCCTGGCCCGGCTGGAAGGCCGCATCCGCTGGCTGAGCCTGGAGCCGCTGTGCTTCGATACCGCGCCGCTGCTGGCCCAGGCCTTCGCGCAGCATGGTCCCATGCTCGAGTGGCTGGTGGTGGGCGCCGCCAGCGCCGGCCGGCGCAAGTACCAGCCGGAGCGGGCCTGGGTGGAAAGCCTGCACGCCTTCGCCCACGAGCACGACATCCCGGTCTTTCACAAGGGTAACCTGCTGTGGCCGCGGCGGCGCGCCGACTTCCCCACCTGGCAGGCGAGCGGGCAGAAGCGGGTCACCATCTACACCACGCGCGTCGACAAATGGTGCGCCCGCGAGTGTGCTGCCCAGGGCATCGTCTACCTGGACGTGACGCGCAAGAGCGGCGACCAGTACACGCCTGAGGCACTGCGGGCGGTGGGCGGCTCGGGTGGCCACTTCGCCCCGACCGACGGCCTGCCGCACCACCCCGTTTGACGGGCTGGACCGCCGGACCAAAACGCTGTAGAATGGGCATAGAGGGGCGGGTTTGAACGTGCAGGTGGTTTTTGACCTGCGCCACAGAAGCAAGAAGTGCAGTTGCAGTGCCCTAATCCCCGTCAGGGGGATTGAAACTTGGATTCATACCAGCGCTGGCGCAGGTAGCGCAGTGTTGCAGTGCCCTAATCCCCGTCAGGGGGATTGAAACAGGTCCAGGTTGGTCCGCGCAAAGGCAGCATCAGCACGTTGCAGTGCCCTAATCCCCGTCAGGGGGATTGAAACGGCACCGGATATCGCCCGCTGCTGCGAGTAAGGTCGGTATTGCAGCACCTTAATCCCCGTCAGGGGGATTAAAACGGCCACAGCGCTTTAAACATCTGCGCTGCACCTTCGTGCCACATGTCTCACTTCGGGAATCATCGGGACCGGGCAACCAGCCCGGCTTTTTCTCCCACACTGTCCGGGAAGATCTTCCCATGCCATTTGGGAATGTCGCCTCATGCTGGCTTGTGTCTCTCACCGTATGCTGGAAGCAGATGAATACACGGTAGCGTCCCTATGCATGAAAGGGTTCATAAACGACTTGCGCGGGTGCTAACCCTAAGTAGAATATGAGTGTGAACATTACCGCTGTTTGGGGGGTACAATGCCGTCGGTGCCGCTCGCCGCATACGTGGTCAGGCTTCGGGCTACGCAGCCGGAAGCGATCCTGCATCACATGGGCCGGGCGGTGCACCAGTTCCTCTTTTCCCTGCTGCCGCCGGCCCTGGCCGCCGAACTCCACGCCAATAAAAGTGGTCCACAGCCTTTCACCGTGAGCGGGCTTTTGATGCCTGACTGCACACGTCCCCTGGCCAATGCCCAGGTCCGAGCCGGAGATGCGGCCTGGTTCCGCCTGGTCGGCTTGCAGGCGGGCGTGGTAGCCGCGCTGGAAGGGTTCGCCGAGGCCCCTCCGCCGACCATCGAACTGGACTATAGCCATTGGGATGTCGAGTAGGTCACCGGTGATTCTGCGGTTGACCCCTGGGCCGGGCGCACCGCCAGCGAAGCGCTGTACACACGGCATCAGAATGGTTCCCCACCGCGCCGATTCGCCTTCGAGTTCGTCTCCCCGACGGGGTTTCACAGCGGTGGGCTGAACATGCCGCTGCCGATACCTTCACTTGTGTTCGGGAGTTTGCACCGGCAGTGGCGGGATCTGATGCCGCTGCCGCTGCCGGAAGACCTTCTGGTGTTCGTCGATAACCTGGTGATGTTGAGCCGGCACGAGGTTGAGTCGCGCGTTCCGCCGTTCAAGAACGGCAGCCGTCAGGTGGGGTTCACCGGGCAGGCCACCTTCACGATTGCCAGGAAAAACGATGGACTTCGGAAATACGACAAGGCGCTCGCCCAGACGTTGGAAGGCCGCGACGACCTGGCGCGAGTCCTCGGGATGCTGGCCGACTTCGCCTTCTACAGCGGTGTGGGGATCAAGACCTCGCAAGGTATGGGGATGGTGCGGATGAACTAAATCCCCGGTACCGCTGGTCCGCTGGTGAGTTTTTTTGGCAAACAGGATTGATCTATGACTTAACTACGATTGACCGTGCAATCGGTCACGCCGCTGCTGATGTACGGCGCGGATAACAAGGACGACCGGACGAATCCCAGCTTGAGAGCAGAGCCAGAGCTGCGCGCATCGTCCCTCCGCGGCACGCTGAGATACTGGCTGCGGGCCGTGCTCGGTGCGCGGTTTGCCTCGCCTCGGGAGGTGTTCGAGGAAGAGCGCGCCATCCTGGGCAGCACCGACAGCGGCTCGAAGATCAGGGTGCGTGTATACCAGAGTAATGCAATGCGTGCGGAACAAAACCAGACGGTTCTGCCGGAACAGACGCGCGGCTACGCATTGAGGCATCATGCCTTTCCGGCGGACAGCGAATTCCGCATCACGCTGTCCACCCACCTGCTGGATAACAGCCCAGTGTTGGACGCCGACGGCGACCTGGTCAAAGCCGTCTTTCTCATGGTGAATATGAGCGGCTTAGGTCGACGCTCACGGCGCGGCAGCGGCAACCTGCGGGTGCTAGAAGCCCGTGGGTATGAGGGAGACCCGCCGCTGGCTATTCTGCCGGAAGACCGAGATGCGCTGGCGAATTACCTGATAGAAGTCTGTCGTTTCGCCGGCGATCCTTCGAGAATGCTCGGACGGAGGCCGGATTTTCCCGTGTTCGCCCAGGACACAGCGGTCGTGCTGCTGGGCCGCAAAACCCACCATAACCACCAGGACGCCTTCGACGAACTCTGGAACATATCCGGCCCATATCACCAGGAAGGCGGCATCTTCGGCGATGTGCGACCGCGCCGGGCGTCGGCCATCCA
>DAOUEM010000052.1:0-5127 GCA_034430555.1 Anaerolineae bacterium | reverse complement strand
GTCTACAACGTGACCAGCTTCAACCCCTCGGCGCGGGAGATGTACACCATCATCCGGGAGGCCTTCCCCGCGGCGCAGATCACCTTCGAGCCGGACCGGCGGCGGCAGGGCATCGTCGATAGCTGGCCGGAGGACCAGGACGATGCCCGCGCCCGCGAGGATTGGGGCTGGCAGCCGGACTACAACCAGTGGCGCGCCTTCGAGGAGTACCTGATCCCCAACATCAAGGCCCGCTACGCGAAGTAGCGGCCGCTACCAGATGTAGCGGTGGGCAGGCAGATAAACGAAAAATGGGGCGTGTGCGCTACGCCCCGTTTTTGATTCGGTGGTGTGATGTTTTTTGGCGGGCACATCTTGTAGGGGCGATTCGGCGAATCGCCCGCGAGCCATCATCCGAGCGGCCAGCTGCCGGGCGACGCACCGCCGGGGGCGACGCACCGCCTCGCCCCTACATGCCCCCCCAGCTGAGCAGCCGCGTTTCAGCCGCGTTCCACCTTGCACCTTGCACACCCCATTCGTGGCGCAGGGTGAATAGCGGCTCCCGCTCCCCCAGCGCCCTGTACATCCGGTTGAAGGTCTTGACCAGGACTGTGATGAAGGCCCCGCCCCCTACGATCACCACGATGCCCACGTTGGGCGGGCTGTCCTGCAGTGCCCGGCTGAAGCGCAGCAGCGCATCGGCGGGCGGCAGGGTGCCGTCTGTGAAGTTGGCGATGAGGTCGACCGTCTGGCTGACGGTCGCGATCATCCCCTTTGACTGCTGCAAGGCTGCCGTGAAGTCCGCCCACGACCAGTCCTGCCCGTAGTCGAAGCGGACAGCGGTTTTTTCGGTATTGTCCCATGAGACCTGGATGCCCATATCTTCCCCTGGCATGACTCTTAAGCAGTTTTCCGATATTCTACAATAAAAAGCGCCGGCGCGACGACAAGAAGCCCACTCTGTGGCGGCGCCGGCGGAGATAGGTAAAACACTGTGCTTGGGACATCGCGCCCCGCAGACGAGCAAATCATCGCGTGCTTGCAAGAGAGCTACGGCCTGGCCGTGGCCGAGATCGAGTACCTCCCGCTGGGTTATGATTCGTATGCGGGCGTCTACCGGGTGCAGGCCGACGGACAGCGCTATTTTCTCAAGGTCAAGGCCGATGCCGCCGACGAATTGAGCGCCCTGCTGCCGCGATATCTCAAAGAAAACGGAATCGAATCGGTCGTGGCCCCGCTGCCGACCCTCACCCAGCAGCCGTGGGGCCAGGTCGATCACTTCACGCTGATCCTGTACCCCTTCATCGACGGGATAAGCGGCGATGAAGCTGGGTTATCGGACGAGCAGTGGACGGCGTTTGGCGCTTTCCTGAAGCAGCTTCATGCCACGCGGCTGCCGCCCGACCTGCTACAGCGAGTGCCCCAAGAAACCTTCGTCCCCCATCCGCACTGGATGGCCGTCATCAGGCGGCTGCAGGCGGATATCGGCAGCCGCATCTATGATCATCCTATCGAACGACGGCTGGCCGCGTACTGGCAGGACCACCGGCACGCAATCACGGCGGTTGTCGACCGGGCCGAGCGATTGGGCCGCCGGTTGCAAAGCCAATCGCCAGCGCCGGCGCTGGTGCTGTGCCACGCCGACATTCACACGGCCAATCTGCTGCTGGATGGGCAGGGCCGGCTGCACGTGGTGGACTGGGATCAGCCGATTTTAGCGCCCAGGGAACTCGACCTGATGTTCGTGACGGTGGGCGCTTTCGTGAAGGATAAGCGGTTGGAGGAGTTGTTCTTTCGCGGATATGGCCCCACGGACATCGATCCCCTGACGATGGCCTTCTATCGCTGCGAGCGTGCCATGGAGGACCTGGCCGGTTTTGCCGAGCGTGCCCTGCTGATGGACGTCGACGACGCGGCCAAACAGGATTCCGTGGAGTGGTTCGTCCGCATTCTGGTGGAGGCCTGTCACCTGCCGCCGGTCGAATCTATCGATGGGTAGTCGCTGCTGCTCCCCGGCGTCGGGCGCGGCTGTCGGGCGACCAGCCCTGGGCGTTCAATTGAACGCCCCACACGCTGATGGCTGACCGCGGGCGACCCACAACGTCACCTGCGGTGACGCGTCGCCTGCGGTGACGCGTCGCCTAATACAACGCGTAACGCCACACGGCATCGAGCACCTGCAAACACGTCAGGTTGCGCATGGTGTAGCCGTATTGCAAATTCTCCGCCGTCAGGAACGCCGTCTCCGCGTAGTCGCCGGGCGGCCAGGAAGGATGCAGCCCGTCCTCGGCGAGGCCCTGGTTGGGCAGCGGGGCCATCGCCAGGTAGTAGTCCAGCAGCGGCACGTCGTAGCGGCGCGCCGTCTCCGTGATGATGCCGTTGAAGGCGCGCACGGCGTCCTCGTAACCGGCCCGGTTGGGGATGGTGGTCAGCACCGGCACCACGCCCATCTCGATGCTGATTTCGGTGATCCGGGCCATGGCCGCCGCGAACGCATCCCCACCGACCTGCCCCACGTCGTTGGTACCGAACATCACCAGGGACACGCCAGGTCGCACCACGCGATACTCGCAGGCCAGCGGCGATTCCCCCGGCTGGCAGAAGTCGGGATCAGCGTTGGCCGGGTCGAGGGCGTCGGCGGCGATCCAGCCGTTGTCGGCGGCCAGCGATTCGTTGGCGAAGGAATCGCGGCCCTCGCGGGCGATGGGCGCGCTGAAAAACGACAGCGCCGGGTACAGGTAGGCGTAATCGCCCAGGTTGTAATTCCGCCAGCCGAAGGCGTAGAGGGTATAGGTCGCCACCGTCAGACTGTCCCCCACTTTGGAGAACACGTTGGCCCGGTTGCCGCGCGCCTGCCCGGCCAGGAAGATGGCGCGGGCGTTGCCGCTGATGCCGCTGATAGCCGCCACCGCCGGCGGCGCGTCGTTGGCCTGGAAGTAAGCGGCAGCCGTCAGAGCGGCCACGGCAGCCGCCGCGGTCGGCTGGGCCTGGCTCCAATCGACGTCCTGGATCACGTAAGAAGCCCACACCCAGCCGGTATAGCCTTCCGACGTTTCCACCTGCAGCCACAGCCCGTCCGCCGACTGGCCGATCACGTTGAGCGGCGCGAACTCCACCAGGTTGAGCAGCCACTGGCTGTCGTCGCGCGGTTCCAGGCGCAGGCGCAGGCCGCCGCGTTCCTCGGCCACTTGGGCATTAAAGGGCAAAACGGCGACCTCGGTGGCAGCCGCCTCGGTCGGCGTGGGCGAGAGAGTCGGGGTAGGCGTCAGGCTGGCCGTCGGCGTCGGCCCGATGACCACCGGGCCGGGCGTGCGGGTGCCCGGAAAAGCCTGGGCGACGTCCAGCGTGGGCACGGGCGTACTGGCCGGCAGGACCATCACCGGCAGGGTGACGGTGGCCTGCGGCCCTTCCGCCGGAGAGACGTTACATCCGGCCAGCAGGAACGATCCGATTAACAGGGCGCAAATCCAGCAGAATCGCATACAATTGTTACCCTCACCCATCCGATTAAAAAAACCGGCCTGGCTCCGACAGCCCGGCGGCGCAACCTATGGTATGATACCGGCTGTTGCATGGGAATAGGTAGTTTTGGTTATAATGGATCGGCTGCGACCTGGGGAGGTCCGGCGCGATGCAGGCCAAGGTTTACCGGAATCGTGAATTGGGGGGCGCGTTCGTTTGAACAGACCGCCGCTGGTTTATTATGAATGAGGAAATCGCCATGTTCCGCAAACTTCTACTCTTAACCTTGACCGTGGCTCTGATGGCCGTGCTCCTGCCGCCGGGCAGCCCTGCCCTGGCCCAGGGACCGGCCGCCTCCGGCACGGCTATCTCCAACCTGAACGTCCGCACCGGCCCCGGCCAGCAGTACCCGTCCATCTGGATGATTGACGCCGGGGTGTGGGTGGTGATCGAAGCGCGCAACAACGTCGGCGACTGGGTGCTGATCCACTCCGCCGATGGCACCATGCGCGGCTGGGTGGCCTCCCGCTACCTGATCTGGGAAGGCCAGGAGCTGGCTTCCATGCCGGTGGTGGAAGATACGCTGGGCATGAACATCCCGGCCAACACGCCCGGCATGACCCAGGCCAACCTGGGCGCGGCCACCGAAGCCGCCAATGCCCAGGCCATTTCCGTCACGCTGATGCGCCAGGGGCCGACCACCGGCTATCCCACGCTGACCATGCTGCCGCGCGGGGCCAACCTGGTGGCCGAAGCCCGCGACGAAGCCGTCGAATACCTGCTGGCCCACACCGCCGACGGCCAGTACCGCGGCTGGCTGATCCGCAACCACCTGCAGATCACCGAACCGGAAAACCTGCCCGTCAGCGGCGAAGTGCTGAGCAACGACGCCGTATACCAGACACTGCTGGCCCGCCTGGAAGCGGTGCCGGTGCTGCCCTCCTTCTTCTCGGAGCGCACCCGCCAGATTTACCTGCTGGGCCGCCAGAACGGCATGAACCCCCGCATCTTCTCCAAGCTGGGCGACTGCCAGACCGATCACCTGGGCTTCATGCTGCCCTACGGCGTGGGCGAGTACAGCCTGGGCGAGTACGACTACTTACAGGCGTCCATCGATTACTTCAGCGTGTCGCCGCGCCACGGTGTGGAAAACTCCTTCGTCAACCAGAGCATGGCGGCCCTGAGCGCTTTCAGTGCGGCGGCCATCCTGGACCCGGTGTGGTCCAACCCCGGCCACTGCCAGCCGGGTGAGACGCCGCTGACCTGCGAGTACCGCCTGATCAGCCCGGCGGTGGCCATCGTCATGTTCGGCTCGGTGGACATCCAGATTTACAACGTGGACACCTTCGCCTTCCACCTGCGGGAGATCGTCAAGCAGTCCATCGACCGGGGCATCATCCCGGTGCTGAGCACCTTCCCCAGCAGCGGCCAGCATAACCTGGAACGCACGGTGCAGTTCAACGCCGTGGTGCTGGACATCGCCGCGGAGGAGCAGGTGCCGCTCATGAACCTGTGGATCGCGCTGCGCGACCTGCCCAACGAGGGCCTGGCCGGCGACGACTACCATCTCTCGTTTTCGGGCGACCGCTTCATCGACCTGAGCAGCGACGCCACGCAGTGGGGCTTCTCGCTGCGCAACCTGCTCGTGCTGCAAGTGCTGGACCTGCTGCGCCAGCAGGTGCTGCT
>DAOUEM010000051.1:0-7154 GCA_034430555.1 Anaerolineae bacterium | reverse complement strand
CTCCCAGTTGGCCGGGTCTTCCCACTGTACGGTGACCTGTTTGGTATCCTGGCTGGCCTCTACATTGGTCACCCCGGCCAGTTCACCGACCTCGTTTTTGATGGTCATGACACAATGACCGCAGGAAATGTTCTGGACTTCGAATGTTTTGCTTGGCATCTGTGACTTCTCCTTGGGGGCTACTTGTTGGTATACCGGAAAACTTCGGTCACTTCGCGGAGCACGCGCTCGCGTTCGTTCGAATCTTCGCCCTGTATCGCCGTCGTGACACAGGTACGTAGATGGCTGTCAAGAATGATCTCGCTGGCCCGGTTGAGGGCCGCCTGAGCCGCCTGAATCTGCTTGATCACATCGATGCAATAGCGGTCTTCTTCCAGCATACGCACGATACCGTTGATATGACCGGCCGTGCTTTTGAGCCTTTGCACCGCATCGTCGCGCGATTTCGCATCCATAAAATACCCTCATATATGTCCCCATCCCCTATGGGGGGGGTACATATCCATACTATCACGCTCTTTTTTATCTGTCAACTTTCTTGCAGCAGGAATCCGGCCCCGGATTACGGGTTGAGTACGGCCATTAAGCGAGTTGGGAGGAAAACTTTGCTGCCCGTTGTTTGAACGAGCAGCGTCCGGTTATACTTCTAAATGCTCGGCCCGGAAGACGGCCAGTTCGAGGAGCAGGCGCACCAATCCCAAACGAAGCAGAAATACCCCGACCACGAGTATGACACTGGCCAGCACCGGCAGTCCCCAGAGGAAGGCGTAGCTGGGACCAAAAGTGCTCACGATCGACAGCGCTCGCAGCGTTTGTTCGTTTGGTGATGCCGGATCGAACAGACCGCCAAACGCGCCAATTTCTCCAAGTTGAAGGGGCAGGGCGATGGCCAGGGGCAGCAGCCAGCCGCATAGGCGCGCCAGCAGCGCAATGATCATGGCTGTAGAGCGGCGCTGCGACAGGGTTGAGGCCAGCATGCCGATGGCGCCGTCTACGGCCACATCCAGTATTGGCGAGAGCAGGTAGTACGCACCGGCAAATGCCAGGGCGATGGAACGGCTGAGCCAGTATTCGAGGCCCTGCTGGGGTAAGACAGTCAGCGTGCTGACCAGCCACGTCGCGCCGAAAATGATGGTCGGCACGGCGCGAATGTACATGATAATCGTCACGTTTGATTCCATGTACCGAAAAATAGAGGCGAATTTGGCCGTGATAATCTCGCGAACGGTCAGCGGAGTGACACGCAGTGTGTTCCAGGTTCGGTCCTCGATTTCGCGGGTGACCATCGTCGAACCTGCCATCACCGACGGCAGCCGCCACAGCCAGTGGATAAACGGTATCCAGCAGCCGGGCAGCGTAAATAAAAATTCCACGCCACCAAAAAACGTGAACAACCGCATCCAGTTGTTATTATGAAAATCGGGCAGGCGCTTTAGCTCCTGCAACGTGACTTCATGCTCGAAGTCGATGTCGCCGATATATGGCAGCAGCGTTTGCATACGCCCCCCTTGCATGACGAGTGATGTTTGATTGTACATCAAATGATGCGAAAGTCATCGCTTTTACCTCTATGGTACAGGTGCGCCAATACGCGAGTTGTTAGCCGTGATCTATTCTGGGCATGATCGGCGGCCTGGTTTACCCCTCGCTCGACGGCTCTGTAGGAAGGGCTTCAGGGAGACTTTGTTACCCGGTCCTATCCAGTGGTGATAGGCCAGCCCTGCAAATGGCCCATTAACAGCCGATTTTATGCTTTACAAGCCGTGCACTTTATGATATATTGTCGCTGCCAAATCATAATAGCTGACCTTACCAGCCGTCCTTGTGGGCGGTTCCTTTAATTTTAACTGAATCTTTAACACAGCTCCGGCTGTGTTTTGTGCGCTTAGGTTTTTTGGATGAGGGTAAGATTATGCCAGACCAACCCAATTACCTGACGGCAGAAGGCTTGGAAGAGCTGGAGGCGCGACTGGAGTACCTGCGTGTCACCCGGCGGCAGGAAGTTGCCATGCGCCTGCGTTTGGCGATGGAAGAAGGCGGCGAACTTGTTGAAAATGCAGAGTACGAAGACGCCAAAAACGAGCAGGCTTTCGTTGAGGGTGAGATTCTGCGGCTGGAAGGGATTCTCAGCAACGTCCAGATTATCGAATCCGACGGACCCAAAGACGAAGTTGGGCTTGGCGATCATGTGACCGTGCAGGAAGTCGGCATCCGCGAAACTGAAGTGTATCACCTGGTTGGCGCTGCCGAGGCGAATCCCAGCGAGGGACGCATTTCATACAAAAGCCCGTTGGGCAGTGCATTGATGGGCCGCAAAGCTGGCGACAAGGTGACCGTTAAGGCACCTGACGGCGATCTCGTGTTTAAGATCAAGAATATCGAATGAATGTGCACGCTAAGTCTGCCCGTAGCCTGTCTACCAGGGGTGGACGGGCTGTTTTTTTGTACAACGCACTAGAAAGTCTGTATGCTGGCCAAGCGTTGATAAAGCGGCACTGATTGATGAGCGTGTCGGACTACTCCTCCAGGTCCTGCTTGGGGTGTAGGGTCCGGCCTGAACGGTGATCAAACCTGTTGGAGAAATGCCGCCGCCGGCTTAGTGAGAAAGAGAGTTCGAGCCACCAATGCCCTGGGAACCCACCAATGTTGAACGGGACCGGCTGGAGAAGCTGGCCCGCCTGGAAGAGGCCGGGATTGAGCCGTATCCACTGCGCGTACAACGCACCCATACAACTACCGCTGCCATAGCCGCTTTTCAAGCCGCCGAAAGTGATGCCGAAGCCGCCGAGAGCATCGAGGTTACCGTGTGTGGGCGCGTGCGCCGCCAGAATGTGAAAGGTAAACTTTCGTTCTGGCACATCGAAGATGGCGCAGGGCGCCTCCAGTTGATGATTCGCCAGGATGATATTGGCGAGGACGCCTACCAGCAGGTGATAAAGTCGAAATTGATCGAGCTTGACGATTTCGTACAGGCCACCGGTGTCATGATGCGCACGCGCATGGGGGAAGTGAGCGTGCTGGTCTACGAACTGAAGCTGCTCGCCAAGGCAGTCAGCCCACTGCCGGTCATCAAAGAACGGGTGGAAGACGATGGCAGCGTCACGCGGTTTGGCGAGTTCTCCGATGTCCAGACGCGTTATCGCCAGCGTTATGCTGATCTGGCCGTCAACCCCGACGTGCGCGAAGTCTTTCGCAAACGTGCCATGACTGTCAGTGCCATCCGCCGTTTCCTAGACGACGAGGGCTTCCTGGAAGTTGAGACCCCGATCTTGCAGTCTCTATATGGTGGCGCCGCGGCGCGCCCATTTGTCACGCATCACAACCAGCTCGATCAGGACCTGTATCTGCGCATCAGCTTTGAGCTGTACCTCAAGCGACTCCTGGTGGGGATGTATGATGCGGTGTACGAGATTGGGCGGGACTTCCGCAACGAGGGCGTTAGTTTTAAGCACAACCCGGAGTTTACCCAGGTCGAGTTTTACAAAGCCTACATCGACTATCATGGTGTGATGGACCTTACCGAGCGCCTTATCGCCTACTGTGCGGAGCGAGTCACTGGCAGCACGGTTGTTGCTTACCAGGGGCACACGATTGAGCTCAAACCACCGTGGCGGCGTTGGAAGCTGCGCGCTGCCATCCTGGAAAAAACGGGCATCGACTACATGGATTATCTGGAGGCCGAAACCCTGGGCGCGGTGATGAAAGATAGAGGTTTCGAAGTCAAACCGGGCAGCACCTGGGGGAAACTGGTGGATGACCTGCTGGGTAAGGCGGTAGAGCCGGAACTGATTCAACCGACCTTTATTCTGGATTACCCGCGTGATATTTCGCCGTTTGCCAAGATGGTCCCTGGCGATGAAAAACATGTCGAACGGTTTGAGTTTTTTATCGGCGGCATGGAGATGGGCAACGCTTTTACCGAGCTCAACGACCCGCGCGACCAGCAGGCGCGTTTTCTGGAAATGGGCCGGCTCTACGACGTTGACGATGAAGAGGCGGCCCCGTTGGACGAGGACTATCTGCGGGCGATGCGTTATGGAATGCCGCCCAACGGCGGCTGGGGGATGGGCGTCGACCGGTTGGTCATGCTGCTGACCAACCAGCGCACCATCCGCGATGTTTTGCTTTACCCCCATCTTCGGGAAAGAGAGTAAACTTACCAGGTCGGGCCGTGCCCGGCCTTGTTAGTTGTCCGCAATAGCCTACGGCAAGCAAGGACGTCGTCATCATGGATTCATTGGCAGGGCAAAAGCTCTATCATCATACCAGAAGCCTCTCGCTTCGAATTTCCCGCTGGCTGGATAACGCCAGTCCGCCGGAATGGACCACGGTGATGGGTACTGCGCTCATTGTCGGCATCGGAGCCGGCTTGGGCGCGGTAATCTTCCGCTTGTTGATTGCTCGTGCACAATGGCTATTCTTCGATGTCGGGGCGCAGGTTTTTGGCTTTTTGGGTGAGTACTACATTCTGGTGATCCCGGCGTTGGGCGGGCTAATCGTGGGGCCATTGGTGTATTTTTTCGCGCGCGAAGCCAAAGGCCACGGCGTACCTGAGGTGATGGAAGCCGTTGCTTTGCGCGGTGGACGTATACGACCGCGCGTAGCTGTAATCAAATCGCTGGCATCGTCGGTTTGCATTGGCAGTGGAGGTTCTGTAGGACGAGAAGGCCCGATCGTACAGATTGGGTCGGCATTAGGCTCGACGATTGGTCAGTTACTGCATTTATCAGAACCGCGCGTCCGTAGCCTGGTAGCATGTGGTGCGGCAGGGGGTATTGCCGCCACGTTTAACGCCCCCATTGCTGGCACCTTATTTGCTTTGGAAGTTATTCTCGGAGAATTCGAGGTCAATTATTTTGGGGCTGTCGTGATCAGTGCTGTGATGGCCGATGTGGTAGCCCACGCCTTTGAAGGCGCGTCCAGGGCTTTTCCGGTACCGGCATATGAGTTGGTCAATTCAAGCGAGCTGCTGTTGTATGCTGTTCTTGGGGTGTTGGCGGCCTTAATCAGCGTGATTTATGCCAAGAGTGTTTACCGTTTTGAGGACGTTTTTGACAACTGGCGACGCTTTCCTGAGTATTTGAAACCCGTCGTTGGTGGTCTGGGCCTGGGCATCATCGGCGTGGTGATGGTTTCCGCCGGTCTTACTTTTAGTCGCGGCGAGCAGTTGATTCCGGCCGTGTTTGGTGTTGGATACGAGACCATCACACCGGCACTGCTGGGTGAACTAACGCTTGGCTCCGCCCTGGTGTTGCTGGTTACCAAGCTTCTGGCAACTTCATTGACACTGGGGTCTGGTGGATCAGGGGGGGTTTTTGCACCGTCGCTGTTTCTCGGGGCAATGCTGGGCGTGGTTTTTGGAAATGTCGTGCACGGCCTGTTTCCGGATATCACCGGACCGGTAGGCGCTTATGCCCTGGTCGGGATGGCGGCTGTCTTCGCCGGTACTGCTCATGCACCCGCCACGGCAATCCTGATTCTGTTTGAGATGACCGGGGACTATAATATCATTCTGCCGCTGATGTTCGCCACCGTGATCAGCCTGATCGTCTCACGGGCTTTGGAGGCGGAATCGATTTACACCATGAAGCTGTCACGCCGTGGCATTCGTTTGCAGTTTGGGCGCGATGTCGATTTGATGGAAGGTGTTACCGTGTCCGAGGTCATGCAGGGCTATGACTCGATACCCTCCGACATGGCGTTGAGCGACCTCATTACCGAGTTTGAGCGCACCCATCATCACGGGTATCCTATCCTGGATACAGAGGGCAACCTCCTGGGAGTGGTCACCCTGACCGATCTCGACCGCGCCATTGAAGATCACCAGATTGATGGCCGGACGGCGATGGATATCGCCACAGTAGAAAATCTGGTGGTGGCTTACACGGATGAATCGCTGGGTACCGTGATGTTACGGATGGGCGTGCGCGGGATCGGGCGGGTGCCGGTGGTGACCCGTGAGACTCCGCGCAAGTTCCTGGGTATGCTGCGCCGGGAGAGCCTGGTGAGCGCCTACAATCGCGCCATCGCGCGCCGGACCAACATCACGCATCGTTTGAAGGCGCTGCAGCAGCATGGATCGGAAAAGATCAGTGTACTTGAGATCAAGATCACACCGGAGATGACGTGTGCCGGCCAGGAACTGCATGCTGTGGCCGCACGCCTGCCGGGGGACTGTATTGTCGCCTCTATCTTACGGGGCACCCGTACCCTCATTCCCCATGGCGATACCGTGCTCCAGCCCGGCGACAATCTAACCATGTTGGTGAGCAGGGACGTGGTAGAGAAGGTGCAGACGGTCCTGTGTGATGTTGATTGAACCAAACGGCGGCGTCCCGGCGACGCCGCCGTTTGTCTTCCGGTAGGGCTTGCGTCTACCCGTATTTATTCATCAAAACGTCGATTAAGGTGCTCACTTCCCCTGAGGAGGCATCACGCCCGGACATCAGGCTGCCCCATCCCATGGCCAGCCCGCTCTTGGACTGGCGTTCTTCCACGTCCATATCCAGTTCGTCAAACGCATCCGGTTCCAGGTTGCACAGCATTTTGCTCTCGGCATCGGATAGCTCGTAACCGGCCATCGCTTCTTCCGGCGATTCCAGCAGACGCTCACGGTATGTTTCGTCGGTGATTGCCTTGGTTATGATCTCAGTTAGCCCTTTACTAGACATGATTTATTCTCCCTGTTTGTTCGAAGGGTCTCAGACGCGTTCGATGTCGTTGCTCATCTCTTTATAACACGATTCAGCCGGATTATGGAAGTAACCGGCCACAGAAAGCTTATGTTACAATAAAGGGTGATCCTATCGGTTTATAGGGTGAGGCGATCGATGCAACCTGGTTCTCCGCAATCCGATACCCCGCGGCGGAAGCCGCGCCCTCCTGGTCGGGCGCGCCAGCGTCAGGTGGCCCGGCGGGCGCGCCGTCAATCCACGGGTGGGCGGCAGCCACCTGAATCACGTTGGTCTGATCCGGAGTTCTCAGTTGGTTGGCAGAATGCCGGTGCGATGTTCCGCGACGGGGTATCCAGCCTGCAAACATTTCTCCGGAGTTTTACTGCCGAGTTTTCCGCCGGTAAGGCTGTGCTCATCGGTGGGGCTTTAGTCGGGTTCGTGCTTTTGTTTTCGGTGATGTCCATCTACGCCTCAAATGAT
>DAOUEM010000050.1:0-5257 GCA_034430555.1 Anaerolineae bacterium | reverse complement strand
CACAGGTGTACGTAATCTCGTCGATTGGGGCGCCAATCCACTTGGCCAGCATTCGCGCCGTCCCCTGCACACTATGACACAATCCGATAACCTGAATATCTGTCTCACGCGAAATTGCGCGGCAGATCATCGCCATTGGATTGGTATAGTTAAGCATGAGCGCGTTGGGACAATAACGCTCCATATCGCGCGCAATATCGAGCATCACTGGAATAGTACGCAGCGCCCGGAAAATGCCCGATACATCGCGTGTGTCACCCACATTGATATCGACGCCGTAGCGTTTTGGAATCTCGACATCGTGGCGCCACACCTCGGTCGAGCCAGCCACAATGGTGACGATCACATAATCGGCATCCTTGAGCGCCTCCACCCTGTCCAGCGTGCTGGTTACGGTCGCAGGATACTGTCCGTCCTCGACAATGCGATTCACGGCTCGTTTCGCGAAATCCAGCCGCTCAGGATCAATATCCATCAATGCAATTTCCGAAGCCTCCAGTGTAGGAAAAGTCAGTAGATCCCGCACCAGAGCGCGTGTGAAGCCAAAGCTACCTGCGCCAATAAACGCAATCTTAGGCATTTTGTGATCGCTCCTATTCTGCCTAGACCCACCACATCAAACAACGTCAGCCAGTGCCCGAACAAGGCAAGCGCCGATCATGGCCTGCCACGCCGAACGGGTAGAATAACTGGCCGCCCCACAGTATCGCTGCGATAGCCTGAAAAAACGGTTCAAAGAGGTTTTCCATTAGCCGAAACCCGTAGGCCGGATTTGTCGCCCCCCAGCACTTCGATGTCACAGGACCATGAATCGCCATCAGCATCTTTGTGTTGTGTATAGATACCCCATGCTAAGCCATTAGACCAGAAGGTGGAAAACCTATCTTTAACCGTGGAGGCACAAGTCACGGGCGCAAACGCCATCGTGCCCTGTTCCACATCACAGTGGAACCCGCTCAGGGCAAGCAACAGCATCCAGCTCGACATACTGCGGGCGTAATGATGGCCACACTCTACTTCATCCCACGGATTTCGCCGCTTTCCATCATGCCTGTCACGAATCGCCTGTACAAGTTGTAGCCCTTCATCCACCCAACCTTCGGCGATGAGATGTGCCGCAACTTGATACTCCACACCGGTCCATACTTCATCGGAATAAACAAAGGGGAATTGAAGTCGCCCTCCCCGAGGCCAGGTGCACATCAATAAACCAGCTTCATCATTGAGCACGTAGGTTCGCTGGCAGTTCATGTGGTCGAAAAAGCTCGTGCGGAAATTGTGATCGTAGATGGCTTTCACGGCCTGTCGAATGTGCTCGCGCGGGAGCATATCGCCCAGGCCCAGCAGACTGGCATGGAGCTGTCCAAGCAGTTGATCAGACAGACATCCCTCGCCATGCTGGTACTTATAAGAATCGATGTTATTAAGTTTCTGGCTATAGTATTCGCCATTCCAGAGCATTTCGTCCAGAAGGCGGCTGCCTGTTTCAAACACTTCGCGACAGCGCTGTGCCAGCGATTCTTCACCCATTACCTGGGCCATACGTTCGACAGCACGTAAAGCCGCAAGATAGTAGATGCTGGAAAGCGGGTTAGCACCATAGAACTCGATGTCATACGTATTATGCTGTTTCCCATCCAGCACTCCATCCTGGTCCTTGTCCCACTGCGCGCTAGCATAATCCATGGCCCGTTTTATGCCTGGCCAGATATTCACTAACCATTCTCGGTCACCGCAAAGCTGCCACTCGCGAAAAGCGCGCAAAATGCTGCCCATCTGCCCATCCACTGCCGCTTCCGGTTTATGCTGGGGGGTGATCCAGAGCCGCAGTTCACCCATCGACTTGAAGTTGCGGAAATTCATATAGCCATCGGCATCAGTTTCAACTTCGAATTCAATGCGGCGCATCTCACGTTCCAGGGAGGGAAACAAGTAGGCTACTGTATAGGCGTAACTCCAGACATGCGTGCAGGTTCCGGCACAGCAGCCTGCATCATCGAAACAACCTTCCCAACCGTAGAATCTGCCATCTTCCAACCAGAAGCAAGTGTTGCTACGCACGGGGACAATGTTAGCCGAGATGGCATCCAGCACTGGTGAAGGCAGTGTGCTCCCAAACAATGCCGCGTGGAAATTTCGAGTCTCGGTTTCCAATCGATTGAAGTTGGCAATAACTTCGGCTGCCACGTCCCAGGAATTGTCAAAACGGGTAGCGTAATGATTCCGAATGATGGGCGCATCCTGACGGCTGCCAGTCGATTCGTGTTCGTAGACAAAATGCTCCGTGCTGAACGCCTTCCACGTGTTCCGCCGATTAGGGAAATACCAGGTCAGGATGAACCGGAAGGATTTTTGCTCACCGGGAGCCAGCATATCCACGAGGCCAAGCGACCCGGTATCCGGCTTGCCATTTTCAGGTGGGTTCTGATAATGCAGGTCATCAAGTAGTCCGTCGTCTACAAAATCATCCCAGAAATCCTGGAGGAAATCCCACCAGTCCCCTCTCAGCCAGGCAGGTTTCACGGTGACGTTAGCATGATCGGTGACCATGCTCATATTGCCATAGCGGAGATCGCCAGGGTCAATGTTATCCGCGGTAAAGTACAACCCCTGCACCGTGTCACCACGACGAAACTCGTTCCTGGGTTGCCCGATGGTATTGGCTCCAACGTTCATATAAGGATCCAGATGGATACCGCCCACTGCGTTGGTCAACGATCCGACAAGCGTGAGTGCCACTGTCTCTTGTGACACATTGGTCACGTGGTAGGTCAGGATAGCGCAGGGAATGCCCGAATCTTCCGGATTCAAAGGCACAAACGGCGTAAAAGCTTTAAGTTTCACCTCAACGGGAAGTTGGGGGTCCTCAAAGTCAATCTGCGCGATGGGATATTCGCCAAGGAATGTCGTTTGGGCACAACGAGGCAGGCCGGCCAGGGTGGTTGGATGGTAGCCATGCGACAGGTTATATGGCGGCGGGATAGGACCTTCAAGGACACGTGTAACCGGTGTCTCATTAAGTACCTGGGTGCGGATGGCAAAAAACGTGTTCGGCAGGATGCTCCCCTTGGCTGGTCTGTTGAAGATCTCCCAGTCACGGAGATCACCGCGCGCGCCCAGAGAAACATTGCCGGTTCCTATTCCGCCAAGAGGAAACGCTACGGCGGTATGGGAAGCATCGTAAGAACGGGTTCGTCTGGTAAGTTCTATCATGTTCCTCCAACTCGTTTCTATCCATTGGCGCGTTTACTGAAGAATACAGCCGGTAAGCGCACCAGCAGTCCTGACCGATGCTGAGCTTCGCACTACATAACAGGAATCTTCGAATTCCCTATCGGGTTGAGATTGATGTTCTGACCCCATATCGTGCGCACTGTATTCAGGTAAAACATGTAGTTCTCAAACGACACATCGGGCGGGACAAGATGATCGCAGAAGCAGATGAAGCCCCCCTCTTCGACCAGCGGCGCCAGGCGGCGCACTTCGGCCTCGATGTCCGCTTTTGACCGGGCCAGGATACGCTTGTCGAATCCTCCCATGATGAGCAGATCGCGACCATACTGCCTGCGGTAGGCCACCGGATCGGCTCCCCAGGTCCCGATTTCCAACGGGAACATACAGTTAATGCCAGCATCGAGCCACAGCGGGATCAGGTCATCGATCCTTCCGTCGCAGTCCAACCAGATCACATCCACGCCATAGGACCGGACCAGGTCGCTGATGCGTCGGTAGTGTGGCACGAGATAACGCTGGAAGTGACGCGGACTGAGCAGCGGCCCGGCTTTGTAGCACATATCTTCCCACATGGAGACAGCATCAAACTGCCCGCCAGTCGCTAACATGCGAGAGAGGACGCCGATGATACAATCAGCCACAGTGGTGACCATTTCCTCGAACAAAACCGGATCGTCATACACGAGAAGCGAGATGTTCTCCAGGCCCATCCAGTTTCGAAGCCACCCGTAGAGACTGCCACCCGGCAGCGCGATCACGCGCTCGCGCTTTGGGTCTCGCCAGCTTTGAACCAGATGGTCCCAATCGACCGGATAGCGCTGCGGTGAATCCGGGTCAAGCCTGGGCTTGTAGTGTTTCGCCCAGCTATCCCGATCGACCAGCAGATGGGCTTGGGGCTGTGGGATAGACCCCATGAACTTCTTGCGGAGGACCCGCACGCCATCACTTTGCTGGACGATCTCGTGATCACCGTGATCTTCGAGCGTAATCTCATCGAAAAGCGGCACGATGCCGGATCTGATGCCACTGCCAGTCCAGCCCAGGCCGAAGTCCATCCCAAAGAACCTGTCGCTGTTGGTGTGCGTGACATTCCGGGGCAGCCCCTGGTCATACCAGACGACGAGCGTCTCGTCCCAGAAACCAAAATCGCAGATGGGTGAGCGATCGCGCGGTTTGTAATGCATAGTAGCATTGAATCGGTTGCGGCCGCACATGAGTTCGCTCCTCCACCTTAGCCCAGAGTCTGATACTGTTCATCATGAATAATCGAACAAAGTCTCGACGATTTCTTCCGAGCACGGGCCGATCAAATTGTAGTGTGGGGGTATTTAAATCCGTGAATGCAAAATTGATCTCCAGGGGAAATGCGCAATGCAGCTTCTCGATAATAGTCATGGATAAACCGTCCAGTACCTTTCGATAAACGTGTTTTTCCTTCTTTCGGCACTGTCCCTAACCCATTCAGCTTATCTGGCCTGCCCCCAGAATAATACCATTTTTTAAGTGAGGCTCAAAGTGACCTTGCCCCGTTTTAGCGGACCGTTATCGTTTCGTAGAAGTGACGATCGAAGGCCGCCCGGCTGCGGATGGCCGCGGCGATCGGGTCTTGGTCCAGCCAGGGGGCAAAGGCCACCTGTGGGCCTTTCTCTGAGTCGCGGTACCTGGCGAACCGAAAACCCGCCGACGCAGCGATGGGCTTACATTCCGCACTTCCAAAAAGCAAAATCGGAGTAAATATCGCTTGGCTCGGACTGGTGCGGAATGTGGGTTATGACATTATCGGGAAAGAAATACCTGTCATGGGACGTCCGACAGATCGGGTAGTTTCCTGGCGCGCGCTCTTTTATCGCCCATTGCGTGTATGAGTAAGATGGTGCTGCCATCCGGGCTGACCGCAGCATTGCCTACCGCGCTGTTATAATCGACGAGGCGATACAATTCTGTGCCTGCCAGGACATCAATAATGCGGACGGTGCCGCTGTTGGTGGGTACAATAATGAAACGTCCGTTCGGGCTGAACGTT
>DAOUEM010000049.1:0-3427 GCA_034430555.1 Anaerolineae bacterium | reverse complement strand
CGCCCGAGATCGGGCGGGCGATGGCCTTCCCCGAAGACTACGTGGTGCTGGGCAACCAGCGCCAGCAGGTCAAGCAGTATGGCAACGCGGTGACGCCGCCGGCGATGCAGGTGCTCATCCAGCGGTGTGTTGCTTCGTTGGCGGGGTGAGTGAGATAGGAGACAACCGATGTTTACTTCTGGCGGGGCCATCGCGGCCCTGTTGTTGTTTTGGCTGTGGCTGGCCTGTTGGGGCTGGCTGCTGTTCACGCCCGACCCGACTCACCACTACACCGGCCAGTTACGCATGTACCACATCTGCAACCTGCCACTCAGCGGGCGGACCCAGTTCGCGCAGGTGCGCGGCAAGCTGAACGGCAAGCACTACCGCATCAAGGTCACCCAGGGGTGGCTGCAAGGAGTACATGATGACTGAGCGCTACTGGCAAACGGGCGCGGGGATGCGGCGCACGAAAAAGCAGATGCGCCCGCGTGACCCGAAGGACTTCTACCCGACTCCACTGGCGCTGTGCACATCGGCGCTGGCGTTGTTGGATGATATACCGCCCCGCCCCATGATCCTTGATCCGGGCTGCGGTACGGGCGTATGGGGCCAGGCGGCGCGGGAGTTATGGCTGGATGCCTGGATTACCGGTGTCGACGTGGACGCGCAGCGATTGGAGGTTTGCCGGGACACCGGGGCCTATAACCTGCTGCACCGGCGGAGTTACACCGACCTGGCGCTGACCGGGCACCGCGATCTGGTGGTCGGTAATCCACCCTATAGCAGCGCTGAAGCGTTTATCTGTAAGTCTCTCGACCTGCTCAGGCCGGGCGGGCAGCTGGTATTCCTGCTGCGTCTGGCCTTCCTGGAGTCGCAGCGGCGCTACAAGAAGTTCTACAGCAATGGCTTGCGGCCCTCGAAGGTGGCGATCCTGGTGGAGCGACCGAGCTTCACCGGCAACGGCAAGACAGACGCTACAGCCTACGCGATTTTTGTGTGGCGCAAGGGGGGAGCGCCCGTAACCGCGCTCGAATGGCTGTCATGGAGGCAGCGATGACCCTACTACAAGCCAACGCCCTGACCATCCCCCTGGCTGACCAGTCAGTGCATTGCGTGGTCACTTCGCCGCCGTACTGGGGTCTGCGGGTTTACGACGGCGTGCCGCCGACTGAATGGCCGGCGGTGAGTTACGCGCCGATGCCCGGACTACCGCCGCTGGCGATTGCCGGGTGCGACCCGGCCTGTGATCACGAGTGGGCGATTTCGGTGCGGAAGCGGTCGGTGGGCGGCGAACGCGAATATGGCAGTTTTGACGGGGGTACGGGCCGAGCACCCGCTGTCAAAAAAGGGGTCGGCGCGTACTGCCAGCAGTGCGGCGGCTGGCGCGGCTGCCTGGGCCTGGAACCGACGCCGGAGATGTTCGTCGGGCACCTGGTGCTCATCTTTCGCGAAGTGCGGCGGGTGCTGCGGGATGACGGCGTGTGCTGGGTGAACATGGGGGATACGTACAGCCAGGATACAAAATGGGGCGGCAAATCCGATCACAAAAACTACACGAGCGTGGCCGGTGGTTACCCGGTGGTGCGCAACATCCGGGCTGACAGCGGCTTGAAGCCGAAGGATCGTATGCTTATCCCCTGGCGTGTGGCATTGGCGCTGCAGACGGAGGGTTGGGTGCTGCGCAATGAGGTGATCTGGCATAAGCCGAACGTGCTCCCGGACAGCACGACCGACCGCCTGACGGTGGATCACGAGTACGTGTTTCTGCTCACGAAGGCGTGCCGGAAGCGCTACTGGACACACCCTCACAAGCGCGGAACCCGCCAGAAGCCCAAACCGGATTACGTTTGGCAGCACAAACAAACAGGCGAGCGCGTCTCGTATCCGCCGGTCGGTCCAAGGCTGCTCCGGGAGTTCTGGCGGCGGGTCAACCTGTGGCAGGGGCACGATTACTTTTTCGACCAGGACGCCATCCGCGAGCCGCAGACCGGCCACACCCACAGCCGCGGGAAAGGCGTCACGCCCAAAGGTAAAGCCGCCGAACGCGGGCGCAACCGCGCCAATAACAGCTGGCAGGCCACGACCAACCGCTATACCGACGTACCCGGTGGCCGCAATAAGCGTACCGTGTGGGCGATCGCCACGGCCTCGATGAGCGAGGCGCACTTCGCGACGTTCCCGCCGGCGCTGGTCGAGCCAATGATCCAGGCCGGCGCCAGCGCGCGCGGCGTGTGCCCGGCGTGCGGCGCGCCGTGGGAACGAGTATTAGAAAAACCAACAGGGGATCGTGACGGCAGGACGTCCACCCAATACCCAGATGGATCATCAGCCAAACGTTTAGCACGATTACGACAGGCAGCCCGAGCCAAAGGGCACGAGTATGTCAATCAGACCAGGACGATTGGCTGGACGCCGACCTGCGATTGCCCGACCCACGATCCCGTCCCCGCCATCGTGCTCGATCCCTTCGCCGGCGCGGGCACGAGTGTGATGGTGGCGCGTAACCTGGGTCGTCGCGGCATCGGCCTGGACATGAGCCTGTCCTACCTGCGCGACATCGCCACGCCGCGCCTTACGACCGAGTTTGGGGGCAAGCCGCAGCCGGCAGGCGAGCCGCTGGACAAACTGCCGTTGCTGGCCTGGGCCGCGTGGAATGACCCGCGCGCGTGATCGGAGTCGTCCCAGGTCCAGCCTCTTTCAACTTCGCAAGGGAGGAGTTCATGACCAAGCAACAAGAGAAGCGGGTGGCGACATTCTGCAAGCTGGCGGCGAGCCAGCGTAAGACGGTGGAGAAACTGAGCGTGATGCCGTTCGAGGGGCAGAACATGACCCATCGGCGGAAACGGATGATCGAAAGTAAGGCGCAGGACCGGCGAGAAGCCGAGAAACTGCTGGATAAGATGACCGCCCTGGCGGAAGCCTGGGAAGCCGGGACCGTGCCGGAAGCCTTACAGGGAATTACGCAGAAGGCGCAGGTGGAGAAGGTGTTACACCTGGCCCGGTTCCCGTACCCTTACGTGCGCCTGTCCTCACTGCGAAGGTTGTGGGAAGCCCACCAGCATGAGGAAGCTATCGCACCCTACATCGACCTGATCGCCGAGTTGCTGGGCCGGTCAGACCGCCAGAGCAAAGACTGGCAGGTTCGGTTGGAGCCGGAAGAGATCGACCCGGTGCTGGCCTTACAGAAGCTCTACGAGGACCCGGCCCTGACCGAGCTGGTGGACGACTACCGGCGGCTGGTAAAGGCGGGTATTACCGACGACGATACCCTGCAAGCGGCCCAGCAGGCGTTACAGGCATTGGGCGATCCGGAAGCCGGCGAGATGACCCTGGTCGACCAGATCGCGGCCATGGAGCGGGACGTCCGCCTGCGCCCGATCGAGGGCTTTTTCCCCACGCCGCCGGATATCGCCAAGCGGCTGGCTGAGACGCTAAACCCGTCGCC
>DAOUEM010000048.1:0-7944 GCA_034430555.1 Anaerolineae bacterium | reverse complement strand
ACCGGGGATAGTCGCCAGACCCTCGGCTAACTGGCACGCGACAGCATGATCATCCGCCATTCGCGGCGCGATGTCGCGCAGCGCCACCAAACCGGCAGCGGCCAATACACCCGCCTGCCGCATCCCACCGCCGAGCGCTTTGCGGGTGTAACGTGCCCGGTGGATAAAATCGGCTGTACCCACCAGTACCGAGCCGACAGGCGCGCACAATCCTTTGGACAGGCAAAACGATACCGTATCGGCGGGCGCTGCCAGGTCCTTAACATCACAACCTAAAGCTGCTGCGGCATTAAAGATCCGCGAGCCATCGATGTGGAGCTTTACACCAAACGCGGCGGCCAGTTCCGCCACCTGCGCGGTATAGGCCGGGGTGAGCGGCATCCCCCCCACGCCACACTGGGCGTTCTCCAGCGCAATCAGCCGGGTCACCGGATAATGAACGTTATCGGCACGCACGGCAGATCGAATATCTTCCAGGCAAAAGGTGCCATCGGCCTGAACAGGCACCGTATGCGGGTGCACGCTGCCTAACCCGGCAATGCTGCCGGCCTCCGCGACGAAGGTATGCGCCTTGTCTCCCAGGATGATCTCATCACCCCGCCCGCAGTGGGTCAGAATCGCCACCAGGTTGGCCATAGTGCCGCTGGCGACAAACAAAGCCGCTTCCTTGCCAAACATCTGCGCGGAAACAGCTTCTAATTCATTGACCGTTGGGTCTTCCCCATAAACATCGTCACCGAGCGCTGCTGTCGCCATTGCTTCCCGCATAGCGGTCGTAGGCCAGGTGACGGTATCGCTGCGTAAATCAATCCGGTCCATATTGGTATTTATGTCCTTGAGTAGCCAGGGTCTCCTCACGATGGTAAAGCGATCCCGCACAAAAAACAAGAGTAGCCATTCGGCAGGACTCGCCTTAGAATCGACGTGAGGTTGGTTACCCATCAGAAATGAGCGTGCCAATGCCCACCACCATTACGCTGCGCCACATCTCCAAGTTGTTTCCGGTCGATCAGCAGGATCAGGAGACCAGCGTGCCGGGCGACAGTCGGGGTCGACAGCTGCTCGATGCCCTGAGAGGCGATCACGACCTGGAGCCAAAGCCAGCGACACCGCCGAAGTATCCGGGTTACCTGGCTGCGCTGGACGACGTGACGCTTACCGTCCATGCTGGTGAGACCCTGGGGATTCTGGGGCCGTCCGGCTGCGGTAAAACGACGCTGCTGCGCATCGCCGCCGGCCTGGAACGCCCCACAGAAGGCGAGGTGCTCTATGATGGCGAAAACCTGGAGGACATCCCCAACAAGCTGCGGGGCATCGGCATGGTGTTTCAGAACTACGCCCTGTACCCTCACCTGCCCAACTACGACAACATCGGCTTTTTCCTCAAGCTCCGCCAGCGCGAGGTAGAAATCCCGGAACGGGTGCATGAAATATCCGAGTTGATGCAAATCGACCTGGGACCGCTGCTGAACCGCAAACCACCGACCCTGTCCGGCGGTGAACAGCAGCGCATCGCCATTGCCCGCTGCCTGGCCCGTGATCCGCGCGTCTTTTTGTTCGACGAACCGTTTTCCAACCTGGACGCCAAGCTGCGCACATCGGCGCGCCTGGAACTGCACCGCCTGCTGCACCGCTATCACGTCACCAGCATCTACGTGACTCACGACCAGACGGAAGCCATTGCCCTGGCCCACCGGATCGCCATCCTGAACGAAGGTCGTCTCGAACAGATCGGGACGTTTCGTCACCTGTATGATCGCCCGGTGAACGCGTTCGTGGCGAGTTTTCTGGGCAAGCCGCCCATGAACCTCTTCGACGGTTATTCCCACACGGGGACGTGGGTCGGCTCGACGTTTAGCTGGGGGCCGATCCGCAGCGACCTGGATGACGGCATCCGGCTGAACCTCGGCGTGCGTCCGGAGCACCTGATCCCTGACGCCGAGGGCTCGATCACCGGCGCCGTGGCCTTCATCGAGCAGATATACAGCGAACGAGTGCAGTTGGTGTATCTCACCATCGGCCAGAACAGGGCGGTGCTTCGCCTGCCGCTGGAAGAAACCGTCAGCCGCGGCGATCGGTTACGCCTGACCATCATGCCGGGTCAGGTGCACCTGTTCGACCAGGAAACCGGGGAACGGCTGGGTTAAGGAAATTCAAAGGAGACGAATGGGGCCAGCTCTTCCAGGGTTGCCGGCCCGATCCCGCTGACATTATCGAGGTCTTCCAGACTGGTAAAGGGGCCGTTGGCGTCCCGGTACTCAATGATTCGCCCCGCCATGGCCGGGCCGATACCCGGCAACTCGATCAGCTGCTCTGTGGTAGCCACATTGACGTATACAGTCCCGCTGTCGCCGGGAGTCGCCAGGGCGATGTCCGGTTCTGCCAGTGTATGAACATGAACCTGGTCGCCATCACGCAGGACCTGGGCCAGATTGACGCGGGTCAGGTCGGCATCGGCCGAGGCACCACCGGCAGCGGTTATGGCGTCGCTCACGCGGCTGCCATAAGGCACACTCACCAGCGATTCGGGCCGCATCACAGCACCGGTCACGTAAATCTGTAATGGGCCGGGTGTAGGGGTTGGACTTGGCGGAATCGTCGGCGCAGGAGAAGCAGTGGGCGCGGGAGGAATGATGGTAATGACGGTGGGGGCTGGTCGCCGCAAGACAAAGACCAGCGCCCCACCGACAATGGCTACAATCAAAAAAACGGTCAGGATATGTCGATAACGCTCAAACCAGGCCACCGGCTCTGGAGACGACATCGCCGCCACACACTCCTGTTTGGAAAGAGCAGTCCAGGTCGTTTAACGCGCCGCCAACCCTAAGACGAAAGACACCACGGCACAAATTGCACAACCGGCCCCCAGCAGGCCCAACAACGCGACCAGCAACCCGCCGCCGGCAAATGCTTTGGCCAGCATGGCGATTCCTTCCGGAACCTCGGCCTCGTCGGCGTACTCGGTTGGCGCGCCTACGAATTCGGGCTGGGATTTGCGCTGCCGATCTTGCCCCTCGGGCACATCCTCCTGCCCATAGTTGTCGGGTAGCATAGGTACTTACGCCACTTTCCACCTGCCGGGCACCGCGGCGTGGTGCCAACGGGGACTAATAACGCTTGACGATGGTGCGATAAACGGTCGGCTGGCGGGACTGGAGCGTCTGGAATTCCTCCCGGTAGCGGCGGACCTCATCGAGATCGATACGGGCCACGCAGTAACCTTCCAACGGCTTGCCACTCTCGGGGTCTACTTCGCTGGTTAGCGAGGCATAGGACTGGCCTCGCGGCCCTACGACCATACTCTCGCCGCCAAAGGTGAGGGTCACATCTTCACCGACACGATTAGCCCCGGCCACGAACAGCGCATTCTCGTAAGCGCGTGCCTTCAGGTAGGTTTTCCATTCCTCAATATTGGTGGATTCCCAGTTCGCCATCACGCATAATACTTCCGCGCCGTCGAGCGCCAGGGAACGCGCCACCTCCGGAAAGGCCAGGTCCCAGCCGAGCATCAGGCCGATGGTGCCCAACTCGGTCTCAAACACGGGAATGCGGAAGCCCTCGCGGAAGGCCATCCGTTCCTCACCGCGTAGATGGATCTTGTTGTAGGTATCGACCAACTCGCCGTCGGGGCCAACCAGCACCGCCGAATTGTAGAGCACACTTTCGACCTTTTCCTTGGTCACCATCCCGAAGGCTATGTACACACCATGCTCATTGGCGCGCTGGGCCATCAGGTTGATCGTCGGGCCGGGCACACGCTGCGCGATTTCGGTAAAGCGCACGCCAAGCTCGTAACCGCTGGTCGCCAATTCGGGGAAGATGATCAGGTCTACGCGCTGCTGTGAAGCAATGGTCGATACGAAGTCCGACATCTTCACCAAATTCTCTTCAGGCTCGCCCAGAGTAGGCTTCATCTGGACAGCAGCCACTGTTATCTCGCGCATTGAAACTCCTCAAATCTGAACTAAGGGAATAAAGTCAGGGCAAAGAACACCGCCAGCCACACCGGGAGCATTCCCCCCTCAGGTGTGGATCAACGGATGTTTCGAATGAACAAACTGTCGATCTTGCACCCGCTTAATGTATACGCACACCCAGGTTTGTGCAAGCGGCAAGTGGGAATAACTGCCTCGCGTTAATCGATTAAGCCCAGATCATAACCGCAGCATAACACAATTACAGGACTGCCGATCCAGACGACTACCGCTGATCGATGTAGGCTTCCGCACCTATCGACTGCGCCAGCACCAGCGCCGCTTTTTGAGCCGGCGTCGTCGCTACCTCAGGAGATAATGGCTGCGGCATCCGACGACGCGACTTATCCTTAAAATGCTCCGGCGTGATCTCGCCATCAATCACGTCGATATGCCCGATGGTGACGTAAGCGTCCTGGGGTTTGAGTCGGCGATGCTTGCCCCGTTCCTGGTGCGCCTCGTGTAAGAGCAGATGTAACCAGGCCTCGTGGGTCATCGTATCCGGCTGCCCGTTACGCCCCCGTTGTTTCTGCTGAGCCACCTGGGTCACCACCACGGCCTGGATTTCGTCAAAGCCGTACACGTCGACGACATCGCTGGTCAGATCAAGATGCCGCCTGATCTGCCGCTTGTCGGTATCGATCACGACGGCCTCAGTGCGCAGCAAGGACATGGTCAGGGTCAGACCGCCGACGATTAACCCTACCCCAATCACGATACCTAACACGGGCAGCCACTCCGGTTGAACCGCAGCATAGGGGCTTTGCAGCGTGAATACCGACAACACCATAAACAGAATCCCGACGGCGACACGAAACATGATGCGCCAGATAGTCCCCAGCGACCAGACGCCGGTATGCGCCCACTGCAAACCGCCGCTAATCGGCCTCAAGGTCCAGCCGCCGAGATGCAGCGGTAGTTCGATGGGGATGCGCCGGGGACGGCTGACCCGCACGACAGGCGTTTCCGCCTCTACCGGCACGGTTGCCGCACGGGCGGGCAGCGCCCCTGCCGGAGCCTCCGGTGCCGGAGAAGCATAACGACCACTGGTGAGCATTTCCGCCGCTCGCGCAAATAACTCATCGGAACGCTTCGCTTTGACGGCTGGCGACGCGGCGGTCGGCGCGGGTGGACTGGGCGGTTTCATCCAATCGGCCCGGGCGAGTTCATCCGCCCCAGGGACGGATGACGGCGCGGAACCGGATGGTTGAGCAACCGCTGACGGGGCAGCGGGGGACGGATCAGGCGCGGCATCCGAGACGGGCGGCGGGACATAGGCCTGCAACGTATCCGGATTTAAGGGGCCGGTAGCCGGGGCCATATGCGGCGCTTCGACGAATCGGAACGGCCGCTGGATCACGGCCGCCAGGGTTTTGCCTGCCTGCTCCGCCTGGTCAGCGGCGCGCAGCGCATATTCATCCGGCCAGCTGGCCAACTCGCACCAGCGCCCACCCCGCGCTTCAGCCACGTCCGGCCCCAGCAGCAAACCCAGGTGCCAGGCTTTGTCCGCATGGGACCAGCCCACGACGACTTCCTGTACCGCCAGATAAGACATGCTACCGCCGGCGGGAAGATGCCGTGCCTCGGCAAAGAGCGGCAGGTAAGTGAAAGCCGTAGCATTGGCGGCGGTGATTAACGGTCGTTGATCCAGGCGGCGGCTGTGCAGTTGCCACAACCCGGCCTCCACCGTGATCACCAGGTTATCTCCAGCGCTGATTGTTTCCATATAAACGTTACCAGACTCAGGATAAATTCCACCGTCTATAGTACCGCGCCAGGAGAGGAACGCCAATGGTGCAGCCAACTCAGGGGGGCAGGCGACGAGTCACCTGGACACACAGGGCAATCCCGGAGGTGCCACTCGATGAACATACCAAATCAAAGCCAGTTATTTGACGAATATCCGTTTGTGCATATAATTGACTTTAGAATAAAATAATTTGAGAACGTCATATGACTGAAGATTCAAAATCCTCATTGCTCGACGAATTGGACCGCGAAATATTACGGCTTCTACAAACCAACGGGCGCACCAGCAATGCCGACCTGGCCCGGCAGACCAACCTCTCCCCACCGGCCATCCATGCCCGTATCAAACGGCTGGAGCAGCAAGGCTACATCCGGCAATACGCCGCCCTGCTGGACTGGGAAGCCGCCGGTTACGACATGATGTGCCTGATCAGTGTGAGCATGCAGGTGCACCAACCTGATGCCGTGCAAAACTTCCGGGAGGCCATCCAACGGATGCCGGAAGTCCTGGAGTGTTATCACGTGACGGGCGAATACGATTATTTGCTCAAGGTCGCCATTCGTAATCGCACCGACCTCGAACGCTTCCTGATGGACGAACTGACGCCGATAGCAGGCATCGCTCGTATCCATACCAGCCTTGTCCTCAACGCCGTCAAGTCGACCACCGAACTGCCGCTGGCGTGATCGTACGCGGCCAGCCTGTAAAGCCAGATGTACCGCCCGTCCTTGGAAGGAGAGAGTAAATGACCAGTTCCAAACCGCAAACGATGGGGCAGCAGTTTGGCCGCCGCTCCTGGGCAGAACCGTGGAAGATCAAGATGGTCGAGCCGATACGGTTGGTGAGCCGCGAAGAAAGGGAGCAAGCCATCCAACAAGCGGGATATAACACGTTCCTGCTGCGCTCCGATGAGGTGTATATCGACCTGCTGACCGACAGCGGCACCAGCGCCATGAGCGACCGGCAGTGGGCCGGCATCATGTTGGGCGACGAGGCGTATGCCGGCAGCCGCAACTTCTACCACCTGGAAGAAGCCATCCAGCGGCATTATGGCTACCGGTACGTGGTGCCGACTCACCAGGGGCGCGGCGCGGAGCACCTGATCAGCCAGGCCGTGATTCAGAAGGGGCAGTACGTCCCCGGCAACATGTACTTCACCACGACGCGGCTGCACCAGGAACTAGCTGGCGGCATCTTCGTGGACGTGATCATCGACGAAGCCCACGATCCGACCAGTTTGCACCCCTTCAAAGGTAACGTGGACCTGGACAAGGTGCAGGCTCTGATCGATACGCACGGCGCGGACCAGATCGCCTACATCAGCCTGGCGGGAACGGTCAATATGGCCGGTGGACAGCCGGTCAGCCTGGCCAACGTGCGGGCACTGCGCGCCTTATGCGACAAACACGGCATCAAGCTTTTCCTGGATGCCACCCGCATGGCCGAGAATGCCTTCTTCATCCAGGAGCGCGAGGATGGCTACCAGGAGACGCCGATTGCCGACATCCTCAAAGAGTTTTGCAGCTATACGGATGGCGCCTGGATGAGCGCCAAAAAAGATCACCTGGTGAATATCGGCGGCTGGCTGGCCGTCAACGACCACGACATCTTCGACCGGACCCGCAACATGGTCGTCATCTACGAGGGCCTGCACACTTACGGCGGTATGGCTGGCCGTGACATGGAAGCCCTGGCCATCGGCATCGGAGAAGCGATGCAGGACGATCACATTCGGTCCCGCGTCGGCCAGGTCCGATACCTGGGCGACCTGCTCACCGCCTGGGATATTCCTATCGTGCAGCCGGTGGGTGGTCACGCCATCTTCCTGGATGCCAAACGGATTTACCCGCACATCGCCCAGGACCAGTTTCCAGCGCAGATGCTGGCCGCCCAGCTGTATCTCGACTCTGGCATCCGCTCGATGGAACGCGGCAATGTCAGCGCCGGCCGCGATCCAGAAACCGGCGACCATCGCTACCCGGCCCTGGAGCTGGTGCGGCTGACCATTCCGCGCCGCGTGTATACCCAGGCGCACATGGACGTGACGGCGGAAGCGGTTAAGGCCGTCTATGATGCCCGCCAGGACACCGTTGGTCTGAAGATGGTCTACGAGCCGGCATACCTGCGCTTCTTCCAGGCGCGCTTCGAGCCGCTCGCCCGATCGTCCTGACCCGGAAAACTGTTGTACAATCATGGCCTGCGGTGGCGGGGATAGCCGGT
>DAOUEM010000047.1:0-1839 GCA_034430555.1 Anaerolineae bacterium | reverse complement strand
TCCCGGATGAGCATAGCAATGGAATAAGGCTCTTCACCAGTCGAGCAGCCGGGAACCCACACCCGGAGAGGCTGATCGGGGCGTCTGTTCTCAAGGAGCTGTGGGACTACCTGCTTTTCAAGTGCTTCAAAAGCCTCTGGGTCCCGAAAGAAGCTGGTAACGCCAATGAGCAGATCTCTAAAGAGGGTGTCTACTTCGGCAGGTGTTTTCTGTAGGTAGTGGACGTAATCCGTTATGCGATCAATATGGTTCACTACCGTCCGGCGCTCAATGCGGCGATTGATAGTTGTTTGTTTGTATTGGGAGAAGTCATGCCTGGTCTGGGCGCGCAGCAGAAGGTGAATCTTCTCCAGCGCGCTGGTCTCCGTGGATAGTGCTGGCACAGCCGATCTTGTTCCGGGAGCAACGAGATGTCTGGCATAGTTGATGAGCTGTTCTGGCATATCCTCAGGAGGTAAGACATAGTCCACCATGCCGGTGGCAATTGCGCTTCGGGGCATTCCATCATATTTGGCCGATTCCGGGCTCTGGACGATGGCCATTCCACCCGCACCCCGGACTGCCTTAAGGCCCAGAGTGCCATCTGATCCGGTTCCTGAGAGGATGATGCAGATCGCCTTTTCAGCTAAGTCCTCCGCCAGGGAACGGAACAGGTAATCAATTGGCAGCCGGAAGCCCCGTGGCGCGGCTGGTTCCATCAGGTGAAGCCTGCCGCCGAGAAAGGCCATGTCCCGGTTGGGCGGTATGACATAGACACTATCGGGCTGGACCTTCATCCTGTCCTTTACCTGGAAAACATCCATATCCGTCGTACGCTTGATCAGATCAACCAGGATGCTTTCGTGAGTGGGGTCGAGGTGCTGCACCAGGATAAATGCCATACCGCTGTCGGGGGGAAGATGGTTGAAGAAGATTTCGCAGGCATCCAGACCACCCGCCGAAGCGCCAACACCGACAATAGGAAAGCCTGCTTCACCCGTCTGTTGGACAGAAGCCTCCTGTTCATCGGGAGGAGAATCGGTCTGCTCAACCTGATGATCCTTCTCATCTCTGGTATCTGGCGCATGATCCTCTGGTTGAGTTTTCTTCTTTCTCGTCATTACGAGACTCCGTGATATTCAATAAGGCCGAGCCAGAACGCAAAAGCTGCCGGTAGGTCCTGCCAGCAGTCATCCATCGGATTGAGTATCCCCTGCCGGGGTGTGTGGGATGGGCGGCGTTGAGATTACTTTCATTTTACTACAGATGCCTGAACTGAGAGAATTACCTTCAAGAACACGCCGGGATTCTGAGCAGCATATCCTGTCAAACTGAATAATGGGGACATGGCGCGCTATCGCGCGCGGGCCTTGTGATAGTGGGTGATCGCCACAACGCGGTCGCCCTTTTTGTTACCCATTCATCACAAGGAGGCGCATCATGAGCAGCCAGCTCGCACTGCTTGACCCCGTCGACTCCCCGGCGGGGGCCATCGATTATTCTGTCCCTGATAAGGTCATCGAAAACGATGACTGCATCATCTCGATCTACCGGCCTGAGCCACAGTTCAAGCGCTGGCTGCGCCGGGTCGACGAGACGATCCTCGATCTGACCGGCTACACGGTCCACGACTTCGCAGTCGTGCCCACCTTCGGCGGCTGGGCAGACTGGCCGGATCACCCTCACGAGGCAGCCATCGCCGTGCTGCGCCAGGACCTGTGGGGTCAGTCGTTTCTCGGCGATCTCGACCTGGAGTAGCCGCGATGACGACGACAACCTACCAGGTCTGGAACGGCGAGTACTGGACATTCGAGCAGATCGTCGACGACCTCCGGCGGCTGGTGCGCTCGATTGTCGCCA
>DAOUEM010000046.1:0-2426 GCA_034430555.1 Anaerolineae bacterium | reverse complement strand
TGATATCAGCACCAAACTGCTTATGGAGCGATTTTATCGCAATCATTTGAACAATAATATGGAATTAGGACAAGCTTTACGTGAGGCTCAAATCTGGCTGAGAGCTGAGGCACTGGGCGGCCAGTTTTCGCATCCATTCTACTGGGGTGCGTTCACAGTAAACGGTGCCGGGTTATAGAGGCTGGATCGCGGACACTCTCGAAAGAGACTACCGATAGTGGATAGTGGCTATACTTGCCTCACATTGCGATACTCTGTATACTGTCAGCAGTAACATCGAAAATATGGTGAGCGGTTCGACATGGCTCCCCTCTACCCTACTCGAAAAAATGACCCCGCCAGAGATGATCCTGGCGAGGTTTTTCTTAAATCTGTATAGCTATTCTAAAATGTTTATGAACTGCCGTTCATCCACGGCTCACTTATCTTCGCACTAACCTACGTAGATTCAGGATGATCCCTGACATCGACCGACACAAGTTCCAGACCCAGATCGCGCACCTTTGATAGCACCCCGTACAATTCCGGCTGATCTTTTATCTCACCAGTGAGCAGGCTTTCATTGTCGTTCAGATGCGTTAGTTGCAAACCACCGAACCAGTCTGACCAGTCTGCGTCAAGTTGCCCTTTTATTCTTATCGTCACGTGCCGCATATTCAATTCCTGTAAAAGAGTCTATGATGTAGCCTGTTTTGCATTCCGCTTTTCGACTGACATATATACAGTAAATCCAATCAGCCCTGCCAGCGCCGCCCACCCCAACCAATCACCCAACCGTGATGTCACTGTTTGCCCCGTTCCGAGCGGCACATCATCAACCAGGATTTGCTGACCACCCGATGTCAGGACACTGAGCTGGATAATCCGCCCATAGGGGTCGATGATCGCGGAGCTGTACGATGAGTCGGCCTTGATTACGGCAACTCGGTTTTCAACAGCGCGCATTATCGCATGAGTGTACTTGTGCTCTGAGAACCCAGACCACTCAAACGATCCGACACTCACCAACTGTGCGCCGTTGCGTGCCAGATGCCGTGCTGAGTCGGTAAAATTCGCATCGTGGCAGATAATGCTCGCCAGCCGCCCCACCGGCGTTTCATTCACAGGATAAACTCCTGCGGTGATAATCCGCGGTTCGCCAGGGAACACGTGATTCTTGCCGTAGACCTCCCCGAACTCGCCCTCAGGTGAAAGCAGTACAGCCTCGTTCCGCCACCCTTCACCGGTATCCACTCCGTAATTAACAAAGATATAAGCACCCGTTTCGGCTGCCAGTGCCTTGAGCTCGTCTGTGTATTCAACCTGCGGATCGAAACCGAAGGCCAGTTCAGGCGTCAGGATGACTTCTGCGTTTTGTGCTGCCGCCTCACGCGCTTGCTCCGAAATAATCTGGAGTCGTTCTTTCTGCTGCTCTGCATCTACAAAATGTCCTGGTGTTTCGAAGTACGGCTGCAAAGTCGCAACCCGAACCGTCTCCGGGTTCTGCGGCGCACTGTTGAGCATCAGCAGGCTTCCACCAACCCAGAGGGCTGTCGCCGCGATCACGCCAACCATCCAAACCGTCGCCGGGCGCATTATTGCTGCCGCCGCGCCGTCCGGCTGCCGCTGCTTGTCCAGCACGGAAATAATAATGTAGGCCACTGCAAAGTTGAAGAGCATCACCAGCAGGTTTAACCCGTAGATACTGAATATCCCAATAGGCTGGATGATCCAGGGTTGAAGAGCCATTGTATTCGCCATAAACGCCGTTGTGTTCGTCACCGGGATCAGCCCGCGGATCATTTCAAACCCAACCCAGTTGAATACCCCTTGCAGCACAAACCACCGATACCCCGTGCGCTCATGGAATGCCCGCTCACCGCCACCTGCCGCCAAGTTGACCAGAGCAATGATCACACCCAGGTACTGCAAAATCCAGGGGGCCTCGACCCCAAAGAAACGCATAAAGAAAGGCCCAAGCCAGACACCCTGTGCGACTGCTGGCCCCAACGCCGACAGACGCCGTGGAAGGATTCGGTGCTGCGCTATTAGATAAGGCACAAACCCGATCCAGGCCAGCGGCCACAGACCATAGGGCTGAAAAGCAAACAGCAGCATGATCCCGCTAACCGCCGACAATCCCACCGCCAATCCAATGCGCAAAACAAGCGCTGTATCCAGTTTTTCCTTTTTAACTTCCTTTTTCACCAGTGTTGCCATCTTAATCTCTCCTTTTGGTTTTTCTCTTGTTCATTTCGATTCATTGACTTGTGATAAGTTCAATCGTATTAGCATGTCGGAATGACGAGGGGAGTATGGTTTGTTCACACACTCCCCCTCGGTCGGCTGTGGTTTATTAACCTTTTTCGTCGTGTTTCTGCCGCCGGGCCTGGCTGATGCCCCAGAACAACACACCCAACGATGCCAGGAATACACCAAGTCCAATC
>DAOUEM010000045.1:0-2693 GCA_034430555.1 Anaerolineae bacterium | reverse complement strand
GGTCAGCACCAAGGCGAACTGCAGGGTGATGAGGAGCGGATCGCCGCGGAAGATCGCGAGGGCGATAATCACCGTCACCATGGCCCCCGCCAGGATGATCAGGTAGTTGCCAATCTTCAGCACCGCGCGCTGGAAATGGCTAACGGTATGTGCCCCCTGAACCAATTGCGCGGTCTTGCCAAAGTAGGTGTTCCGGCCGGTGCCATAGACCAGCGCATCAATTTCGCCTTGGCGAATAATTGATCCTGAGTAGACCGCCTCGTCGGCTTTGCGGCTGACGGGCAGAGATTCGCCCGTCAGCGCGGACTGATCCACCTCCACTGGATCACCCTCGAATAAGCATGCGTCCGCCGGCACGATATCACCAAGTCGCAGGCGGATGACATCGCCGGGCACAAGCTCGCGCGCAGCCAGCGTGGTCCACTTGGCGTCACGTCGGACGCGGGCCCGGATCGCCAGCTTGGCCTTCAGGGCGGCAATGGCATTGCCCGCCTGGTACTCCTCCCAAAATCCGACTGCGGCATTGGCCAGGAGCAATACAAGAATGATTCCGAAATCCGGCCAATGCCGGACAAGCGCTGACAGGACTACCGCCGCTTCGATCATCCAAGGGATCGGCCCCCAGAAATAGGTCAGGAACTTCAGGAGCGGATTCGTTTTCTTCTCGGAGATCTCGTTGTATCCGTACTGCTCCAGCCTGCGCTGAGCCTCGGCCTGAGTGAGCCCTTTCGCCGAGGAATCCAACTTTACCCGCAGTTCCGATAACGACAGCGATTTGAGATCGCCGTTCGCCTCAACCTGGTTCTTGATTGTCTGCATGACGACCACTCCCCAATTCTGGCCGGACGGACCATGTCCTACCCGGCAACGATCCCGGTACTGGCGTACTGACCTGCACTATGCCTGCCGCTGTTTGTCTCGTGTCGACAGTCGCTTGTATTCAGGCGAGAGCAATGCGATTATACCGATATCGACAAGTGTGAGAACGAGCAATATAGCCGAAGGTGACGATGCAAGTCGCACGGACTGATAGACGACGAGCAGGAAGAGGATGATGCCGGCCAGGGGATACGTCCAAAGCCTATGCGACCAGATTCCCGCCACAAGGCCAAGCTTGATCAGGCCATGGACCAGAAGATACAGAGAGGCAAACCCCTGCGTGCCTGCCGACATACCGCCCAACAACGCCGACACGTGGTTCGCGATCAGGTCATTCGGATCCTCCAATAGCTCATGGCGGAATACCGCATGCGCAAAGTCGCCCACAGACTGCCCGCTCGCGAGCAACAGAATCGTGCCACCTATGGTCTCCAACACACCGTCAATCGTTTTGAAGAAGATACCCGTCCAGAACATGATGTGAAGAACATACTGCCGTTCAACGCTCATCGTTTCAGGCAACTCCAGAACGCGATCTCGACGCGTAGCGATACATCAGAGCACTCCGCAGGTCGAACACCCAAGTGGGCGTTACGGTGCCTGGAATTTGTGTTCGGGATGTCTCACGCTCAGTACAGCACAGGGGGCCTTGCGTATGACCTTTTCCGCCACGCTGCCCAGCAGCATGGATGCGAGCGCCGAATGACCGTGGGTCCCGATAACAATGAGGTCAATCTTCTCTTCGCGAGCATATCGGACGATCTGCTCAAAGGGCTTTCCCAGAACTACTACCTGTCGCACGGAACCGCCCAGTTCGGACATGTTTTGATTCACAGATTCAGTCATATGCCTGCGTGCGACTTTGCGTAACTGCTCGCTGTCAATCGGCTCTGTCCGCAGGGGCACGATATATCCTCCCTCCATGAAATACTCGTGCTCCGTATCCACAACATGCAGACAGTGCAGTTCCGCACCATAGTGCTTCGCCAAATCGACGGCAAGCGGAATCGCCACCTGTGAGTGTTGTGAGAAATCCGTTGGATATAGAATCTTCGTTATCGTTAACATGGCTGATTTCCTTTAACTAGCCGTTAGCTTGTTCAGTCTTCTGGACACGATACGTCAAGCCCCTTTCCGGAAGCATGTCAACCGTAGCCAATAAGGCTGAGACTCTACGGATGACGCATGCAACGCCGGATTGTCAGATGCGGGACTCCAACCAAGCCGTCCGATGGGACGAACTCGCGTTGCCTTGGATTCGACACGGGACCGCTTCTCTCCAGGTGGCAACAGTCGTTCATCCAGGTACCAGGCGTATTGGTGGGACATCATGCGGCCACTCCTCTCTGGAAAAGCCGGATCTCGGGCATATGCGAACACCCATGCTCCAGGCATGCCAGAGGCCATGGGCACGAATGGCATCAGCATGGTTCCGGATCCGGCATCCTCTTTCAGCCTCTTGGCCAAGTAAGGATGGTGCAGAAGTGCCCTCCCATATGCCGGCCCCAAGTGATAGACGGCTCCGTCCCCACCGGTTGGGTCCGGGAAATTGTAATCTGAATTGTATTCCAGTGATGGAATCGCACCGACAATCAATGCCAAAACAAGTTCTGTCAAAGCAGCCATAATGGGTCACCTCCCGTCTATTGGGATCCTGGTGTCATCAACGCTGGCCTATACAAGTTACCAATCACCTGTAACTCCTCACTCTCTTTTAGATTGACTACGACGATGGGCTATGTACTGCGGCGAGTAATATACGCGATTGCGATCGGACAACTGCTCACCTACAGCGCTGAACCCCGATCTGTGGC
>DAOUEM010000044.1:0-21074 GCA_034430555.1 Anaerolineae bacterium | reverse complement strand
AACGTTCTACGTTACCCATCATCGCCAGGAGCTCCAGCCGCTGCAGGGCGTCGCGTGGGTGATCGGCACGGACCGCCGCCAGCATGGGCCGGGTGCCGCTGTTGACGCTCGCCAGGTAATCAAACGCTTCCGGTCCACGTAGATCGCCGACGATGAACCGTTCGCCGTTCATATGGGGAAGATTGCCGATCAGGTCGCTGACGGTGACGCCCTGCGCACCCGGCCTCCGGCTGCCGCCGGCAGAGCTGCTCACCAGCCGGACCAGCATCTCCTGGGATGGATGCAGCTCCGGGGTCTGCTCGATGACGATAATCCGGACATCTGATGGGATGAATCCAACCAGGGCATTCAACAGCGTGGTTTTGCCGGACCGCGCCCCGCCGGATACCAGGATGTTCAGGCCGGCGATTACCGCCCCGCGTAAAAACCCCAGGACGGCCGGCGACAAGGTGCCGAAGCGCACCAGGTCGTCGAGGCTGTGCAGCGGTCCGCCATAGCGGCGCAGGGTGAGCGTCGGGCCGTGCAGCGCCGCCGGCGGCACGATGATATTGGCCTCCCAGCCATCCGGCAGCCGAGTCTGGATGATCGGGCTGGCCGCGTCGACATATAGGCCGTGCGGTTTGAGCAGCCGTTCGATCACGCGCAGCAGGGCGGTTTCACTGTCAAAGACCGCCTCCTCACGTTCCAACCGTCCCTGCCGCTCAACCATGATGTAGTAAGGGTGATACACGTAAATGTTGTTGATCCGGTCGTCACGCATCAGCGGGGCCAGCCGGCCGAGGCCCAGCAGCTCGTCGATCACCTCGACGCGCAGCCGCTCCCGGTCCGATGGCGAGAGGTGGATGGGCTGCTCGTTGATGACCGTTTCCAGGGCCTGTTCGATGCGGGCGATAGCCGGTGCTTCCTTGCCCGGTTCGGGGTCAAATTCCGGGCCGAGCATGTCTCGCAGGCGGCGCAGGACGATCTGCTGGATGGTCAGCTCGGATGTCTTCCGTCGATGGTCGGTCTCGGAGTCGGGTGATGGCCGCGGTCTCATGGGCTTCCCTCTCTCTGATACTCACCGCTTGTATTGTAGTGGGAACAGGGCGGGCCGTCTATACGAATCTGTAGTGGCTGTGACAGCCAGCGAACGTAAAAATCGCCAGGCCGATGGTCTGTATCCTGGTGGTGGTGGCGTCGTTGGGGCGTGAGTGATGGGCCTAAATAAAGGTCGGTTCCCGGTAGATGCCAAATACCTCGCGGAAGACGTCCGTGATCTCGCCCAGGGTGGCGCCGGCTTTGGCAGCGGCGATCAAGTAGGGCATGGTGTTTTCGGTGCCTTCCGCGGCGCGGCGCAGGTCGTCCAGGGCGCGCTGCCAGGCGTCCCGGTCGCGGTTGCGGCGCAGGTGATCCAGCCGGTCCATCTGCCGCTCGTACCCCTGCGGGTCCATTGCCAGGATCGGGATGGTGACCGGCTCCTCGCTGGCATAATCGTTGACGCCGACGATCGTCCGCGGCCCGGCGTCGATCTCCCGCTGGTAGATGAACGCCGCGTCCCCGATTTCCTGCTGGAAGAAGCCGGTCTCGATGGCAGGCAGCACGCCGCCCAGGTCCTCGATACGGCGGAAGTAGGCGTAGGTTTCCTCTTCCATGTCGTTGGTCAGTTTTTCCAGGTAGTAGCTGCCCCCCAGCGGATCGACCGTGTTGGCGACGCCGGTCTCTTCGGCGATGATCTGCTGCGTGCGCAGGGCTACAGTGACGGCGTGCTCGGAAGGCAGGGCCAGCGCCTCGTCCATGCTGTTGGTGTGCAGGCTCTGCGCGCCGCCCAATACTGCTGCCAGCGCCTGGATCGCCACGCGCACGATGTTGTTCTCCGGCTGCTGGGCGGTCAGGCTGACGCCGGCCGTCTGCGTGTGGAAGCGCATCCACCAGGCACGCGGATTTTTTGCCTGGAAGGTCTCCTTCATCTCCCGCGCCCAGATGCGGCGGGCGGCGCGCATTTTGGCGATCTCCTCAAAAAAGTCGTTGTGCACGTTAAAGAAAAAACTCAGCCGCGGTGCGAAGTCGTCGACGTCCAGGCCGCGCCGGACCGCCCATCGGACGTACTCCAGGCCGTCGGCCAGCGTGAAGGCCAATTCCTGGGCGGCGGTGCTGCCGGCCTCGCGAATGTGGTAGCCGCTGATGCTGATCGTGTTCCACTGCGGCATCTCGCGTGTGCCGAACTCGATGGTATCCGTGACCAGCCGCATGGAAGGCTCTGGCGGGAAGATGTACTCCTTCTGGGCGATGTATTCTTTGAGGATGTCGTTCTGGATCGTGCCCTGCAGGATAGCCCGGTTGTGGCCTTGTTGTTCGGCGGCGGCGATATAAAACGCCCAGATCGGGGCGGCGGGGCTGTTGATGGTCATGCTGGTCGAGACCTCGCCCAGGGGGATGCCGTCAAACAGGATTTGCATATCACGCAGGGAGGACACCGCCACGCCGCATTTGCCGAACTCGCCGAGCGCTTCCGGGGCATCCGAGTCATAGCCCATCAGGGTAGGGAGGTCGAAGGCCACGGACAGCCCGGCGTTGCCCTGGGCGAGCAGGTATTTATAGCGGGCGTTGGTCTCCTCGGCGGAGCCAAACCCGGCAAACATGCGCATGGTCCACAGGCGGCCGCGGTGCCCGGTGGCATGCACGCCGCGGGTGAAGGGATATTCGCCGGGCAAGCCAATGGTTTTCGTGTAGTCATTGTCGGCGATGTCGAGCAGGGTATAGAGTCGCTCGACCGGGCGGCTGGAGGTGGTCACGAACTGCTCGCGCCGTTCCGGGCGGCGATCCAGCGTCTCTTTGAGGGTGGTCTCCTGCCATGCTTCCTGCCGGGTTTTGATCGCGTCCAACTGATCTTTGTCTGTCATCCCAACCGCTCCGCGAGAACTTTTACCTGGTCGATTTTGTTGGTATTATAACATGTGACTTGTGCCAGTTGCCCAAATGCGGGTCGGCGGCTGCCGGATACCTTATCCGGCAACTTCATACAGCTCGACCAGCACACCGCCCGCGCTTTTGGGATGGACAAAGGCGTAGCGCGTGCCATCGGGGCGGGTGCGAGGTGATTCGTTGATCAACTCCGCGCCGTTTTGGACCAGGCGATCCATGGCGGCCTCGATATCCGCTACTTCCAAGCACAGGTGGTGCAAACCTGCCCCACGTTTGGCGAGGTACTTGGCGATGCCGCTGTCTTCGGTGGTCGGTTCCAGCAGCTCGATTTCGCTCTCACCCAGCGGCAGGAAAGCGATCCGCACTGCTTCTTCGGCATTGCCTTCGATGCGTGTCAGCGGCAGGCCCATCGCATCCCGCCAGAAGTGCAGGGCGGTTTCCATATCTTCCACGACGATGGCGACGTGATTGAGGGCTTGGGGCGACATACGTATCCTTTCCAGGTTAGTCGGTGGTTCGGCGTGCTTTGTTTCGGGTGCCGGTATCGACGCCGGCCCAGGTAAAAGCATACCGCGCCCCGCGCCACTCGACAATACATAGTTCTGAAAGATATACTATAATGAAAGTCAGGATATCTGAATCCGCCCACATTGCCATCGTCCGCCTGTTAGCCAGCGGGAGTTTACCGGCATGAGCAACCAGCCACCCTCAACGCGGTCTATATTATCGCTCACGGATGAAGCACGCGCACAACTGGAAACAATCGCCCGCGACGGGACTTCTACCTGGGGGCGCCGGGCCGGGATCATCCTGGCAGCAGCCGGGCCGGAAGCGCCGGGGATCGCAGCCATTGCGGCGTCGGCCGGGGTATCCGCCAGCACTGTGCGGCGGTGGTTACCCCGCTTCCGGTCCAATGGCATGGCCATCTTTGCCGAAGCCCTGGCGCAAGAAGATTCGCCGGCCTTACCGCCCACACCGCAGGCTGGGGGAAAAGGCCGCTCCGGCCCGACGGCCCGCATACATTCTAGAGAGCCGATCACCCTGAAGGAACTATGCCAACGTTACAGCGTCGATCGGGCCCACGCGACTCACGTGATCGGCCTGGCGCGCCGGCTGTTTGACAGTACCAGGACCATCCACCGGCTGCCGGCGAAAGCATTCCGCTTGCTAGAAGCGGCGGCGCTGGTACATAACCTGGCTTATGCGATCGATTCAGAGCAGCATCATCTTGTCGCGCGGGACATCCTGCTGGGCCAGCCGCTTTCCGATTTTTCCAATGCCGAGCGCCGCCTGTTGGCCTGTGTGACGGTGTTTCATCGGGGAAAGGTACAGCCTGATGAAGAACCGGCCTTTCAGGCGCTCAAACCGGCGCGCCGTCAGCAAACCCTGGCCCTGACCGCGCTGCTGCGGATCGCGGATGGGCTGGATTACAGTCACAGCCAGACCTGCACCATCGTGGAGGTGACGGTGCTGGCGGACAGCGTGCACCTGGTAGTGGAGGGCACTTACGCCGATCTCAACGGCGCACGCGCCGAGAAGATGGCCGATCTCTGGGAGGAGTTATTTGGACTGCCGCTGGTGGCTAGAGAAGCGGTCCCTGCCGATGTTGTGCGCCGCGATATCGCCTGGGCGCGGCTGGACCCGACGCTTAAGATGGCGGAAGTTGCCCGGCGATTGTTTGAGCATTACCTGGTGCTGGTCGAGCAGCACGCCGACCACGTGCGCGAAAAAGATGATGAGTGGCTGGTTTTCCTGGAGCGTGACCTGGCGCGCCTGGAAGGCGTATACCGGCTGTTTGGCGAGTACTTCGATGCGATCGCTTTGGTCGGGTTCAAGAAGGATGTGCGGTGGCTGTACAAGCAGGTCAATAATGCGCTGACGACGCGGGCCATGGTGATGATGACCCGCGCCGAAGACCTGGCGGAAATCGCACCGGCGGCGCCGGACGGCGAGCTTCAGGCGATCGTCAACGCGCAGCAGGCGGTTGCCAAAAAGGCGATGCGTAAGCTGCGCAAGACTCTGGATGGCGGGCGCTACCGGCGTTTCGTGGCGGAGATGCTCGGCTTCTCACGCCGGGCGGGAGCCGGCGTATTCCCCGGTGAGCGGAGCCGCGCGCCGGTTAATACACAGGCCGCGCTGCTGATCTGGCAGGAATTCGCCCATTTGCGGTCGAAAGCGCCCACCCAGGAGAATATCCAGACCCAGTGGCGGTACGTACGCCGGTTCCACCATGTCGTACACTACCTGGGATACCTGCTCGGCCCCAACGTGCAAGAAGCGTTGGCGGTGTTGCAGCCGCTGGAAGCACAGTTGCGCGACGTGATGTTGGGCGAGATCGCCCTGGCATCGCTAACGCAAAAGCCTTCATCGGGCCAGAAGCAGCCGGAAAAGGGTGAAGCCCCTGAGGTCGTCACGTCCGGCCTTGAAGCGCTGCGGCACACGCAGCAGGCCTGGCTGACCGACACCCGCCAGCAGGTTGAAGCCGGCTGGCGGGCGTTACAGTCTGAGTCGTTCCGGCTGGCACTGGCTAGGGCGGTGGCCCATCCTTGACGCTTACACCGCCGCCGACAGGGAATCGATGATCTGGCGTGTTTCGTCGGCTTCGGCAGGCAGTCTGAGTTCGGTAAACAGGCGCTCTGCTTCGATCAGGGTGTGCTGGGCGGCGGTCGGTTTAGCGCTGGCGATCAACCAGCGGGCTTCGGCCAGCAACGTGCGGGCATATTCAGCCTGGGCGTGGCACGCCTGGAAAATCTGGCAGCTGCGCTCGAAGTAGGTGCCGGGATGGTCGCTGCCACCAGCTTGCGCCGCGATCAAACCCATCGTGCGGCAGACGGCGCCGATATCCTGGGAGCGGTTGTGTTTTTCACTCAGGCTGAGCGAACGCTGAGCGGCTTCCCAGGCATCCCTGGTGTGACCCAGGGCCAGGTAAGCGCGCGCGATGCCGCGGTATGTTTCCAGGATCACGTCTTCGCGCGGGGAATCCAACCGGCGTCCGAAGTCCAACGATTCTTCCAGCAGTTCAAGCGCCCGCTGTGGTTCATCATCTTCCAGCTGCAGGAGGCCAATATTATTAAGGACCAGCGCGACAAGCTCCCAATCTCCGGCGGTGTGGGCCATGCGGCGTGCCCGGTCGTAGTATTGCAGCGCCTGGTCGATTTTGCCCCACAACCGGTAAACTTCGCCCAGGTTGCTGAGGGCGGAGATGACGCGGTTTTCATCGTTGACCTGCTCGTAGTGATCCAGCGATGCCTGGAAATAGTCATGCGCGGCGATGAAGTGCCCGCGATTCAGCTCAATAGCCCCCATCACGGTGAAGAAACGCCCGGCGGTCAGTGTCTCATTAATGCGCAGCATGATTTCAACCTGGTTGGTCAGGACGGCCATGTCACGCTCGTAGACGAGTTTGCCCTGGTGCAGGCGCTCGATAATCTGCTCGCGGACGGCGTCAGCCTGTCGAATCAGGCGGTTGGTCGGTGGTTGAGTAGTCATGTTTTTCTCACAGGTTGGCAGGCGAAGACCAGAACTGGTGGGAAGCGGCCCATCTGTCTTAATTCAGGCATGTATGATTTGCCGGATTAACTCAATGGTGGATACAGTTTACCAGCGGTGACCACTTCCGTTATGCTGTAATTTGTAAGTGTTTTCGCAGTGAGGTTGCTCCTTAATTACCTGATCAGGAGGGTGATATGGGCACGATGAGTCTGACCTTGAGCGATGAGCACCGGATGCTGCAGCAGGCTGTACGAGATTTCGCCCAGCATGAGATCGTACCCATCGCCGCCGAGTATGATGAGAGCGGCGAGTTCCCGATGGTCACGGCTCGCAAAATGGGCGAAATGGGTTTGATGGGCATCGAAGTGCCGGAGGCATACGGCGGCGCGGAGATGGATACGATTGCCTATGCCCTGGCGATGATCGAGGTGGCCAAAGCTGACGCCAGCCACAGCACCATTGTGAGCGTCAATAACAGCCTGTTCTGCAATGCCCTGATGCTGTTCGGCAGCGAGGAGCAGAAACGCAAATATGTGACGCCCGTTGCCAGCGGCGAGAAGATCGGCGCCTACAGCCTCACGGAACCCATGTCTGGCTCCGACGCGGCGACGATGGTCAGCCGGGCTGTGCTTAACGAGGCCGGTACCCATTACGTGATCAACGGCGTCAAGAGCTGGGTGACCGGCGGCCCGGTGGCGGATTACGTGCTGGTGTTTACCATGACCGACCCCGAGCAAAAACACCGGGGCATTTCGGCCTTTCTGGTGGAAGCGGATCGGCCGGGTTTCCAGCGGGGTAAAAAGGAGCCGAAGCTCGGCATCCGGGCCAGCGCCACCAGCGAGCTGATCTTCGACAATTGCGAATGCCCGGTGGAAAATATACTCGGTGAGCCGGGGCAGGGTTTCAAGATTGCGATGGCCGTGCTTGACGCCGGGCGGATCGGCATCGCGGCGCAGTCGGTCGGCATCGCCGAGGCCGCTTACGAGGCGTCGGTGGCTTACGCGCGGGAGCGCCAGGCCTTCGGGCAGCCGATCGGCAGCTTCCAGATGATTCAGAGTAAGATCGCGGATATGAAGACCCGGATCGAGGCCAGTCGGATGCTGCTCTACAATGCCTGCCTGGCCAAGATGCGCTGCAAGGAAACCGGCGGACGTTATACCACCGAGGCGGCGATGGCCAAGCTCTTTGCCAGCGAGACGGCCATGTTCGTGGCCCATGAAGCCGTGCAGATTCACGGTGGGATGGGGTACAGTAAGGAACTGCCCATCGAGCGCTACTTCCGCGATGCCAAGATCACGGAAATCTACGAGGGCACCAGCGAGATCCAGCGGATGGTGATCGCGCGTAATGAGTTGCAGCTTCGGTAAGGGGGAGCCATGCGAGCCGTGATACTGCCGGCGCACGGTCCGGCGGACAACCTGCGTTTTGTAACCGATTTTGCCGTGCCGGAGCCCGGGCCGGGCGAGGTTCGGCTGCAGGTGCGGGCCGGGTCGATCAACCGGTTGGACCTCTGGGTGCGCGAGGGGTGGCCGGGACTCAAGCTGGACATGCCCCACATCCTGGGCGCGGACGCCGCCGGCACGATCGAGGTGGTCGGCCAGGGCGTGACCGGATGGCAGGCTGGCGACCGGGTCGTGATCGATCCCTCCCTGAGCTGTGGCACCTGCGAATTTTGCCTGGCCGGTCGGCAAAACCTGTGCGAGCATTTTGCCATCCTGGGGGAGCACGCGCGGGGCACCAATGCCGAATTCATCGTGGTGCCGGCCCGCAACCTGCTGCGCCTGCCGGACCACGTCAGTGATGCGCAGGCGGCGGCGGCCGGCCTGGTCTACCTGACGGCCTGGCATTCCCTGATCACCAGGGGCGGCCTGCGACCGGGCGAAAGCGTGCTGATCGTCGGGGCTGGCGGCGGCGTCAATACGGCCAGCATCCAGATTGCCAGGCTGGTCGGTGCGCGCGTTTACGTAGTGGGCAGTTCGGCGGCCAAGCTCGAACAGGCGGAGGCCCTCGGCGCGGACGTGCTGATCGACCGCGGCCAGGAGGATTGGGGCAAAGCGGTCTTCAAGCTGACGGACCGGCAGGGCGTCGACGTGGTGGTGGACAACGTCGGGCAGGCGACGATGTTTGGCAGCCTGCGGGCGGTGCGTAAAGGCGGCCGTATCCTGGTGGTGGGCAATACCAGCGGCCCTAAGTTTGAGATGGACCTGCGTTATATCTTTAGCAAACACGTCAGCATCATTGGCAGCACGATGGCCCCCCACAGCGACTTCGTGCAGGTGATGACCCTGGTTTTTGATGGGCAGCTTACGCCGGTTATTGGGGCGGAAATACCCCTGACCGATACCGCCGCTGGTCATGCCATGCTAGAACGCGGTGAGGTTTTTGGTAAGATTGTGCTGACGGTTTGATCGTGATCTGCCTGGTTGATACAGGGGGAGGGCTTAAGTGTCCGGCATGATAGGGCGTCAGGCCGATACGCTGCGTCTGGTGGCCGTGCGGCTGGGACTGCCGACCTTAAGCGAGGTGGTCCGGCGGCCCGGCATCAATGAGGCCTACCGGGTGACGATCCTTTACCGGGAGGCGCGCCATCCCGCCCAGGTGTCGACGCTCACCCACGCCCGGGACGGCTCCGCCTGGCTGGAGGTGGTTTACAAGCGCACCCATCATCACCCCGCCTTTGAGTACCCGCTGACCGCCGACCAGTACCGGTCCTTTGACCTGGCGCTGCGCAAACTGAGCTTCGACCGGTTAGGCGACCAGCCGAACCTGCCGTACATCGGCGTGGACCTGTGGTTGATCCAACGGGCGGCGGGCAGTTATTGCCATGACCTGGTGCTCTCGCCGGAATCCCCGCCGGGCGTTTACGGCTGGATCATGGACATGGTGAAGGAGCGGCTGCCGCAGGCCGTGCGCGCCATCCAGCCGGATTGACCGGTGTTTCTATCGACCAACCAGGGGCGGGCATATGCTCGTCCCTGGTTCGATTCAGCTACCCCCGGCCATGATCGCGCTTCGCGCGCCGCTTCGCGCGCCGCATCACGCGCTGGAACTCGTCCAGCGGCAGGGCGTGGCAGACGCGGCCCGCGCGGCCGGTCATGGTCTCGGCGGCGCACAGCGCATTGACGATGGCCTCCTCGACTGCTTCCGCCGCCGCCAGGAACAGGGGGTCCATGTGTTCCAGCGGTACCATGCTGACTGTGTATGGCGCCTCCGAGCGGGGCGTCAGGTGGTTCCCGGTGCTGAAGGCCAGGAAGATGTCGCCGCTCCAGTTATGGCCGTAGCTGCCCGTCCGGCCCAGCCCGATCGCCGCGCGCCGCGCCAGCCGCTGGTTCTGGAAGGGCAGCAGCGGGGCGTCGGTGGCCAGGATAACGACGATGGACGAGCCGGCTTCCTGGGGGCCGCGTTGCGGCAGCGGAGTAAACGCCGGATCGATCGCCTGCCCGACCGGCACGCCGTCCACGCGCAAGTCGGCGCGGTCGCCGTGATTGGCCTGCACCAGCGCGCCAACCGTGTAGGTGCCGCTCCGGGTCTCCGCCAGGCGGGAGCTGGTCCCGATGCCGCCCTTAAAATCGTGGCACATCATGCCCGTACCGCCGCCGACGTTTCCTTCCGCTACCGGGCCGCCGGCGGCCTCCCTGATGGCCTGGGCCACGTGCTCCGCCGTCAGGTGAAAAGCCGGGCCGTCGTTGAGGAAGCCGTCAAACGTCTCGGCGACCACGGGCAGCAGGCCCCCATGACCGTTTTCCGCGGCGTGGACCACCATGGCCTGTTGAACCACGCCGACCGAGTAGGTGCTGGTCAGGGCGATCTCGCTGCTCAGACGGCCCGATTCCGCGATCCAGAGCAGCCCGGTCATCTCGCCGCAGCCGTTGAAGCTGTGGTGAGCGGCAAAGGCATGATCCAGCGCGGCGGGGCCTTCCCGCGGTTTGATGACGGTGACTCCGGTGCGGGCTACGCGCGGCTGATCCTGGATCAGGGTGACGTGTCCCACGCGGACGCCGGGCACGTCGGTGATGGCGTTGCACGGTCCGGTGGGCAGGCGGCCAATGGTGAATCCTAAATCACGCAGACGGGGACGGGTCATGTTTACTCCTGGTGAATGGCACAAACAGCCTGTAACGATAACCGGTAATCCCCTGGCGGGCAAGGACGATCAGTTATCATGCCTGCACGTGGACCAGGATTTCCGCCAGCGGTTTTTTGGTGATGACCGGTACGTGGGCATCGGCTGCCGGGTAGCCGACGGGAATGACCACGAAAGCGCGCTCATTGGCCGGGCGGCCCAGGATGTCGATCAGGAATGTCATGGGGCTGGGCGTGTGGGTCAGCGTGGCGAGGCTCGACTCATGCAGCGCGCACAGCAGCATGCCCACGGCTATCCCGACCGATTCTTCGCTGTAATAGTGTTTGACCTTGACGGTTTCGCCCGTCTCCGGGTCGGTTGCCAGGCCGTAAGACTGCCGGAAGACCACGATCAGGTAGGGCGCGTCTTCCAGGTGAGGCTTGCGCCAGTCGGTGCCCAGCGGCGCGAGTGCGTTTAGCCATTCCTGGCTCATGCGCCGCTCGTAGCTCTCTTTTTCTTCCACTTCTGCCGCTTCCCGAATCTGCCGTTTGACCGCCGGGTCGCTGACTACCACGAAGGTCCACGGTTGTTGGTTCGCGCCGGAGGGCGCCGACCCGGCCGTAGCCACGGCATTGGCGATCAATTCGAAGGGCACCGGATCGGTCGAGAAATGGCGTACGGTGCGGCGCGTGCGCATGTGGGCCAGGAAACGGCGCGACCGGGCGAGTTGTTCTTCTGGGGGCAGCGGCGTGTAGTCGAGCGGTTGAAAGCGGGCGTGGTCCGGCATGGGTGTGCTCCTTATGGATGGGTCGGATCAGGGCCGCGGAGTGGGATAGTTGCCTGATTCTAGCACGCCGGCGGTCACATGGAAGAATGGTTCACCGTTCTGATCGACCAGGATGTAATAGGCGGGTTGCAGTATCGCCAGGTAGGTGTCCAGGTCTTGCGGCGTGGGATCGAGGCTGGCCTCGTAGTCTGCCCCGAACAACGTTACTTCAAAACTGACGGTTTCCGTAGAGGTGCCGCCCGCCGGTACCGCAACCGCCGGGGGGATGACCTCCGGGCCAAAACCGCTGGCGGTGTAAGTTTCGTCAGGAACCTGGACCACACGCACGGTATCGCAAAATTCCGTCGTTTGGCAGACCTGTTCCTCGTCGCAGCGTCTGGTAATAACCGGCACCCGTTCTTCATCGCAGACGTATTCTTCCTCGACGACGTACTCCTGGTCGCAGATTTCATAATCGCGGTCCGCGGGGTCCGGGCGGCAGTCGACGTCCTCCCAATACCCGACGCCGGTTTCTTCCCAGCGGCAGTTGGTGTCTTCGGTTCGATAGCCCGTGATCACATCCTCACACGTGCCGGGGATCGTGCGCGTCTCGCAGGTGTCCGGGTCTTCTTCAAGCGCGCAGGTGTCTTCGTCGAAGGTGCAGTCAGCGGCGGCGCGGCAGTCGGCCCGGCGTTCATGGCCGTTGACCTCTGCTGGCCGTGTCGTTTCGATGGTGACGGTCCATTGGCCGACCACCTCCGCCCTGACGGTTTCACTGACGACCGGGGTGGCGGTTGGTCGACGGCGCGAGGAAGGGGAGGAGTCGGAAGAATCCGATCCAATTGCATTGACGCAAAAAATCACACCCAAAACGATCACCAGTATCACAAAAACAGGAAAGCTGATTGCGCCAAAGGCAGCGTCACCGTCAGAAGACCAGTCACCATTGCCGAAACTGCGTGAGCTGCCCCCGCCGGAGGATGTTGATCTGCGGCGGGAAGATGAGCGCGATGAAGAACTGACGCGGCGGCGCACAGCCCGTCGCGTGCCCGTGGATCGCAGGCGTTTTGCCGCCATGGATGGCCTCCTGCCAGTAATTTTGGGGTGCATTGTATGTAACATAAGCGGCATTCTGTGGCAAGGAGGGTATACTAGGGGGCATGCATATTGCGTTGATAAGGATAAAAAACACATGGCCTATTTACCAGATGGAACGCCGCTGCCTGGTAAGCTGTTTATCGTGGAAGGTATCGACGGCAGCGGGAAGAGCACCCAGCTTGACATCCTGCACAAGTACCTGTTGGGCGAAGGGTATGTCGTTGTCTTCACCGAGTGGAATTCGTCGCCAGTAGTGCGGGCGACCACCCGGCGTGGCAAGGACCGCCAGCTGCTCACGCCGATGAGCTTCAGCCTGATCCATGCCGCCGACCTGGCCGACCGGATGGAACGCCAGATCATCCCGGCGCTCAAAGCCGGCTCGATCGTGCTGGCCGACCGTTACATCTATACCGCTTTTGCCCGTGATGCGGCGCGCGGCGTGGACCGGTCCTGGGTGCGCCGCCTGTATAAATTTGCCGTTATTCCCACGGTGCCCTTTTACTTCCGTGTGCCGCTGGAGGAATCGCTCCGGCGCATCCTTGTCGGGCGTCCGCAGTTAAAATATTACGAAGCCGGTATGGACCTGGGGCTGTCGCCTGACCCTTACGAGTCCTTCAAGATATTTCAGGGACGCATCCTCAACGAGTACGATATCATGGTCGATGAATTCGACTTGCAAGTCATCGATGCGACCGATACCCTGGTCGCGCAGCAACGCCAGGTCCGTGAGATCGTGGAGCCGCATTTGCATGGCGTCTATGAGATACAGCCGCTGGCCTGGCGTGAGGCTTTGCAGCGCGAGGAGCTGTACGGGCGTTACCTGGGTATCCGGGGCGAACTCTAACATCAGGGAGGTAGAGTGACGATGACCAAGATGCAAACGTATGGCTTCCCCCTGCCGGGAATGCCGGAAAACGACCTGCCCGGGAAGCTGATCGTGATCGAAGGCACCGACGGCGTGGGGCGATCCACCCAGGTGGCCCTGCTGCGGGAGTGGTTGGAGCAGAACGGCTACGGCGCTGTGCAGACGGGCCTGGGGCGCTCGGCCCTGGCGTCGCGCGGCCTGGCCCGGGCCAAGCAGGGCCATACGCTCAGCCCCTTGACGATGGACCTGTTTTACGCCACCGATTTTGTGGATCGCCTGGAAAAAGAGATTATCCCGGCGCTGCGGGCCGGCTTCGTCATGCTGACCGACCGCTACATTTACGCACCCATTGCCAGGGCTTTGACGCGCGGCGCGGACCCACAGTGGATCAAGGATGTGTACGGCTTTGCCATCGTGCCGGATGCCGTGTTTTACCTGCGGGCCGAGGTAGAAGACATCGTGCCGCGGGTGCTGTCGGCGAGGGCCGAGTTTGACTACTGGGAGAGCGGCTCGGACGTGCTGGCCGGTACGGACATGTACCTGAACTACATCACGTACCAGCAGGGTATCATCATGCAGTTCGATTCGATGGCCGACTTTTTTAGCTTCCGCACCATTGACGCCTCACGCGACGTATACCCGGTGTTTGTCGATCTGAAGGCGCAGATCAGCGAGATCGTGGCCGGCATGCACTTCTAACCGGTTTCGCGCCAGGAGCAGTAGGAGAGGGCTGCATGGGGCAGGCAGGCCCGTACGTTGAGGTGGAAGCCAAGCTGCTGGTCGATGACCTGGCGGCTGTCGAGGCGCGGCTGGTCGCGTTGGGCGCAGCCCGGCGTCATGATCGCGTCTATGAACGGAACATTAGGTACGAGGATGCGGCCGGCACCCTGACGCCGGACGGGATAGTGCTCCGTCTCCGGCAGGACAGCCGGGCGCGGCTGACCTACAAAGGCCCGGCAGCGCAGGATACACCGGGCCTGCAAAGTCGTTATGAGGCGGAAGTCACCGTCGACGATTTTGAAACGATGGACCTGATCTTGCGACAGTTGGGATTCCGCCCCTTCATGGTGTACGAAAAGTACCGCACGACTTACGCCCTTGTTGACACCGAGATCGTGCTGGATGAGATGCCGTACGGCCAATTCGTGGAAGTCGAGGGCAGGTCGGAAGCTATCGAGGCGGCCCTGGACTCGCTCGGGCTGGCCGGCGGCAGGCGGTTGGAACAGAGCTACGGTCAGCTTTTCGATTTCGTGCGCGTCCACCTGGGACTGACGTTTACCGACCTGACTTTTGAGAACTTTGAAGGCGTCTCCGTCCCGGCGGAGGCTTTTTCGCCACCCGAAGGCTGAATAACCCGATGACTGATCCCACCAATCCCCGACAGGCCTGGGAAGAGACCGTGCTGGCCAGGGCCTTGAGCCGTTTCCCGGAACGGCAGGAGTCTTTCGAGACCTCCTCCGGCATCCCGCTGGCGCGGTTGTATACGCCGGATGACGCCCCCGCCGATTACGAAGCCACGCTCGGTTATCCGGGACAGGTCCCGTTTACGCGCGGGGCGCAGCCGACCATGTATCGGGGCCGCTTCTGGACGATGCGCCAGTACGCGGGCTACGCCAGTGCCGAAGAATCCAATGCCCGCTACCGCTATTTGTTGGAGGCGGGCCAGACCGGGCTGAGCGTCGCCTTCGACCTGCCGACGCAGATCGGCTATGACGCCGACGACCCGATGGCGCTGGGCGAAGTCGGCAAGGTGGGGGTGAGCATCAGCAGCCTGCGCGACATGGCCCGGCTGTTTGAGGGGATTCCACTGGACCGGGTCTCTACCTCGATGACCATCAACGCGCCGGCGGCTATCCTGCTGGCGATGTACATCGCCGTCGGCAAGCAGCAGGGTGTCTCGCCGGACAACCTGCGCGGCACGGTGCAGAACGACATCCTCAAGGAGTACCTGGCGCGGGGCACCTATATCTTCCCGCCGGGGCCGAGTATGCGCCTGATCACGGACCTGTTTGCCTACTGCCGGGAAAACGTGCCCAAGTGGAACACCATCAGCATCAGCGGCTACCACATCCGCGAGGCGGGCAGCACGGCAGCGCAGGAAGTGGCCTTTACGCTGGCCAACGGCATCGCCTACGTACAGGCGGCTATCGATACCGGTCTGGACGTCGACGCCTTCGCGCCGCAGTTGTCCTTTTTCTTCAATGCCCATAACCACTTTTTAGAGGAAGTCGCCAAGTTCCGGGCGGCCCGGCGGTTGTGGGCCGTGATCATGCGCGACCGGTTCGGCGCGGTCAATCCGGACAGTCTGCGCCTCAAGTTCCACGCGCAGACGGGCGGCAGCACCCTGACCGCCCAGCAGGTCCAGAACAACATCGTACGGGTGACGCTGCAAGCGCTGGCGGCGATTATGGGCGGCGCGCAAAGCCTGCACACCAACAGCATGGACGAGGCGCTGGCCCTGCCGACCGAAGAGGCCGTCCAGGTGGCGCTGCGCACGCAGCAGATCATCGCCCATGAGAGCGGCGTGGCCGACACGGTCGATCCGCTGGGCGGCAGTTTCGCCGTCGAAGCGCTGACCGAGGCGCTGTACCAGGCAGCAGCCGACTACATCGCGCAGATCGACTCGCTGGGTGGGGCGCTGGCGGCCATCGAAAACGGCTTCATGAGCAAGGAGATTCAGGACGCGGCTTATGCTTACCAGCAGGCCGTGGAAGCAGGCGAGCAGGTGGTGGTGGGCGTCAATAAGTTCCAGGTGGACGAGGAGTCGGACGTGACCACGCTGCGCGTCGACCCGGCCATCGAACAGCAGCAGCGCGACCAGTTGGCGGCGCTGCGGGCCGCGCGTGACGGGGATAAAGCCGCGGCGCTGATGGGCCAATTAGAGATGGCGGCGCGTGGGCGCGATAACCTGCTGCCGCTGTTCATCGAGTGCGTGGAGCACGACGTCACGCTGGGCGAAATCTGCCGCGTGCTGCGCGACGTCTTCGGCGAATACCGGCCCAACGTGATGATCTGAGCGAGGGGCATAATGCCCACCATTCGAGGCGTGATACGGGAACGGCGGCCACTGGCTGCCGTTTTTTTTCTGTGGAAGCTGGTGCGGCTCAGCCGATCAGGGTTTCCAGCACCTGGTCCAACGGCGCTTCGGCCAGGGCCATTTTGTCGTCGGCGGCCCCATAATAGAGGCGCAGCAAACCATCCTGTACGATCGCGCCACAGGTGAACACCACGTGGCCGTAAAAGCCATCGGTTTCGTAGGGTGCTTCCGGCGTGAGGATCGGTCTCTTACCCAGCGCCACGATGCGGCCCGGCTCGTCGAGCGGGGTCAAAAACGCGCCCAGGCAGTAGCGGTTCTGGGCGTCGGTGGCATGGTAGATCGACAGCCAGCCCCGCTCAGTGTAAATCGGCGGGGCGCCGGCGCCGATGCGCCCCGTGCTCCAGCCGTCCTGCCCTGTGCTGAGCACCAATTGATGGTTGCCCCAGTGCTGCAAATCCGGCGAGATCGCCAGCCAGATGTTCAACGCCCCGAACGGAGTCGGCATCGGGCGATGGTAACACACGTAGTGATCGCCGAACCGGGCCGGGAAGACCGTCACGTCGCGGTTGGCCGGCGGAAACACTATCCCGTAGCGCTGGACGCTGGTGAAGTCGGTCGTGGTCGCCAGGGTAGCGCTGATGCCGAAGGGGCTGACCGCCGAGCAGGTGATCACGGTGGTCTCGTCGATGCGCGTCAGGCGGGCATCCTCCAGGCCGAAGCTCTCATAGGGCGGTTCCGGGGTCATCCAGGGCAGGGTATCGACCCGGAAGCGGACTCCGTCTTCGCTGCGGGCCAGCCGCAGGTGGCTGATGCTGGTGAGGAGCACCGTGCCGGTCGGGCGGTGGAAGGCGCCGCGCGGGTCGCTCGTATCCCAATCCGGGTCGTCGCGGGCGATCCGTTCGACCGCCAGTTCGCCTTTGGGGGCCATATAAGGGCAGAGGATATCCCCGCCGGGCGGCGGCACCGGGCGTTCGGCCACGCGTAGCAGCATGATAACCTCGTCCTCAAAGACCGTCACCCCGGCGTTAAAGGTGCCGATGATTTCCAGGTCCGGGCGGGACGGAATCACGTAGTTGGGTGTGATCAATGGATTATCTGCATGGCGCTCAAACATGGCTACCCCCGATGGCAGACGCAGCGACCAGTATGACCGGCGGCAAGCGGTGCTGCGGTTTGGTTAGCAGGATCGGGCAAATTGTACAGCAAACCGGGCGGAGTGCCAGCCGTCCCTTATGGGCGGCGGGCCGTCGTCAGGGACGCGCGTGCCATTGGCCGAGCAACTCGGCTTCTCGCCCCGGCGTTAGCCCGGCCCGCCATTCATGATCGTTCGGGCGCGAATTGGCCCAGGTGAGCGTGTCGCGGGCGGTTTCGGCCAGCGGGCGAAACGTCAGCCTATCCTCGAGGGCGCGGTTAATGTTGGCCTGGAGCATGCCGCCTGCCTCGGCGGTCAGCCACAGTGGCAGGCCCACCCACGGCGCGACCTCGTGCTCCTGGAGGAAATCCTCGCTGACCCAGGTGAAGGTGGTGTCCGTTTCTGCGATGGAACGGCAGGTTTCCAACACCGACTTAAACGTGAGTCTTTCCGCGGGACCGGTGGCGTTGTAGGTGCCGGTCCCGCCGCGCTCGATCATACGGATGTTCCAGGCGGCCAGGTCTCGGGCGTCGATAAGCTGCACGGGCATGTCGGGCCGGTCCGGCACCAGGACCTCACCGCCTCGCGCCAGCCGCACCGGCCAGTAGGTGAAGCGATCGCTGGGGTCAAACGGGCCAACGATCAGTCCGGGGCGGATGTTGAGCACGCGGCCCGGCATGGCGGCTTCGGCGGCCGCCTCGCACAGCGCTTTCAGCGGACCGTAAGTCTCGCCCGTGATGGCTTCGACGGTCTCGTCCTCGATGGTCGCCAGTGGGGCGGACTCATTGGCGTGGGTGGGCATCGGGTCCGCATAGACCGACATTGAAGAGATGAACGTATAATGGTCGACGGCGTCGGCCAGCAGCGCCGCCGAGGCCCGGACGATTCGTGGCACGTAACCGCAGGTATCTATCACCGCATCCCAGCGGCGGCCTTCCAGGGCGGCCAGGTCGTCATCGCGGTCGCCGCGCAGTTTTTCCACGTCGGGGAAGAGGTCGGGGTTGTGCTGGCCGCGGTTGAAGAGGGTCACGGTGTGGCCGCGTGCCAGGGCTGTCGTCACCAGGTGCCGGCCCAGAAATACCGTGCCGCCAAGGATCAGAAGGTTCATGGCTGCCGTCCTGTGGGCTGTGTCGGGCGAAAAGGCTGCCCGGTATTATACCCATTGTGGTTTGTGACCCCCATGGCCCTACGCTATAATGCCTCGGTATGCCGCACCATGATCACCCGTCAATAAACAAAATTCCTCGTGGCTGGCGGCCGTTGATCGCCGGCCTGGTAGGCGTGGGTCTCGTGAATCTGGCAACTGCCGTGCGGGCCATCCAGCTTGCCCCCGATTACCGGGCACTGGAGATCACATTCCCGCCGTGGTTGCAGGTGGCGCTGGGCCTGGCGTGGGGTGGTGCGTTTTTGTGGGCCGCCTGGCGCTTGTGGCGGCTGCGCAACGGATCCGTCCGCTGGGTGTTGGTTCTTGTCGGGGTGTACGGGCTGGTCCAGATCGTGTGGTGGCGGGTGTTTGCCCGTGCCGACTATGCCCTGCGGCGCTGGCCGTTTGCGGCCCTGGGGACGGTATTGCTGGTGGCGCTGTTGGCGTGGTATTTAAGACGCCCGCCTGTGCGGGCTTTGTTTCGTGTCCAGGGGTCGGTTATGCACCGGGCGGCATCTTCTGCGGATGAAGCGGAAGGGCCGCCAGCCGAGGACCTAGCCTCGACGCCGGGCGAACTCGACCAGGAACAATGAGGGTGCTTGCTGATGACAGATATCGATCCCAAGATCGCAGAACTTCGTGCCAAACGTGAGCAAAGCAGGCTGGGCGGCGGGCAGGGCCGCATCGACCGGCAGCACAAGGCCGGCAAGTTGACTGCCATGGAACGTGTGGAAATCCTGCTGGACCCCGGTAGCTTCCGCGAGATTGACGCCTTCGTCACGCAGCGCGGGCGCGACTTTGGTATGGATACCCCGGACAAGCAGTTTTTGGGCGACAGCGTGATCACGGGCTGGGGAACCATCGGCGGTCGGCTGGTGTACGTTTTCTCCCAGGATTTCACCGTGATCGGCGGCAGCTTGAGCGAGGTCCATGCGGAGAAAATCGTTAAGATCATGGACATGGCCGTCAAAACCGGCGCCCCCATCATCGGCATCAACGACAGCGGCGGCGCGCGTATCCAGGAGGGGGTTGTCAGCCTGGCGGGTTATGCGGATATCTTTCTGCGTAATACGATGGCGAGCGGGGTGGTCCCGCAGTTGAGCGCCATCATGGGGCCGTGCGCTGGCGGGGCCGTGTACAGCCCGGCGCTGACCGACTTTATCTTTATGGTGAAGGACACCAGCTACATGTTCATCACCGGGCCGGACGTCGTCAAACAGGTGACCCAGGAAGACGTGACCAAAGAAGAACTGGGCGGTGCGATCACCCATAATACCATCAGCGGGGTGAGTCACCTGGCCGCGGAATCCGATGAAGATTGCCTGTTCCTGATGCGGGAACTGCTGAGCTATATCCCTCAGAACAACATGGAAGACCCGCCCATCGTGCCGACCAAGGATGACCCTCTACGCTCTGAACGGGCGCTGGACACGATTGTGCCGGATAACCCGAATAAACCCTACGACACTAAAGACGTGATCCGGCTGATCGTCGACGATAAGCGGTTCTTTGAGATACACGAACATTATGCCCAAAATATTGTGGTGGGCTTTGCGCGTCTGGGCGGTCACAGCGTGGGTATCGTCGCCAATCAGCCGGCGGTCCTGGCCGGTGTGCTGGATATCAACGCCAGCGAGAAAGCCGGACGTTTTGTCCGCTTCTGTGATGCGTTTAACATCCCGATCATTACTTTTGAGGATGTGCCGGGTTTCCTCCCCGGTGTGGCCCAGGAACACGGCGGTATCATCCGCTGTGGGGCCAAGCTGCTGTATGCTTACTGTGAGGCGACCGTGCCCAAGATCACGATCGTGACGCGCAAAGCCTACGGCGGCGCCTACTGCGTCATGAACAGCCGGTCAATCCGTGCGGACCTGAGTCTGGCCTGGCCAACGGCCGAATTTGCCGTGATGGGACCGGAGGGCGCGGTCAGCATCATCTTTAAGCGGGAGTTGGACGCAGCCGATGATCCAGTCGGCCGCCAAGACGAGTTGGTCCAGGAATACCGTGAGCGCTTCGCCAATCCCTATGTTGCGGCATCGCGCGGTTACATCGACGACATCATCGAGCCGCGTGACACGCGCCCGCGCCTGATCAATGCGCTGGAGGTGCTGCAAAACAAGCGTGACACCAACCCGCCGCGGAAACACGGCAACATCCCGCTCTAAGGCGGTACAATGACTGACTCGGCGCACGAGACCTTGTATGCCGGCCTGATGCACCGGGGAGTTTACAACGGCCAGGGTTACCCTGGAGCGGAGACCTATGGTTGAAACCACACTCATAAAAAAGATTTTGATTGCCAACCGGGGTGAGATTGCCATTCGCGTGATGCACGCCTGCCGGGAGCTGGGCATCGGGACGGTCGCCGTGTATTCGGAAGCCGACCGGACCAGCCTGCACGTGCGGCAGGCGGACGAGGCCTATTTTATCGGCGCGGCTCGCCCTACCGAGAGCTACCTGGTGATCGAGAAACTGCTGGATGTGGCTCACCGGGCCGGCGCCGATGCGGTTCATCCCGGCTACGGATTTCTCGCCGAACGCGCCGATTTTGCCCAGGCCTGCCTGGATGATAGCCT
>DAOUEM010000043.1:0-4674 GCA_034430555.1 Anaerolineae bacterium | reverse complement strand
CGTCAGCAGTTCGCTTTCGCCCTGGCTGACGCTGTGCCGTAGTTGAGCGAGGCTGAGCGTGCTCAGGATGGCCAGGGCCAGCTTGGGGCCGACGCCGCTGATGTTGATCAGGGTGGTGAAGACCTGGCGCTCTTCCTCGTCAACAAAACCGTACAGGGTCAGGGCATCTTCGCGGACGATCAGGTGGGTGTGCAGGTAGATGTTGTGGCCCACGCCATCGATGTGATCGAACACGGTCCGTGGTATGCGCACCCGGAGGCCAATGCCGCCGACGACCACGACGATAAAATCTTCACCCTGGTGGGCAATCTGTCCCTGTATGCTGGCGATCATCGGACGGGCCTACTCCATGAGCCGTTCAAATTGAGACGTGTTCAGGTCGGTGATGGCGACAGCCAGGGCATCGGCGGCATCGTCTGGCCTGGGGATTTCGTCCAGGTCCAATAAGACCCGGACCATTTCCTGTATCTGCGGTTTTTTAGCGCCGCCGTACCCGGCAATGGCCTGCTTGATCGCGTTCGGCTTGTATTCGCGGATGGGCAGGTCGGCATTGGCCAGCGCCAGCAGCAGCACGCCGCGGCCCTGCGCCACCGTGATGGCAGTCGTCACGTTTTTGCCGAACAACAACCCCTCCACTGCCGCCGCATCAGGCTGGTAGGTGGTGACCAACTCCGTGAGCGCCTCGTAGAGCTGCTTCAAACGCTGCGGCATGGAGTCCTTGGGCGACGTTTTGATGACCCCATAGGCTACGGCTGCCAGCGAGCCATCATCAAGCTCGTGGACAAAGCCGTAGCCGGTCGTTGCCGTGCCGGGGTCCAGTCCGAGGATCAACATTAGCGCTCAGGCCCGATCAGGCTGCGGTCAGGGATTCAAGGGCTTCTTCTGAGATGTGCAGGTTGGAGGAAACCGCCTGCACGTCGTCAAGGTCTTCCAGCTTTTCGATCACGCCCATGACCTTGAGGGTTTCATTGGTATCCAGGCTGACCTCGTTTTTGGCGACCCAGGTCAGCTCAAAGTCCTCGACAACGTACCCATTATCCTTCAACATCTGGGCGATGGCGGCCAGTTCTTCGCGCGGCGTGACCACCGAGATTGCCTCACCCTCGTCTTCCACGTCTTCAGCGCCGGATTCCGCCGCCAGCAGAAATACCTCGTCGAAGTCGGCCTCTTCCGCGTCCAACGTGATCAATCCCTTTTGCTCGAACTGCCAGGAGACCGATCCGACCGATGCCATATTGCCGCCGCTTTTACTGAACACATGCTTGACTTCGGCCAGAGCGCGGTTTTTGTTGTCCGTCACCACGTCCACCAGGACGGCCACCCCGTGTGGCGCATAGCCCTCGTAGGTGATCTCTTCCAGGGCGGCGGCGTCGGCGCCTTCGCCCGTGCCGCGCTGAATGGCCCGTTCGATGTTGTCTTTGGGCATATTGGCGGCTTTGGCTTTGTCCATCGCCATCCGTAGGGCAGGATTCATGTCGGGCTCGCCGCCGCCCTGCCGCGCCGCCATCGTGAGCTCACGCGCGATGCGGGTGAAAACCTTGCCACGCTTGGCGTCTTCCGCGCCCTTTTTGCGTTTAATCGTCGACCATTTACTATGACCAGACATAGGTAGATTTCTCCATGCCTAAAGGGTTGGTTGATACCAGGAAGTAATGTCCCTATTATACACCAGGAGCCAGCCGGAATGCAGCGTCAGTTACCGCCGGAGTGCTCGCTGTTGAACATGGTTTGCAGCAGGTCTTCCAGGTCGATGCGCATCAACTGGATCTCGCCCAGGATGACATCAAATGACTCATTGAAGTCATTCAGGTCCCTGATCTCGCCGCTGCCGTACTGCTCCATAGCCGCCAGCGTGTCGTCCACCAGGGTATAGATGGCGGTATGCGCTTCGGCGGCGCAGTCCTGCGGGGCCGGGATGGTGACCAGGGCGTTTCTTAAGGGGATCATTTCCTGGGTGATGGCGCGGACTTCCTCGGGGGGCATGTTGCTGACCTGGTTCACCCGCCCGACAAAATCCCGCAGCAAATAGTCGGAGGCTTCAATCCAGGTTTCGAGGTCGGTCAGGGTGCAGCCAGGTATAAATGTTACGCTGGCCAGCGGGACGGGTGTGGCCGGGATCGGTGTGGCCGGCACCGGAGTTGGCTCAAAACCGCAGGCGGCCAGCAACACACCTGCCAGCAGCACGACGGGAACAAGCACGGTATATCGGTGTGTCATTCAATATCCTCTGAGGCTAATTTGATTTGGGCAGGGCCACGTAACGAAAACCGTTGACCGATACCGCCGGTGGGCTGTCCGGGGGTGAACCATGCGGGTTGCCGATCCCCACGGTGACAACAGCTTCGCCTTCGCCGGCCAGGGCAATCAGGCCCGGACCCTGATCGTACCAGCCGATGGCGTCGCGGATTTGCCGGACAAAGACCAGGCGACGTTCAACGATGTTGTACAGCACGATGTCCTTCCAGCTGTTTAACCCCACCAGCAGCTTTTCTTCGGCGGATATCGCCACCGATACGATGTAGTTGTCGGTGTTGGCATGGGCTACCTGGAAGACGCCGGCCGCCGTCAGGTGTTTGGCGATGTACAGGCGGATGGTACCGTCGTCATCAACGATAAAAAAGTACCCCTTTGGCGAAACCGCCACGCGCGGCCGGCGCGAGTCGTTGGCGTGGTACTCCGCGCTCAGGCGGACACGACGGTTGCGGCCCGTGGCCCGGTCCACGTGATGCAGCCAGTACTCCTGAGTGCTGCCAAAGGCCTGGGTGACGATCTGGACGCTGTAACGCTGGTCCTGTGTGACGGCCCATTCGCCGTTATCGGACGTGAAGATCGGTATCGACTCGGCATACTGATCGCCGTCGAGCAGGGTAATCGACTCCTGCTGATCGGCCAGGTTTATGGTCAGGCGGCCGTTCGCCTGTAAGGCAAACGCCTCGTCAAGCGGGCGATCGCCCAGGGCAGGCACAGGATACTGGCGGGAGAAGGCGTGTTTATAGGGCACGGTGATTCAGGCCAACACCTCGGTACGTAAGCGCGGATAATGAGTGTCCGTCAATCAACTTGTCCGTAGATTAGCACGCGTAGGGCAAGCGTGTCAAAAGGACTTTCCTACCGGTCGATACTGCATTAGAATACAGAGTAGACTTGGAAGGCCCAGGGAGGCAGATATGCCCCAGTTGCTCAGTCGCCTTGACGCAGCAGGATGGCTTACGCCGGCCATCGCCGAAGTCCTGGACGAGTTGCCGCCATTGCCCCATGACGAGCGGTTCCGGCGAGAACAGGTTGCCACGATCCTCAAACGCTTAAACGATGTCGGAGCGCCGGTTCGTGTCGTGCGGGTCGGCGTATTCCCATCTTTGACTCTCTACGTCGTCCAACCAAGCACGCCGCGGCGGCGGGGGTCGTCGCAGCCGACTTCGGTCGAGGAGATCGCGCGCCAGTTGCCGCGCCTGAAGGACGCCCTGCAGGCAGAGTCGGTGGGAATCGTGCCGAACTGGCGCGATTCACCCGAGTATATCGGTATCCTGGTGCGCATGGCGGACCATCACACCGTGCGACTGCGCAACCTGGTCCTCATGCCCGCCTTCCAGTCGGCAGAGCCGAATACAGCCCTGGTGTTGGGCATGGCCCTTGATCAACAGCCGGTCGTCCGTGATTTACTGGCCTTGCCCCACCTGTTGTTAGTGGGGGAGGGCCAGAAAATTGGCCAGCTCCTGCGCAGGCTGCTGCTTAATCTGGTGCTGTTTTCTACGCCAGCCGAAGTCCGGATCGCCCTGATGAACCTGGGCAGTGGTGAAGCCGGCCACCTGCCGGAGACCCTGTCCGGACTGCCCCACGTGCTGGGGCATCGCCTGCGGACGACCGCCGAAAGTTTGAAGCTGCTGGACGGACTGCTTAAGGAGAGCGGGCGGCGTTTGGAGCTTTTCCAACAGCACGCGGTCACCGATCTGGCGGCCTATCACGCCCGCATCGACGCTCAGCCCGATAAGGTCCTGCCGCGGGTCATTGTCGTCATGGAGGATTTGCTCAGCGCCGAATGGCTGGCGTTGCGGGAGCAGTGGTTCAGCCTGCTGGAGGAACTGCTGGCGACAGGGCCACAGGTTGGCATTCATTTGCTGATGACGGCCCACCTGGCCGACGAGAGCGCCCTTCCCGAATTCCTGGCCAGGCGCGTTCGCTCGCGCGTGGTGCTGTCCACCTCGAGTAACCTGGCCAGGTTGTGGGGGCACAACGTGCCGCCGCCGAGCACGTTTATTGATGGGTTTTTGATTGAGGGCGACTCACCTGTGACCCCGCTGACGGTTGGCACGGTGTCTGACGACGAACTGTCCCGGGTGGTGTCCTACTGGCAGCGAGCTGAGGTTCAACGTGCGTCCGGTCAATCCGGGACTGCGCTGGACGAGGAAGAAGATGCAGGGCCTATATCGCCCGATGCGGCAGCCGCCGCAGCCGAAAAAGCCAGAAGCGTGGAAGCGGGACCGTCGGTTTCGCCCCCTTTGCCGACCCCCGATGCACTGTACCGGGCGGCGGAAGCCCTGACGCCTGACGATGTCAAGCTGGCCCGCGCCCGCGCCCTGGCCGCTTACCTCGGCTGGCTGGCCCATGGTCCCCTGCGGGATGTGCTGCTCATGAGTTATGAGGATGCCGACGTGGTGATCGCGCGCTTGCAGGCCG
>DAOUEM010000042.1:0-1783 GCA_034430555.1 Anaerolineae bacterium | reverse complement strand
CGGCTGCCGTCCACGATCACCGGCGCGGGCATCACGTTGATATTCACCGGCGGCGGCGTCCAGCCGTGCGGGTAGATGGCGCCCGGCGTCTGTGGCCGGAAGGCTTCTCGCCCTTCTTCGCCGACCCAGTACCAGTGTTCGGGATCGACCTGGCCGCCCAGCGCCCTTCCCCCACCGAACGGCACCGAAAAGGTGAAGGCCACGTCCAGGTGGGACAGTCCCTCCGGTATCTTGGCCAGCGCCTGGGCGAAGGCTCTGGTCTCGCCAATGGCGTGCCGCATTTGCAATACATACTTAGCCACGTCGCCGGTCAGGCCCAGCAGGGCCAGGTCGGCCGCGCTGATAGCCTTCTGCCAGCCGCGCGTGCCATCTGTCAGCGTCCGCTGGTCCTCGTCCAGCACCCGTATATCCTCGCCGGTTAGGGCCAGGTTCTCCTGCAGCAGCGGGTAACGTTCCTCCGTCAGCAGGAAGAAGCTCTCGGCCGCCGTCTGCGTGCGGGCCATGTCCTCCACCACCCGGTCCGACCAGGCCTGCACGGTGCCCTGTATCTGCGCTCCTACCCGCCGGTAGACGATGTCCAGCAGCCCGCCGATGTCCTGCGCCGCGTCCCGCCCGGCCATCAGGCTGTCGCCGCCCAGGGGCAGCGCTCCGAACCTGCCGCCGCCCGCCCGCGTAGCGTCGTCCAACACCTGCTGCAGCAACGCTCCGGATACCCCGGTCAGCATCCCCTGGTCGCCGGGAGCCAGCGCCCCGGCAGGCGACGCGCCGGTCAGCAGCGGCGTCACCCCTGCTGCCGTTTGCTGCGCCGTTGGCGGCTCGCGCTCGGTCACGAACGGCGTAATGGTCACCGGTAGCTGTAAACCAAAACCGTCCGGAAACATGGCGTCCACCCGCTCCTGCAAGACGTTGCCGATGCGCTCCCGCAGCGCCGCCGCGTCCTCGTCAAACTGGATGACCTCGTCCGGCACCGCCACGTTGGCGTGGGCGGTGAGGTCAATACCCGGCTCGCCATGCGCCTCCACCCACAGGTCGTACAGGTTCTGGATGGCCGCGGCCAGCTCGGGGTCGGCATCGTTCAGCCAGCGCATGAGCGGCTGCAATTCCGCGATGGCCGCTACCGTGGCCGGGTCGCCCGACTCGAGCGCGTCTCGAATCAGGGCGGTCGCCTGCTCGACCACGCCCTGATCCACTTCTTCGGTAAGCTGAAGCTCAGCCAGCACGTTCATATCCCAGGCCAGGGCTGCGACGTCCGCCGTATTCAAATCGTCTTGTATCTGCCCCCGCGCCTTTTCCAACGACGCCTGGTTGACCTCGGCTTCGCCGGTGATGATGGCCGTCACCACGCCGGTTGGGATTTGCAGGCCCTCCTCCATCGAGACCGCGATGATGCCGCCGATCTCGTCCCGCAGCTCGATGGCGCGCAGATCCATCCGGGCCTGGTCCAGCTGCAGGTCGATGTCGGGGATGACTGCTTCGATGCCCGGTATCCTGGACAGCCCGTCCAGGATGGTCACCCGCAGCTCGGCGATCTTCTTACGCAGCTCGGCATTGGCTTCGTCCAGCCCGACCCGGATCAGGCCGGCCAGGCCGTCGAAGAACTGCCCTACCTCCGGCCCGAAGCGGTTGATCGTGAAAATCAGCAGGCCGATAGCCGCGATTAGAGCCGTGGCCGGGTTGAAGGCTCCTGCCCCCAGCCCGACCAGCCCGCCCAGGCTGCTGACGATACCGCCCAGCAGCGCCACGCCCTTGCGGAACAGAAAAATGGTGGCGATGGCTCCGGCGA
>DAOUEM010000041.1:0-59393 GCA_034430555.1 Anaerolineae bacterium | reverse complement strand
CACGTGCCGGGGCTGGAGTTCTTCGCCATGCAGGATGAGCTATCCACCATCCTTGGCCGGCGTGTAGATTTGCACACGCCCGCTTTTCTCAGCCGCTACTTTCGGGAGCAGGTCCGCAGCGAGGCGCAGGTGATGTATGGCGGATAAGGACCGTATACGCCTGCGGCACATGCTCGATGCAGCTCAGAAAGCCGTCAACTATACGCATCAGCGTACTCGTGCCGATCTCGACACGGATGAACTGCTGGCATTAGCCGTTGTGCGGTTGTTGGAAATTATTGGTGAAGCCGCAAAAAGTGTTTCGGCAGAACTCCGCGATAAACATGCACACATACCCTGGTAACAAATCAGCGGAACCCGCGACCGGCTTATTCACGGTTACTTTGATGTGGATTATGATATTGTCTGGCAAATAGTGACGGATGATTTACCTATGCTGATCACCGATCTTGGTTCAATCATTGCCGTACTTGATGACAAGTAAAGTTTTTGCTTGCCATCTACCCCCCGATCATCTCCTGTAGCCCGGCCTCGTCGAGCACGGGGATGTCCAGGCTTTGACCTTGGTCAGCCACTACCAGAGGCCCGCCCTCATCAACTGTCGACGCGTCTCCTGGCGTTCCGGATGGTTCATCTGCAACAGACGGATCGTCACCCGGCCAACCGGTGTCAGGCCCTGGATTGTCGCGCCATCCCAGGTAAAATGCTCTTGCCACTGTTGTCGACGGGGATGAAACAGTGGAGTCAAGTCGCCGGTTTCCTCGTCATAGCCAGCGATGTCACTGCCTTTGGCGACGTTACATTGGAAACAAGCCCAAGCCAAATTGTCTGGTTGTGAGGCTCCGTCGTGTTTGAGTGAGATGATATGCTCGACGTGATGAACGTACAGTGTGACGTCTTCCGGCAAGTAACAGTATTCGCAGCGTGACTCGGCGCGCAATCGAATTTGCTGTCGAATGGCTTCTGGAATCCGCATCACGGTTGTTCGAGGCTCGCTAAAGCCCTGGCTTTCAGAGCAGACACCAGGCGATCAAGCTGCTGCATCTGCTCTAGTTCGGCCATCTCCTCCGGAGACAATTCCCCGGCGCTGTGGCGGTCCAACAACTCGTTGGCGCGCTGCTGCGCTTCCTCTGGCGCTTGAAAGGCAATGATTTCGGCGGGCGTTGCCTTTTTGACCAGGAAGTCCAGAAAACTATCGTAAACAGGGGAAAGTGACGCGACCATTGGAACCCTCACCACTCAGCTTCAAGCTCATTATATCACGCACAAACCTAACCGATCATCTCCTGTAGCCCGGCCTCATCGAGCACGGGGATGCGACGCAGGTCAGGCCTGTTCTTCGACGGGGAATACCTCGTGCACCGGCAGCGTAAATTCTGGCAGCACGTCGCCGCCGCTGAGCGTGCCCTCAGCGTCCAGCGTTTGCAGGTTCATACTGCCGTCCGGGTTCAGGCGGTAAACGTCGATGATCCGGTCTTCGGGATAAACCGCCCACACCAGCTGCGTGCCGGCTTCCAGATAGGCGCGCACCTTGTCGGTGACGCTGCGCGGCGTCTCGCTGGCGGAAACAACCTCGACGGCCAGGTCCGGCGCGACCGGAAACACCTTGTCCGGCAGGTGCGGCACCCGCGACCGGGCGATGAACGCCGCATCCGGCAAACGGACATCCTGTGCTCCAAGCACAAATTCCCCATCCGCGCCGGTCACGTAACCCAGGTCCCGCGCCAGCACGTGGGCGTTGAGGAAGTGCACCAAACGCCCGGCGACAATCGTATTCAACGGGCTTGATGGAGCCACTTCGTCGATCACTCCTTTGACCAGTTCCAGCCGTTTATCGGCGTTGGCCGCCTGCTGGCAGTAACCCCAGAATTCTTCAACCGTGTAGAGTTTGTCTTGGACGACCATGATGACACCTTAAAATATCGTTTCTTAGACGATTATACCATTACCCCCCAACCATCTCCTTTAACCCATCCTCGTCAATCACGGGGATGTCCAGGCTTTGCGCCCTGGTGAGCTTGCTGCCCGCCGACTCCCCGGCCAGCAGGTAATCGGTCTTTTTGCTCACGCTGCCGGTCACCTTGCCGCCGTGCGCCTTGATCAGGTCGGTGGCCTCGTCGCGCGTCAGGGTGGGCAGCGTGCCCGTGATCACGAAGGTCAGCCCGGCCAGCGAATCGCCCGCCGGGGCCTGGCGCTGAGCCGTCATCTGGACGCCTGCCGCCTTCAGCTTGCCGATCAACTGCCGGTGGAAGCCGTCCTGGAACCAGTCGACGATGGCCTGGGCGATGTTCGGCCCTACCCCTTCGATGCCGGACAGCGGTTCCAGGGCCGCGGCCAGCGCCTTGCGGAAGTCGCGCTCGGTCTCGCCGTCCGGGGGGATCGTATCGCGCACGTGCTGCTCCGCCGCCGCGATGCGGTCCGTCGTCTCGATCAGCGCGTCCAGGCTGCCGAACTCGTCGGCCAGCGTGCCGGCCATGATCTCGCCCACGCCTTCGATGCCCAGCGCCGTGACGATCCGGCCCAGCGGGCGCCGTTTGGCGGTTTCGATGCCGGCCAGCAGGTTCTCGACCTTCTTCTCGGCGAAGCCCTCCAGCGGCAGCAGGTCCTCCGCCTGGAGCGTGAAGATGTCGGCTTCGTCCTTGATCAGCCCCTCTTCCAGCAGCGTCTTGACCGTCTGCGCGCCGAAGCCCTCGATGTCCAGCGCGCCCCGGCTGACAAAAAACTCCAGGCTGCGGTAGACGCGCTCCGGGCAGTAGGGGTTGCTGCAGTAGTAGTCGACCATGCCCTCCGGGCGGATAATGGGATCGCCGCTGAAGGGACAGGTGGCCGGCACTTCGATCACCCGCTCGGAGCCGTCGCGCTCGTCGTGCAGCGCCCCCTCGATGTAAGGGATCACGTCCCCGGCGCGTTTGACGATCACCGTGTCGCCGATGCGGATGTCCTTCTCCGCGATCTGGTCGAAGTTGTGCAGCATGACGTTGCGGATGGTCGTGCCGCCCACGAACACCGGTTCCAGCACCGCGCCCGGCTTGAGCACGCCCGTCCGCCCGATGGTGAACTTCACGTCGAGCAGTTGGGTGGTCTGCTCCTCCGCCGGGAACTTGTAAGCGATGGCGGCGCGCGGGTTTTTGTTGCCGACCACGCCCAGTTCCTCCCACAGCGAGAGGTCATTGACCTTGATCACCAGCCCGTCGATCTCATAGTCCAGTCGGGCGCGCCTGCCCTCCCAGGCGGGGATGGCGGCGATCAGCGTTTCCAGGTCGTCGTAATGATCGATATCCTGTGGGACCAGGAAGCCCAGCGCCTTCAAATACTGGAGCTGTTCCCACTGCGTGCCCGGCACTGCACCGCCGCCGTGATCGACGATGCTGTAGACGAATACGCGCAGCAGGCGGCGGGCGGTCTCCCGTACGTCCTTGGTTTTAAGCGCGCCGCTGGCCGCATTGCGCGGGTTGATGAATTCGGCCTCTTCGCGCGCGCGCTGCCGGGCATTGAGCTTCTCGAAGTCCGGGAGACTGATGAAGGCTTCACCCCGCACCACCAGCCGGGACGGCGGCTGTGGTCCCTCCGGCAGGACGGGGATGCGCAGCGGCACGGTGGGAATCGTGCGCACGTTGAGCGTCACGTCGTCGCCCACCAGGCCGTCGCCGCGCGTGGCGGCCAGGGTCAGCACGCCGTCCGTATAATGCAGCACCACGGAGAGGCCGTCCAGCTTGGGTTCCAGCGTGTAGTCCAGGTCGCTGCTGGCGAAGAGCGGCCCCAGGTCGTCGACCCCCGGCAGCAGCTTACCGATGCGCTCCCGCCAGGCGCGGATTTCGTCAGGGTCGAAGGCCTTGGACAGGCTGCCGATCAGGGCGGGATGACGCACCTTGGCGAAGTCCGGCAGCAGGTCGGAGCCGGCGCGCTGCGTCGGCGAATCGGGCGTGACCAGCTCCGGGTGCGCTTCCTCGATCTGCTCCAGTTCGGCCAGCAGGCGGTCGTACTCCGGGTCGCTGATAACGGGAGCGTTGAGGACGAAATAGCGGTAGTTGTGCGTGTTGATCTGTTCGCGCAGGTCGGCGGCGCGCTGGGCCGGTGTCTGGGTCATGGCGGGAACCCTGTTCCTAAGAACGACGGTCGATGCCGCTTATTATACGCGATTCAGAACATTTGGGCGATCCGGCACGCGCCAGCCCTTACCCCTCCCACGGCTCGGCCACGCGGGCGCTCCTGAGCATGTTCACCACGAACCGGACCATACGCGGCGGGCCGACCAGCGTCGCCGCGCTGCCATGCACGGTGACCTCCATCGTGGCATCCTGCCAGTAAAGGCCGTAGTTCAGGCGCGCGGTATACCGGACGTGCGAGTCGTCGGGATACATATCCTCGACCCGCGTCCAGCGGTCCTTGAGCTGCATGAAGTTATCCAACGTGCTGAGGAACGTGGCCGTGTTCTGGACGCGCAGGCGGCGTTCGATGGGTTGAATGTCGGCCACGCGCCGCCAGGTCAGCACCACCGAGGCTGCCGTCAAGGCGGCTACCAGCGGCAGCGAAACCCCGCCCGGCGAATTGATCCCGTAAAGCACGTAGATCACGATGGCGGCGGCGTAAAAAACGCCGTTCAGCAGGAAGGCCTTGACGGTCTCGTGGCGATCCATGGGGGTTCCTCCTCGGGTCGCCCGCTTACCAGGAACGTTTGTCCGGCGGCAGGTGCTCCACCCGGTTAAGGTAATGGAAGGCGATCTGGTTGTCGGCGTCGATGTCCAGCAGCGTGACGCCGGTGTTCATGTGGTGGAAAAGCTGGCGGCGGGCGGCGTTGGGCAGTTGATCGGACAGCGCCTCCAGCAGCAGGGCCATGAAGCCCCCGTGCATCACCAGCGCGATGCGCTCTTCACTGCTGGCCCGCGCCCGCAGCGCCAGCGCCACCCGGATCGACCGTCCGAAGCGGCCCGTGGTCTCGCGGCCCTGGGCCGGGTCCCACCAGCCCTGGTCGGTCACGTCCTCCGGCAGGACGTAGCCGGGATACTCCGCGGCGATCTCGGCCCGCGTCATGCCGGGGTAACCCACCACCTCACCCGACTCTTCCTCCAGGTACACGCCGCCGTTCTCGTGCAGGTCCACCCAGATGTGCGGCCGGAGGCCCAGCGCTTCCGCAATGGGGCGGGCAGTTTGCAGGGTGCGATACATCGGGCTGCAATACAACTGGGTGATGCTGTAGGCGGCTTCGGCCTCGCTGGCGGGCGTGCGCGCCAGGTGAGCGGCCAGCAGCGCCGCCTGTTCGTGGCCGAGGTCGGTCAGGGGCGCATCTTTGACGCGCAGACTCATGTCGGCCAGCACGTTGTTGGTGGACTGGCCGTGCCGGATGAGGTAGACGTACATAGGGGCGATTCCTGTGCGTGTGCGGGCCTGCCGGGTGGATGGCTTGGGCCGGCGGGCGTCCCTGGAACGGGCCTATTGTGTCGCATGGGCCGCGATTCCGCCATGTGTCAACGGGAAAACCGTCAAGCAGAGGTGTTATCCGGCGCCAGCGCCAGCCGGTAGACGATCTCGCCGTACTCGACGCGTCCGGTATCGGCGAAGCCCAGGCTGCTGTAGAGCTTTTTCGCGCCGTCGTTTTCCGGCTCGAAGCTGAGGAAGATCTCACGCGCGCCTTTGGCCTTGATCTGGGCGATAGCGGCCTGGGTGGCCGCTTTACCGTAGCCCTTGCCCTGCTGCGCCGCGTCGATCATGAGGCGGATGATCCACCACTCCTCGACCGGCTGGTCGGTATCGATGCCCCACATCACGAAGCCGACCATCTCCTCCCCGGCGTAAATGCCCATCGGTTCCGAGGAAGGGTAAAACTTCGACTCGGCGATGGAGTACATGTTGTGGGCCACGAAAGTCTTCTGGTCTTCGCGAACCTCGAGTTTGCACGCGTCCTTCCAGTTGTCGACGGTGATCGGTTTGAGGGTGATAGACATATCCTCTGATCCTTATGTTGTTGTTCGCCTGGACGGATGACGGCTTCCGGCAGGTCACGGCGAACGTTCGGTGCCCAGGTCCAGGACGCGTTGGCCCTCCAGCCCGATCCCGAAGCGCGCCAGCCGCTCGTAGAGTTCCTCCGGGAAGCCGGTGCGGTGCCGGCCGTAATCGTCCGCCGCCCGGCCAAAGTCGATGCCCGTCTGCTCGTAATGGGTCATGTGAATATCCCGTTGATTTTGTCGTTGATGATGTGGGTGGTCGTCGGCGGCAGCGGGGAAGCCAGCGCCCCCTGTAAAAAGACGGGCAGCACCCTGATCGCTCCCAGGGAATCCAGCGGAAACCACTGGTAGGTCAGCTTGATGCCGTTATCCTCCCAGGCATCGAACGGCCCGTCCCCGGCCATCAAGGGCGACTCGGGCGGCAGCGTCATCCGGTAGACGAAGTCCACGCCGTGCCAGCGGACTCCGGCATGTTGGAAGAAGGTCTCCATCACCCACAGCAGCGGCCCGACCGTCACCCGGCAGCCGATCTCTTCCTGCATCTCGCGGCGCAGGGCGTCCGGCGAGTGTTCCAGCAGTTCGACGCGCCCGCCGGGCAGCGTCCAGAAGTCCTCGTGTTCGGCCCCCTGGAGCAGCACCCGGCCCTCGTGCGGGGCCACGCCGGATACGCGGTGGATAAACCCCCGGTCATCTTGTTGATAGGTGATCATGGCCCTCCCTGGTGTTCCGGCGCGTCATTATACCACCCCCGGACGGAGCCACGCGCCCAAACCGGCCCCGATCTCGGCCCGAGATCGGGCATTTGCCGTTACAATGGGGGTACTCACGTGCGGCCAGGGAAAGGAGAGCGCCATGAGATTGTACTTTGTGCGGCACGGGCAGGCCGCGGACCGGCTGCTGTGGGACCAGCCGGACGCCCTGCGCCCGCTGACCGAAGACGGCATCAGCCGGATGGAAAAATCCGCCCGGACGATGGTTAAACTGGGCCTCGGCGTCGACCTGATCCTGACCAGCCCGCTGGTCCGCGCCCGGCAGACGGCGGACATCGTGGCGGAAGCGCTCGGCTGCCCGGTGGAAGAGTCCGACGCGGTGTTGGACCTTGACGTCGATGTGCTGGGGGAACTGCTGCTGGAAACCCTCAGCGCCGACAGCCTGATGCTGGTCGGGCACGAGCCGGACTTCAGCCAGACGGTGGAGGGCCTGATCGGCGGAGGGCGGGTCGCGGTCAAAAAGGGCAGCCTGATCCGCGTGGACCTGTTCTCGACCTATCCGCCGCAAGGCGAGCTGGTGTGGTCCATCCCGCCCAAGCTGCTGGCGCTGTAACCAACTATTGACGACTCTTTGTGGGCAGCAGGTCATTCGGCGTATTTCTCCCAGGAAAAGCCCTTGACTCTGACGTTACGTGATCCCTTACAATCTGTCCTGTAGATGAGGCAGGCGACCGCGTGTATACCGTCAAACAGCTTTCCGACCTGGCAGGGGTCAGCGTACGTACCCTGCACCACTATGACGATATCGGGCTGCTGCGCCCCTCGCGGGTAGGCGGGAACGGCTACCGGTATTATGATGACGACGCCGTGCTGCGGTTACAGCAAATCCTGTTCTTCCGCGAACTGGACCTGAGCCTCGGCGAGATCAAGGCGGTCATCGAGCTGCCGGCCTTCGACCTGCTGTCGGCGCTGCAACTGCACCGGGCCGGGTTGGAGGCCAAAATCCGGCGGCTGCGCGGCCTCATCCACACCATCGACCGGACCATGCTGCACATCACGGGAGAAACGACCATGAGCCAGAAGAATCTCTTCCACGGGTTCTCCGAAGAAGAAGAAAAACAGTACGCCCAGCAGGCGCGCGAACGCTACGGCGCGCAGGAAGTCGACGCTTCTTACAAGCTGTGGAACAGCTACACCGCCGAGAAAAAAGAGGCGATCAACGCCGAGAGCAGCGCCATCTACCAGGAACTGGCGGCGCTGACCGAGCAGGACCCGACCGGCCCGGATGTCCAGGCGGTGATCGGGCGCTGGCACCAGCACATGCGCTACTTCTACGAGCCGTCGGTAGCGCGGCTGCGCGGCCTGAGCCATCTCTACGTGGACAGCCCGGACTTCGCGGAGAAGTTCCGCGCCATACACCCGGACCTGCCGGAGTTCATGCAGGCGGCCATCGGCCACTACTGCGATAATCTCGACAAAAACGCGTGAGATTAAGCGCGGTCAATCTTATGAGAGGCGCACCGGACCCGGCAGCATCGGGCCTGGCGCGCCCTTTTTGGGTGTCAAATCTGCTCGCGGCGTGGTTATAATGGCCGATATAAGAGATGCTTGTTGTCAGGTTTATTGGAGCGATCACGATGCCACGAGAAGACACCACCGTTTACGAGCGGATCGGCGAGAGGGGCTTCCGGCGGCTGCTGGCGGCCATTTATCGTTATGTGCCAGACGACGACATCCTGGGGCCGATGTACCCGGCGGACGACCTGCCCGGCGCGGAGCAGCGGCTGCGCGACTTCCTGGTGTTTCGTTTTGGCGGGCCGCAGCGCTACCTGGAAACACGCGGCCATCCCCGCCTGCGGATGCGCCACGCCCCATACCCCATCGACCGGGAAGGGCGCGACCGCCGGGTCCTGCTGATGGACCGGGCGCTGGAGGAGGCCGATCTGCCGGCAGAAGCCGCCAACCGGCTGCGCGAGTTCTTCCACGAGGGCGCGACCTTCATGATCAATCAGGGCGATTTCCAGGGGATGGACGCCCGCCAGCGACCGCCGTCACCGTGAAATACGTGCCCCTTCCGCCGGGTTGATGTACACTGGGCGGGTTGACTCTGACCAGCGCTGTACGTGCGGAGGACGCCCGTGACAAAAACCCCCATTTTTGACGGCCACAACGATGTGCTGATCCGGCTGCAGTCGCCGGCCAACGCGGAGGGACGCTCCTTCTTCGCGCGCGGTGAGGAAGGTCACCTCGACCTGCCCCGCGCCAGGGAAGGCGGCCTGATCGGCGGCATCTTCGCCATCTTCCCACCGCCGCCCGCCGGCTCCCCGGACAGCAACCTGCGCGCCGGGGCGACTCTTTCGGCGGAGGGATTTTCCGTGCCGTTCTCCGGCCCGTTGGACCCGGCCTACGCCCGGTCCTTCACCGATACGATCATCGACCTGCTGGACGACCTCATCCGGGAGGCGGACGGCGCTATCGGCCTGGTACGGGAGGCCGCCGACCTGGATCGCCTGCGGGAGTCGGGCGTCTTCAGCATCGTGCTGCACTTCGAGGACGCCGTGGCCATCGCCGAGGACCTGAGCAACCTGGAGGGGTACTACGCGCGCGGTTTGCGCTCCCTGGGGCTGGTCTGGAGCCGGCCCAATGCCTTTGGTTGCGGCGTGCCCTTCCGCTTCCCCGCCTCGCCGGATATCGGCCCTGGCCTGACCGATGCCGGCAAAGCGCTGGTGCGCGCCTGCAACCGGTTGGGAATCATGGTGGACCTGGCGCACATTAATGCCCGCGGCTTCTGGGACGCGGCGGAAACCTCGGACGCGCCGCTGGTGGTCAGCCATACCGCCGTGCACGCCCTCAACCCCTCCACCCGCAACCTGACCGACGACCAGATCGACGCGGTGGGCCAGAGCGGCGGCGTGATCGGCGTGATGTTCGAGCCGATTGGGCTGCGGTTTACAGGCGATATGAAGGGCGACGTGCCGCTGACGGAAGTCGCCCGCCATGCGGCCTACGTGGCCGAGCGGATCGGCATCGATCACGTGGCGCTCGGCTCCGACTTCGACGGGGCAAAGGTCCCGCAGGCGCTGGGCGACGCCGCCGGCCTGCCGAAGCTGGTCCAGGCCCTGCGCGATCACGGCTTCGACCCGGAGTCGGTGGAAAAGATCGCCTATCGCAACTGGTTCCGCGTGCTGGGGGAGACCTGGGCGGTCCGGGCATGATCAGCCGGGCAGTGGGGAGGCCGGTATTGGCCAAACTCTTATAATAATCTAATGTTACGGCGTTACACTTTGTGGCTGGTGGGACAATTCCCCCGCTAGACATACCTCTGATTCGGCAGTTGTAGTGCGACCCAAAAGGCGAAGCGTATGATACAAGTGAACGACCTGACCAAGTCATACGGCCCGATTGAAGCGCTGCGCGGGATCAGCTTTGAGGTGCGGGCCGGCGAGATCGTGGGCCTCCTGGGGCCGAATGGTGCCGGCAAATCGACGGCCATCAAAATACTCACCGGCTATCTGCACCCCGACCGCGGCAGTGTTTCCATCGATGGCCTGGACGTCCTGACCGAGACGAAAGCCGTACAGGCGCGCATCGGTTATCTCTCCGAAAACACGCCCCTTTACCCCAACCTGTCCGTGCAAGCCTACCTCAAGTGGATGCTGGATATGCGCGGCATCTCGGAGGCCGAGCACCTGGCCCTGCTCTCCGAGGCGATCCATGCCACCGGCCTGGTCGAGCACCGCGCCCGGCCCATCGGCCAGCTCAGTAAGGGCCTGCGGCAGCGCGTCGGGCTGGCCCAGGCGATCCTGCACCGGCCCGGCCTGCTGATCCTGGACGAGCCGACCATCGGCCTGGACCCCACCCAGATCGTCGAAATCCGCAGCCTGATCAAGCGGCTGGCCCGGCACAGCACCATTCTATTCTCGTCGCACATCCTCTCGGAAGTGGAAGCGCTGTGCGACCGGGTGGTGATCCTGATCAACGGGCAGGTCAAAACCGACGCCCGCCTGGACGAACTGTCCGCCGGGTCGGACGTCGTGCTGGTCTTGCAGAAGAAGACCAGGGGCGTGGAGAAGCGCCTGGCCGCCCTCAAAGGCGTGGAAGCGGTCGAAGTATTCCGCTCCCGCGACGACTACCAGGCTTACCGCGTGTTCAGCGCCGCCGACATCGCCCCCCTCATCTACCAGACGGCCCGCCAGGAAGACTGGGCGGTGCGCGAACTGCGCCGCGATACGCCGACGTTGGAGACGGTCTTCAACCAACTGGCGACAGCGGTCGAAGAACCCACCGAAGCCGTGGTGGAAGCCACCGAAGTCGAAGCTGTCGCGGACGCCTAGCTGCGTCGGCGCGCCGCATCGACCCGGACTTTTTTATTTCCGCATCGCTAGCTACAAGCGTGATGGAGATGATATTGCCATGAAACAAGCATTATCCGTGACCCGCAAGGAACTGGATGGCTATTTTAGCTCGCCGATGGTGTTGATTTTTGTCGGCGTCTTCCTGGTGGTCACGCTGTTCACTTTTTTCTGGATTGATGGCTTTTTCGCACGGGGCACGGCGGACGTGCGCTCGTTGTTCCGCTGGATGCCCGTGCTGATGATCTTCCCGCTGGTGGCCCCGCTCACCATGCGGCAGTGGAGCGAGGAAGCACAGACCGGCACGCTGGAAGTGCTGATGACCATGCCGATCTCGACGGTGCGGCTGGTGGTGGGCAAGTTCCTGGCCGTGCTGGTGCTGGTGCTGGTCGCCCTGGCGCTGACGCTGTTCCTGCCGGTCAGCGTCTCCTTGATCGGCAGCCTGGACTGGGGGCCGGTCGTCGGCGGGTACCTGGCCGCCATCCTGATGGCCGCCGCTTACATCGCCATCGGCCTGTTTGTTTCTTCCCGCACGGACAACCAGATCGTGTCCCTCATTCTGACGGTGGCCCTGTGCGGGCTGTTCCAACTGGTCGGCTCGGCCACGATCACCGCGCTGGTGGACTCCAACGTGGCGGAACTGCTGCGGGCCATCGGCACAGGCAGCCGCTTCGAGAGCATCGAGCGCGGCGTGATCGACCTGCGCGACCTGATCTACTACGGGGCGCTGACGGGCATCTTCCTGGCGTTAAATGTGGTCTCGCTGGACAGCAAACGCTGGAGCACCGGCCAGAGCACGCGCACCTACCGCCGCGCCATCGGCCTGACGTCGACGCTGCTGGTGTTCAACCTGGTGGTGTTTAACGTAGTGGTCTTCCCGCTGAAGGGCGCGCGCCTGGACCTGACGCAAAACGGCGAGTACACCCTCTCCCAGACGACGCGCGACCTGCTGAACAACCTCAGCGAGCCGCTGCTGGTGCGCGGCTACTTCAGCCAGGAAAATCACCCGCTGCTGGCCCCGCTGATCCCCAACGTGCAGGACCTGCTGGAGGAATACCAGGTGGCCGCCGGCGGCAACTTCCAGGTGGAGTTCGTCGATCCCATCGACAGCCCGGAGCTGGAAATCGAGGCCAACCAGACCTACGGCATCCGGCCCACGCCCCTGCAGGTGTCCGACCGCAGCGGCGTCTCCGTGATCAACGCCTACTTCGACATCCTGATCCGCTATGGCGACCAGAGCGCCGTGCTCAACTTCGGCGACCTGATCGAAGTGGAGCAGTTCGGCAATGACTTTACCGTGCGGCTGCGCAACCTGGAATACGACCTGACCAGCAACATCCAGCGGGTGGTACAGGGCTTCCAGAGCGTAGACGCCGTGCTGGAATCGCTGGAGGAGCCGGCGGTGCTGACGCTTTACGTCACGGAGCAGACCCTGCCCGCTGCCCTGGCGGAAGCGCCGTCCACCATCGCCGCCGTCGCCGCCGACCTGGCCGACGGTTCGAACGGGCAGTTCGTCTTCCAGATGGTGGACCCCAGCGACCCCAATGCCGGCGTCAGCCCGGATGACCTGTTCGAGGTCTTCCAGATACAGCCCATCGCCACCAGCTTTTTCTCCACGGATGCCTACTACCTGCACATGGTGCTGGTCACCGGCGACCGCGCCCAGGTGATCTATCCCTCCGGCGCGATCAGCGAAGCGGAAATCCGGGCCAGCCTGGAGTCGGCGCTCAAACGGTCGGCCTCGGGCTTTTTGCAGGTGGTCGGCCTGTGGAGTCCGCCGGACGTGCCGGGCGTGAACGCCTTCGGGCAGCAGACGCCCAGCTTGCAGCAGTACACGCTGATCGCCGAGGCGCTGCGCGAGAATTACGAGGTGCGCCCGGTGGACCTCAGCACCGGTTTCGCGCCGGACGACGTCGACGTGCTGCTGGTCATCGCGCCCCAAAACATGACCGAGTTGGAGCGCTACGCCATCGACCAGTACTTGATGCGCGGCGGATCGGTGTTGGTGGCGGCCACCAACTACCGCCTGATCTTCGACCAGTTCTCCGGCAGCCTGGGCCTGGAACCGGTGCAGGGCGGGTTGGGGGACATACTGGCCAGCTATGGCGTCACCGTGGAGCAGGCGCTGGTGCTGGACCGGCAGAACGAGCCGTTCCCGGTGCAGGTGCAGCGCGACCTGGGCGGCATGGTCGTCAACGAAATCCAGGCGATGAACTACCCGCACTTCGTGGACGTGCGCCCGGACGGCATGGACTCCGACAGCCCGGTGGTCAACAGCCTGCCCGCCGTTACCATGAACTGGGTCTCGCCGCTGACCGTCGACGAGGAAGCCAACGCCGAGCGGACCGTCACCACGCTGCTGCAATCGACCGGCGGCTCCTGGCAGACGGCCAGCCTCAACATCCAGCCCAACCAGGACCTGTACCCTGAGCTGGGCTTCCCGGTGGAAGGCGTGCCGGGTCCGCGTACGCTGGCGGTAGCCGTGCAGGGCAGCTTCGACAGCTTCTACGCCGGCCAGCCCTCACCCTTCGATATGGAGGCGGAGGCCGCGGCAGCCGCGGCTGGCGATCTACCCGTCGACGGTGGCGATGCCGGTGAAACAGCAGTGGCCGATAACCCGCTGGCCGCCGTCGGCACGCTGGAAAGCTCGCCGGATGACGCGCAGTTGATCGTGGTGGGCAGCGGCGAATTCCTGAACGACAACATCTTCGACCTGTCGCGCACCTTCACCGGCGACCGCTTCCTGAACAGCCTCCAGTTCGTGATCAACGCCGTGGACTGGTTCGTGCAGGATACCAGCCTGGCCGCCATCCGGGCCAGCAGTTCGGCGGCGCGCCTGCTCAACCCGCTGTCGACGGAGGAGCAGTCCTTCTGGGAGACGGCCAATTACGCCGTGGCGCTGCTGGCGCTGGCCGGCCTGGGCGTGGTCTGGCAGGTGCGCAAACGCAGTGAGCAGCCCATCGAACTGCTGCCGCCCATGGGCAAGCCGCTGGTGATCGACCTGGCGGACGAGCCGGAAGAGGGAGACGAGTAACCATGAACCGAACCAACCAGATTCTGGCGGCGGTCCTGGCCGTGCAGGTGATTTTGGTGGCGCTGATCTTTCTGCCGGGGGTCGCCCCCGCAGCGGAACCGGAAGCCGGGCCACTGCTGGTCGACTTCGCGCCTGATGCTATAACCGGCCTCACCATCCGCGATAACAACGACAATACCATCACCCTGGCGCGGGACGCCGACGGCAACTGGGTGCTGCCGGAAGCCGGCGACTTCCCCGCGACCAACGAACGCGTCGAGACCCTGCTGGACACATTGGCCGACCTGACCGCCAACCGCCTGATCGCGCGCAACCCGTCCAGCCACAACCGCCTTAACGTGACCGATGACACCTTCCAGCGGCTGCTGACCCTGGAATGGGAAGACGGCAGCGACCGCCTGTATATCGGTAGTTCGGCGGGCAGCAATGCCACGCACATGCGCGTCAACGATGCGGCGGAAGTTTACCTGGTGAGTGGTCTGGCCGCCTGGGAGGCGCCCGCCCAGGTCACCTCCTGGGTGGATACGGTTTTCTTCACCGTGCCGCAGGAAAACATCACCGCCATCCAGGTGGAAAATACCAACGGCACTTTCGAATTCATCCGCGAGGACGACACGTGGACCTATGCCGGGCTGGGCGAGGACGAGACCTTCGACCCGGCCAGCATCAACGCCCTGCTGCGGCAGGCGGCCAGCGTCCGGCTGAGCGCCCCGCTGGGCAACGAGGCCCAGGACGACTACGGTTTGGATGAGCCGCAAGCCGTGATCACGCTGACGATTGTTGAGGAAGTCCCGGTCGAAGCCGAGCCGTCAGAGGATGCCGAAGATACGGGTGAGGGCGCGATCTCCTTGCTGCCCGGCAGCGAAGACTCCGAAGCGCCCGCCGAACCGGCGGAACCGGTCTTCGAGATGGTGGAGCGTACCGTCATCCTGACCGTGGGCGCGGCGCTGGACGAGGACGGTTACGCCTTCACCACCTCCGAGTCACCGTATATCGTGCGTATCACGCCGACCATCGGCAACACCTTCCTGGACCTGTCGCACGAAGCCCTGCTGCTGATCGAAGAAGAAACATCTGCCGAAGACGGTACGACCGAAAGCCAGGACTAAGCGACGCTCGCAACGATCATCACCCTGACCAATAAAAACCGGCGCGGACTCAAACGAGTTCGCGCCGGCTGTTTTGGCGGGCACGTGACATCAGCCGTGGATCGCCGTTTCCGGTCGTTCAATCGACCGATCAACCGATCGACCGATGCCAGCTTCCGCCTAGAACGGCTAAGCCAGTATACTGAAGGCAAAAGTCAAGCACTGAAATGAGCAGGGAGGCACAGTCACGTATTGCGTTTTCACCCTTCAGGAGGTATCAGGTGAGCATACATATTGGCGCAAAGCAGGGGCAAATTTCCCCAACCGTGCTTCTTCCCGGCGATCCGCTGCGAGCCAAGTACATCGCAGAAACAATGCTAGAGGATGTATTCTGCTACAACGAGGTCCGCGGGATGTTGGGCTATACGGGTCGCTATGGAGACAAGAAGGTCTCGGTCATGGGGTCTGGTATGGGCATTCCAACCTTGTCCATCTATGTGCACGAATTGGTGACCGAGTATAACGTCCAGACGCTGATTCGTGTCGGCACCTGTGGGGCATTCCAGCCTGAATTAAAAATTGGCGACATTGTACTCGCCATGACTGCTTCCACCGACTCACACGCCAATAAACTTCGTTTCGGGGGGATGGACTTTGCGCCTGCCGCAGACTTTGATCTTTTGCTGAAGGCCTATGAGGTCGCCAGGGAACACGGGATCAGCGTGAAGGTAGGCGGCATTATCTCCGTTGATACCTTTTACAACGACAATCCTGATTGGTGGAAAATGTGGGCTGCCTATGGGACCCTTGTCTGCGAAATGGAGACAAACGCGCTCTACACACTGGCCGCGAAGTTTAAGGTTCGGGCGCTCTCTGTGTTGACCGTAAGCGACAGCCTGGCGACCGGCGAAACCGCGACGGCCGGGCAACGTGAAAGAGAATTTCCGCAAATGGCCAAAATCGCGTTGGAAATTTCGCCTTAATCTGATTCAACTTTCGTCATATTTGTACGGGGCATTCCTGGCGACTTGTCCCCGGCGGGACGGTTTTCCAGGAGCCGCCCCGTTCCGCTTTCCTCCCACTTGGCCCAACCGAAAAACATCCGGCCTGCGCCCAGGGGCGCGTTTTTTGGCCGGATGCCATCAGACGCGGTAAGGTCGCCTGGTTTCCACCGGAACCGACCGGGCAAGAGACCTCAGGAGCCAATCATGCCCATCTTCGAGCAGCGCGCCGTGCTCGCCGCCACGCTCGACCTGCTGGCCCACGATGCGCCGCTGGATTTCGTGTGGCTGGACATCAGCGCCGATTAGCGCGGCCAGAATCAAAACGGGGCAGCTCACCGCGAGCCGCCCCGTGTATTTCCCCACGAGGTTTCGGTTATAAGCCCCGCGCCCGGACGTAAGCCGAAACATCCACGTTAAAGGCGATGTTGTCGATCCGCACGTCCAACCAGGGCTGCCCCTGGTCTTGCCAGGTGACCGTACCGCCGTTGGGCAGCAGGAGGCCGTGATGGGTCGCGTAGTCGTCGGCGGCCAACGTCCAGCGCAGTTTGGCCGTGTCGGTCGCGTCCCGCCAGCGCATGGTTTCCATCCAATCGATCAGGCCGGTTTCCGGGTCGAAGTGCGCGGTGAAGGTGTCCTCGGTGTCCTCGAAGGGCACGACCAGGCGGGCATGCTCCTCGTCGACGGCCTCCCAGCGGGCGCGCTCGTCCGTGATGAAGATGGTCGGCAGCCACAGCGACTCGCCCCACAAACCCAGGTTGGCCGCGCTGTTGATCTTTGGCTCGCCGGACACCGTGCCGAAAGGCAGCTCCAGCACCGACTCGCCATCCAGGTAATGCTCGTTGACCCGCAGCAGCGGCCATTGGAAGACCAGCGCCTCCAGGTAGTGGCGGTAGTTCTGACCGGCCTGGTGCGTGAAGCGCATCCGGGCGGGGAAGGGAATGCCCATGAAGCGCAGCGTGCCACTCAGGTCGATCACCGCCGAGTCGATGACCGGGATTTCGTCGCCGGCGATCGCCCGGTAGAAGCGTGCCACCGGGGCCGGCAGGTCGTCCGGCAGGGGCACCGTCGGCAGGTCGGGGGTTGTTTCTTCATAAGGGGGGAAGGGCGTGGCTTTCACCTGCAGACCCAGCCACAGGATCACCACCAGCGCCACCACCACCACTAAAAATCCTGTTATCATAGTTTCACCAGCCTCATCTCTTGATCCTATCGGTAACGCCGCTTAGAGCGGCAGCAGCGGGTATACGACCAGCACGACCAGCATCACCACGTTGATGACCACCCCGGCATAGGCCACGTCATAGTCCAGCGCCGTGACCACCAGCGAAAATACGACCGTCGCGATCAGCAGCGGGCGCCACCAGTCCTGCCCGCTGACCCGCCCCACGCCGGATACCAGGAAGGCCACGGTCGCCGCCAGCCACAGCAGGCCAAACAGGCGGATGCCCGGCTCGCCGACTTCCCACGCGCCCTTCAGCAGGGCCGTCTTGTAGGGCAGCTCGTTGATGGTGGCGAGCTGCCAGTAGGTGACGAAACCCATCAGGTGAATCAGGCCGTGGATGAAGATCACGCCCGCCGAGAGGTAAAACAAGATTTGTGACATGGTCGTTTACTCCTGCTCAGGATATGTCGTGCCCTGCACGAAGATATCGGCTAACTGTTGAACGACGATCGCTTCCGGCACCTCGCCGGTGAAGCTGTCGCCAAAGACCTTCTGGTAAAAGGTCCCCGTGGTGAACAGGCTGTCCAGCGCGTGGGCCAGCACGTCCGGGTCGAGGTCGGCGCGCACCACGCCCGCCGCGATCTGCTCCCGAAAGTATTCGGCCAGCCGGGCCTGGTTGCCGCGCCCGCCGCTGACCATCACCTCGCGCACTTCCGGCACTTCGGTGGCGTCGCACAGCACGAGGCGCATGACCTCAAAACCCTGGCTCATGTCCTGCTGGAGCAGGCGCGCCATCGTCAGGATGTCCGCCCGGTAATCGCCGGTCAGGTGATGCTCGAAAGCGCCGGTGAACCCTTCCGCGTTGAAGACCGCGGCGCAGGCCATGAACAGGTTCTTTTTACTGCCGAAGTGGCGGAAGACGGTCACCTCGTTGACGCCTGCTTCGGCGGCGATGGCGCGCGTGGTCGTCCGCCGGTAGCCGCCCTGCGTGAAGAGCTTGAGGGCCGCGGCGATGATGCGCTGGGCGGTGTCGTCGACCGGTGGGGCATTGGGGATTTGATCGGACATGCGTGTCCTCCACATAGCATGCAAGTGCTTACTTACAGGGCCATCATGCCCGAAAATCCAGACGCAAGCAAGTGATTACTTGCATGGGTAGTCCATGACAGATGTCACAGGCTGCCCCTGCCCCGAATCAAAAACGGGCGACTCGTGGTGAGCCGCCCGCGTATGGTTGGGCGATTGTTCCGCTGCGCGCTTACAGGTCCAGTGCCAGCGCCCGCGCCTCAACGTTCTTCGCCAGTTTGTCCACGAAGTCGTCGACCGGCATCGCGCCCAGGTCCTCCCCGGTGCGCAGCCGCACGCTGACCTGGCCCGCTTCCACGTCGCGGTCGCCCATGATCAGCATGTAGGGCACCTTCTGCTCCTGCGCCAGCCGGATTTTGTTGCCCATCCGGTTGCTGGAATCGTCGACTTTGGCCCGCAGGCCGCGCGCCTTGAGTTTGGCCGCGATATCCAGGGCGTAGGGGATGTGGCGGTCGGCGATGGGGATCAGCACGGCATGCACGGGGGCCAGCCAGGCCGGGAAAGCCCCGGCGAAGTGCTCGATCAGGATGGCCATGAAGCGCTCCAACGAGCCGAAGGGGGCGCGGTGGATCATGATCGGGCGGTGCGGCTGCCCGTCCGCGCCGATGTATTCCAGCTCGAAGCGCTCCGGCAGGTTGTAGTCCACCTGCACCGTGCCCAGCTGCCACTCGCGCTTGAGCACGTCGCGCACGATGAAGTCCAGCTTCGGCCCGTAGAAGGCCGCCTCGCCTTCCTCCACCACGTAGTTCAGCCCCATGCGCTCGCAGGCCTCGATGATGGACTCGGTCGCTTTCTCCCAGGAAGCCGGATCGCCGACGTATTTGTCCGAGTCCGGGTCGCGGGTGCCGACGCGGGTGCGGAAGTCGCTCATGTTCAGCGTGGTGAAGATGGTTTTGATCAGGTCGGCCACGCCGATGAACTCGTCCAGCAGTTGCTCGGGCGTCACGAAGAGATGGGCGTCATCCTGGGTGAAGCCGCGCACGCGCGTCAGGCCCTGCAGCTCGCCGCTTTGCTCGTAGCGGTACACCGTGCCGAACTCGGCCATGCGCAGTGGCAGGTCGCGGTAAGAGTGTTTGTCGCTCTTGTAGATCATGCAGTGGTGCGGGCAGTTCATCGGCTTGAGCAGGAACTCCTCGTCGTCCACTTTCAGCGGATCGTACTGGCTGTCGCTGTAGTACGGGTAGTGGCCGGAGGTGCGGTACAGGTCCAGCGACCCGATGTGCGGCGTGACCACCGGCTCGTACCCCGCCTCGAACTGCGCCTCTCGCAAGAAGTCGGTCAGCGCCTCGCGCACGATAGCGCCGTTGGGCTTCCACAGCGGCAGGCCTTTGCCGACCAGCGGATCGATCACAAACAGGCCCAACTTCTGGCCCAGCACGCGGTGATCGCGCTTCTTGGCTTCTTCCAGCATGTGGAGGTACTCCTCCAACTGCTCGGAAGTCTCCCAGGCCGTGCCGTAGATGCGCGTCAGCATCTCGCGGTTTTCGTCGCCGCGCCAGTAGGCGCCCGCCGGCTCGCGAAAGGTGACGCTCACCGCCGCCGGGTTGATCTCTTTGGTATTGTCGACGTGCGGCCCCCGGCACAGGTCCTCGAAGCTGTCCTGCGTGTAGGTCGTGATCGTAACCGGCCCTTCGACCGGGTTGCCGTACTCGTCGGTGCCGCCCTGCTCCAGCCCGTCGATCAGCTCGATCTTATACTTCTGGTCGGCGAACAGCGCGCGCGCCTCGTCCGCGCTGACTTCCTTGCGCGCAAAGCTGAAGCCACCCTTGATGATCTTGCGCATCCGCTTTTCGATGGCCTCAAGATCGTCGGGCGTCAGGGCGCGCGGCAGTTCGAAGTCGTAATAGAAGCCGTCCTCGATGGGCGGGCCGATGGCGATCTGCGCGCTGGGGAAGCGCTCCAGCACCGCCTGGGCCATGATGTGCGCCGTCGAGTGGCGGATGCGATACAGCTTTGAATCTTCGTAGCGTTCCATAATTGTCCTCGGTTGGGTGGCCCTGGGAAACTGTCGCGTCAGGTCGCCGCGGCGACCCGCCGCGGCGGATCGCCGCGGCTGCCCACGCAACCCTCAGCCGGGCGACCATCAACGGTCACCAGGGCCGTATGTGTGTGTTTGGTTGGTCGGTTCAGGGAAAGACAACCTGCGCGCTGCCTTGCCGATCAGAGTTTATAACACTTGCCCCCTCTGCCTGGCAAGAACCCGCGCAGAAGGTTCTCACCGGGGGCCGGGAGTTGTGGTTCCGTTTGCCTTCCGGCAACCATTCGGGTTGTAGACCATGATGCCCCCTACCTGGCTGTACCGCTGACCGCCATGAAGCTGGTCAACTGCTCGGTAGAAACCGGCGCGAACATGCTCTCGAACACGTCCAGCGCCAGCAGGTTGTCGATCACGTCCTCGATGGTGTCGCGGCCCAGCTTCTCCACGATGACGTGCTGCGTATCGATGATGGCGTAGCGGGCCGCCGGCATGTTGGGCATGCTCTCGCCGGCTTCGCGACCATAATCCATTTGCTCTTCCAAGTACGGCAGGGTGACGAAGCGCGCCATCCACAGCGAGGAATCTTCCATCTCGGCCAGCACGTCGACGCTGCCGGTATTCATACCTTCTGTATCGTCAAACCATACGCGTTTTACAGTGTACATTGTAACGTTCCTTACTGATCCACTTTTAAAAATAAAACCCCATCCCCTGGCATTGGGGCGAGGTCTGGTCGGCCACGCGGTTCCACCCAACTTTGCGTCCATGCCCATATCCGGGCGAGACGCCTCTTTCACGGCGGGTAACGGGGCCAACCGTCACACCATACTGAACCGGTTTTCGTCCCGGTGGTTCTGGCGGTCGCTCCTGGGTGGTATCCCTCGTGGCGGCCACAGGAGTGCTCCCAGCCCTGGCGTAGAAAAAAACACGCCGGCGCCCCCTCTCTGGGTGGTGTTTCCACGAAAGGACATATCCCAATCGTCACTTTGTATATTTAGCAGCATAAGCGAAAGCACGGCGACTGTCAAGGCCTTATAACGGTTCTTCACTAATTCCTAAAGTGGCCTTAATCTGAGCCGACGCGGTGTTTTGAGGCATAATAGCACGCAAATACCGGATAGGAGTCAGGGGGGGATATGCGTGGGTTTATCACGACGCTACGGCGGCTATTGATCATCCTGGTGTTGGGTCTGGTGCTCGGAGTTGCAGCCATCGGGCTGGTCCTGGTCGCGTTACAGGCGCAGGCCGCTGGCGACGATACGCTGGTCAACCTGTTGATCATCGCTCTGGTAACGATTGTTGTCGTCGGCTCGATATTACACTGGCTGGGCATCCTGCGGGAAATCGTGGACTGGCTGCGGCGCAAAACGGACATGCCAGCTTATGACGGCCAGGATTTGAACGATCAGGACTAGAGCAGCACGAACGTGGCCGGGAAAACCTTGCCGGGGTTTACAACAGCGGCAGTTGCAGCGGGGGACGCCGCCCGTCCAGCAGGATGTAGGGCGCGGCCCGGTTGGCCTGCACGCCGATCCGTGCCAGGTGGGAGAGGTCGGCCAGCCGGCCCTGGCGACGCGCCCGCAGGATGGCCTCGACGCCCTTCGGCCCGATGCCCGGCACCCGCAGCAGTTGCGTCCGGTCGGCGCGCATCACGTCGACCGGGGCGTTGAGCAGGTGCAGGTCGGCCCAGGCCCGCTTGGGGTCGACGTCCAGCCGCAGGTAACCCGCCTCCAGGAAGGGCAGGTCTTCCACGTCCCAGGCGTAGTCGCGCAGCAGGTAGCTGGCCTGGTAGAGGCGAAACTCGCGCTGCGGGTCGACCGCCGGCAGGTTCTCGAACGGCGTATTGCGCACCGGATTGAAGCGCGAATAGTAGGCGCGCGCCAGCCGCAACTGCCCGTACAACTGCGCGCTGAGGCTCATCAGCTCCAGGTCGGTATCGCCGACTGCCCCCACCACGAATTGAGTCACCGTGCTGGCGATCTTACGGCGCGGATTCTGCGCCCGCAGGTCCTGCCGCGCCCGCTCCGACCAGCGCAGGCGTTCCAGCAGGTCGTTGGTGAAGTCCTTCTTGGGAGCCAGGGCGCGCAGACGCTCCGGCGTGGGCGCTTCCAGGTTGATCGAGACGCGGTCGGCCACCTGCATGGCCCGCACCAGCTGGTCGTATTCCGCGCCCGGCATGATCTTGAGGTGCACGTACCCGTCATAGCGGTACTTGCGGCGGATGATCTCGGCGGTGTCGATGATCTTGTCCTGCACCGCGGCCCCGCCCTTGATGATGCCCGACGACAGGAAGATGCCATCCACGATTTTGGCCCGTTCCAGCCGGTCGAAGGCCCCGGCCAGCTCGTCCGCTGTGAAGCTGACGCGCTTCATCTCGCCCCGCCCGGCCCGGAAGGGACAGTAGTAACAATCGCGCTCGCAGGCAGTGGTCACCATGCCCTTGAGCACCGGCTTGGGGCCTTTGGGCGTGACCACGTTGGAGACGCAGTGCAGGTGATCGCCGCTCTGCAGGGCCACCGGGCCGGATAACACGCCGGTCTCGGCAGACCGGCCGGTCTCGGCGCGCGGACGGTCGCCGGCTGGCTCGAAGCGGGTCGCATAGCCCAACTGCTGGAGCTTCTCAAACGTGTCTGGTGCATGGTGGATGTTCATGCTATAATTATATCGAACTATTGTTCTATAGTCAATGGCGTGTGGCCGCGTGTAGCATCACAGACGAGGCTGCGGGCGCAGCAAGCAGCGCCCCTACAGTCGGTACCTTCGCCTTGTAATCACGCCCGTTTCCTCTACAATGAAGGCTGCCCGTTGACCGGAAGAGACGCCACCATGTATCGAATAATTCTTGTGGTCGCCGCCTATATCGCCGCCCAGATGCTGTCCGACGTGGGCAGCCTTAAGATCGCGCTGGTGGCCGGGCTGTCCATCGACGCCGGCACCTTCATCTACCCCATCACCTTCACCCTGCGCGACCTGGCCCACAAGACGCTGGGCATCGGCGGGGCGCGCGCCCTGATCCTGACGGCGGCGGCCATCAACGTGATCATGGCCGGTTATTTTGTATTCGTCGCCGAATTGCCGGCCGATCCCAGCGTGCTCGACGCCGCCATACCGGATGCCTACAGCCCCTCCACCCATTTCTTTGCCCAGGTGCTCAGCCCGGTCTGGCGCATCGTGGTGGCTTCTATCCTGGCCGAGGTTTTCGCCGAACTGGTCGATACGGAGATCTATCGCCTGTGGGTGGAGCGCGTCACCACCCAATACCAATGGGCGCGCGTGCTGGTCAGCAATGCCGTCAGCGTGCCGCTGGACAGCGTGATCTTCGTGCTGGTGGCCTTCGCCGGCACGATGCCAACTGAGGTGCTGGTTTCGATCCTGGTGGCCAATATCCTGGTCAAAGGCGTGACCACGCTGGTCAGCCTGCCGCTGATCTACGCCGTGCCGGAAAGCGACCAGTCGCCGCTCTTTGCCCGGAAGGTGACGCCGGACAACTGATCGACTATCGCTAAACCTGACCCGCCATGTCAGGGGACACGGGCCGATGGCGTTCGCCTGCCGTGCCCCCTGCTGCTCTCCTGCTATGTTCCCATGATCAACCGGGCCATGGTGAAATAGATGAATAAGCCGGTGGCGTCGACCAGCGTGCTCATCACCGGGCCGGAGACCACGGTGGGATCGATGCCGAGGCGGGTCGCCAGCAGCGGCAGCAGCGCGCCCAGGCCGTTGGCCCAGATCACGATGGTGAAGATGGCCAGGGCCACCGTCAGCGACAGCTCCGGTACCGAGCCCCAGGTCGACGCGCGGAGAAAGGCCACCAGCGCCAGGATCACGCCCAGCAGCAGGCCGATGCGAAACTCATGCCAGAAGGCCCGCAGCGCGTCCCGCAGGTTGATATCGCCCACGGCCAGGGCCCGGATGATCGTGCTGGTGGTCTGTGAGCCGGCGTTGCCGCCGGTGCCGATCAGCAACGGTACGAAGAAGGCCAGCGCCACGACCGATTGTAGTTCGTCCTCAAAATGGCGCAGCACGGTGCCAGTCAGGCTTTCCGTGACGAAGAGCAGTAACAGCCAGCCGACGCGCTTACGCATCACGCGCCAGACGCCGGTATCCAGGTAGGAGCGGCCCAGCGGCTGCGCGCCGCCCAGGCGCTGGATGTCTTCCGTCGCCTCGTCGATCAGCACGTCCACGACGTCGTCGATGGTCACCACGCCCAGCAGGCGTCGTTCGGCATCCACCACCGGCAGCGCGACCAGGTCGTAGTGCGACATGAGGCGGGCGCACTCCTCCTGGTCCTCGCCAACTTCCACCGCGATGACATTCAGGTCCATGATGTCGGCGATGGCGGTGGCGGGATCGGCCACGATGATCTGCCGCAGGTTGACCACGCCGCACAGCCGCCCATGGGCGTCCACCACGAAGAGATGGTAAATCGTCTCGGCGTCGGGCTTCCAGGCGCGGATGGCGGCGATGGCCTCCCCGGCGGACATGCGGCGGCGCAGCGCCAAAAATTCGGAGGTCATCAGGCCGCCGGCGCTGTCGTCGGCGTGCAGCAGCAGTGGGTGAATCTCTTCGGGGTCTTCCAGGCCGGCCAGCACGCCCGCCGCCTGTTGCTGCGTCATATCGCCCAGCAAGTCGGCGGCTTCGTCCGGCTCCATCTCACCCACGATGCGGATCAGGGCCTGGGTAGGCATGATCGTCACCAGTTCGGCGACCTCTTCGTCATCCAGTTTTTCCAGGATGTTCGCCGACTGGGCAGGCGGCAGTTCCGGCAGCAGGGCAAGTTGGATACGTTCGTCCAGTTCTCCAAAGAGTTCCGCCTGGTCGGGAGGCCGCAAAGCCTCGATCAGGGTTACCGCGGCAGCCAGGTCATCATGTTCCAGTGCTTCACGCACGCGCGCCAGCACATCATCCAGGATGCGAGCTTCCATGGTGTGTACCTCCGGGTATGCTTGCCACCCCGGAGGGGGTTTCAGGGGCATCAAAATGCGGGGAAACGGCCTGCCGGGTAGGCTAGGTGAATACGTTGGTTCTGGGCCTCAGCGGGTCCAGGCTGTCTGATGCAGGTCCGTCTGTCATGATGTTTCCCATCTGTACTTCGATACGAGCACTCTCTATTTTCATCCCGGATTCACGGCGTGTCAAGGTGGCAATATGGGCGGAAGCCGTTATGATTGGCGCTGCCCTGGCGGGCGTGCTCACGACCATCTTTCCTGGATAATCGTTTTAGAGGTGACAATGAAACAAGCAGCACTCATCACCCAGACCGCCGACTACGTGCGCGCCCAACTGACCGGTGAGGGTTCCGGCCACGACTGGTGGCACATCTACCGCGTGTGGCGGCACACCATCACCATTGGGCGGGTGGAAGGCGTGGACCTGTTCGTGGCGCAACTGGCCGCCCTGCTGCACGACATCGCCGACTGGAAGTTCCACAGCGGCGACGACTCGGTCGGGCCGCGGCTGGCCGCCGAGTGGCTGTCCGGCCTGGGCGTAGAAGCCGCCAGCATCGAGCAAGTGTGTGCCATCATCGCGGGATTGTCCTTCAAAGGCGAAGGCGAGCCGCCCCAGCCGCTCAGCCGGGAAGGGCAGGTCGTGCAGGCCGCCGACCGACTGGATGCCATCGGTGCGATTGGCATCGCACGGGTGTTTGCCTACAGCGGGCACGCCGGCACCCCCATCTACGACCCCGACTGCGCCCCCGTCTGCGGGCCCGTGCGCGGCATGACCGCCGAGCAGTACCAGGCTTACCCCAGCACCCCGATCAACCACTTCTACGAAAAGCTGCTCCTGCTCAAGGATCGTATGAACACCGCCGCCGGCCGCCAGATGGCCGAAGAACGTCACTGCTACATGGAAGGCTTCCTGGCGCAGTTCGCGCGCGAGTGGTGATCGTCCGCGTCAATTGCAGTTGACGCGTCAATCACAATTGACGGCGCTGTTTTCCACGCTGAGCAATAACCGCACATTGCCGGAGAGGGGCCGGCTGCCGTACACGCTGCGCAGGTTGACCACCAGCAGGTACTGGCCGGGGCCGATGGCGCTCACGTCCGCGTAGATGACCACGCGGTCCCCAAAACGCGCCTGCGGCGTGGAGACGAACACCTCGGGCATGGTAGGCGCGGTCATCGGCTCGACGGTGATGTTCAGCGCGGCGGGCCAGCCGCTGTTGACGATTTCGAATTCACCCACCGCCGTCACGCGCGGGCAGTAGGCCCCCAGGCTGTACATCCACTGGCCGTCCAGGTTGAGGGGCGGCACGGGGAGCGAGGCGTCGTAGACGGGCTGGCCGGTCAGGCGAGGCAGGTAGCTGCTGTAGCGGCGGGGCATGGCCGCGACTGCGTTATAGGTGGCTGTCGGCGCGCCGTCCGGTTCCAGGATGCCGAACCAGCGCAGGTGGCTGCACGGGTCTTCGATACTCGGCGCGTACAGCTGCCAGTTGAGGTTCCACAAAAACATCGGCCCGGCCCACGGCCAGTGACGGTCCGCGTAGGCGAAGGCGCGCACCGTGTAGGCGGCGACCGTGCTGCTGTCGAACAGGAACCAGCGGAAGCCCTCCAGCGCCGGGCTGCCGGTGCAATCCAGGCCGCCCTCGGCAGGATCGCGCAGCCAGCCGAACTCGGTCAGCCAGATGGGGATGTCGGCGGCGTCGTGCTGCACCAGCAGGTCACGGATGCGCTCCGTCCGGCGGAAGGTCAGCGCGTGCTGGGAGGGGTCGGCTTCCGGCGGCTGGTTGAAGCCGTAGGGGTGGTAGCCGAACGCGTCCATGAAATCCGCCGCGCCATTTTCCAGCATCTCGCGGGCGAAGGCCAGGTCGTCGATGGCCGCCCGGTCCGGCGTGGTCAGCGTGGGGGCCAGCCCGGCGGAAACCACGATCACGTTCGGGTCCACCGCCTTGATGACCCCGTAAGCCACGCGCAGCATCTGCACGTATTCCCAGGCGTTGGGGCCGCGCGGCCATTCCAGGCTGAGGTTCGGTTCGTTGTGAATCTCGATGGCGTCCACGCCGCGCTGGACCAGCTCCCGCGTCCGGCGCTCCACCTCCGCCCGGAAGGTGTCCCAGTCGTCCGGCCAGTCGAGGTCCATGCGGTACAGCACGCGCAGGGCCGGGTAATCGTCCACCTGCCCGGCGTCGTAGACCTTGACCCAGTCCATGCCCAGCGCCTGGAGTTGCTCCGGCGGGGCGGGCAGGTGCGGCCCGATGTGGATGCCGTAACCCAGGTGCGGCGGCGGCAGGGGGTCTCCTCCGGTTTGAGCGGCAGTTGTGGTTGGGGAAAAGGCCAGCGCAGCCAGCATGATCAGCAGCAGGCCGAGGATCGGCTTGAAGGATCGGCAGGCGGTGGGTTGGGAATCAGGGGGCATGGGCTAAGGTCGGTGATCACGGGTCGGCAGGTGCGCCCATTGTAGCGGCGGATCGACTCCGACGCCATGGGGCAGATGATTGGTAGGGGCGACGCGGTGCGTCGACCGGGCGAGTTACCGACTCGCCCCTACATGTACTCCGTGATATCTAATGAAACGATGGCTGCCCGCCTAGTCCGTCTCCTGCCAGCGGATCAGGCCGCCTTCCGTGCCGATCCACAACGAGCCGTCCGCCGCCGCCAGCAGGTCGGAGACCTGGGTTGTGCCCAGCCCGTCCTGCCACGGTTGCAGCAGCCAGCCGAATTCGTCTTCGGTGAACAGGCCCGTATTCGGTGAAGCCACCCAACGCCGCCCGCTCGACAGGACCGCCACCGCGCTCAACTGCTGCCCCTCCAACGAACCTTCCTCGCGCGTCCAGGCGTCCCCATCGAAGTGGTACAGCGAATCATAGCTGATGGCGACCAGCAGGCCGCCCGCGCCGTCGGTGGTCATGTCCGCCAGGTAGGGGTCCTCGCTGCTGGAGGGCGAGTCCGCGCCGTCCAGCAGCTCGAATGCGTCGGCTGCTGCGTCGTAGCGGTAGATGTAGTTAGCGCCGGGTTCCCAGCCGGAGAGCCGCGCTTCCACAAACTGCTGGACCGGGTCCGGCAGTTCTTCCGCCAGGTCCTGCATCTGGTCGACCAGCTCCCGCACCGCGTCTGATTCCGCCGCATCGTTGGCGGACACCAGCGCGGCCAGGGCCTCGACGGCTTCGTCCACGTCGCCCAGGTGCTCGTTCACCGTTTCGGCGGCGGGTTCGCGCGCATCGCCGTCGGCATCCCACAGACCTTCCATACTCTCCCAAAGTTCGTCCGCGCCACCAAAGACCGCTACCAGCGCGTCATTCAGGGCGTCCTCGTCGACCAGTTCTGACTGTTCGACTGATTCGGCCAGGGTGACGATCATCTCCAGGGTGGCGCTGATCTGGCGGTCGGCCACGCTGGCGATTTCCGATGGCTCCCAGCCGCGGTGACCGGCCCACAACGTGCCCGCCGGGTCGACGTACAGGTGGGTAATGCGGTCCAGCGGGTCGCCGGCTGATGCCTCTTCATAAAGAGTGAAGGTTTCCTCGGCCATGTCCATACGATAGATGCCGTCCAGCGTCCCGATCCACAGGTGACCGGCCCCATCCAGGGCCAGCGCCTCCGGTGGGAAGCTCACGTCGAGGCCCTCCTCGAAGCCGTAAGTACGGGAGCGGCCGTCGTCGGTCCGGTAAAGGCCCAGCCCACCCTCAAAGGAGGCGACCCACAGCAGGGGCACGTCGCCGCTGACGTCTACGGCCAGGTCATGAATGCCGCCCCACTGGAGCGGGTCGAAGTCGAAGACGTCCCACGCGCCGCTGGCCAGGTCGTAGCGCCAGGCAGCTGGCCACCAGTAGCCGTTGGCTGCCCAGATCGCGCCATCGCCTGCCACCTGCAGGAAGGCCATCTGGCCCTGCTGCGGCTCGTTTTCCCGGCGGAAGGTGATCCAGCGCCGCCCGTCGAAGACGCCGATGCCGTAGTCCGTGCCGACCCACAGGCGGCCCATCGCATCTTCCAGAATCGCGCCGGTGGGATAACCGGGCAGGCCGTCCTGAAAGGTATAGGCGGTGCGCCTTCCGTCTGCCGCGCGGACCACATAATCTTCACAGGTGAACCAGTACGCGCCGTCCGTGGCCTGCAGCATGCCGTTGATGAAGCAGCCCTGGTTGATGTTAGTCAGCAGTTCCCAACTGTCCGGGCCGATGTCCGCCAGCGGGGTGCGCCACAGCCGTCCGCCCGCCGCGATGAAGAGGTTACCGTCGCGGTCCTCGTAGATCACCTGGACCGGGTCTTCCGTGCCGCCCTGCGGCAGGAACTGCCAGGAGTCGGCGTCCGGGCCGAGCCGGGCCAGGCCGCGCTCCCCGCCGACCCACAGCGCACCATCGCTGGTGCGGGTGACGACGTAAACATGATCGCCCAGGGCTTCGGCTGCCTGGCGGCCCATCGGCACCGGGGGACCCGCCCGCCAGTCCTGACCATTGTAGTATTCCAGGCCACCGTACCCCATGGCAGCCCAGATGCCGCCCGTTTCGGCGTCTATCCACAGGTCGTTGACCACGGGGCTGCTGAGGCCGTCCTCTACCGTGAAGATGGCAGCATCCCCGGCCTGATCCCCGTCGAGCGTCACGCGGACGATGCCGGTCAACTGCCCGCCCAGCCAGAATGATCCGTCCGGCGCGGCAGCCAGCGCATTGACGCGCAGCAGGGGCAGTCCCTGGGCCGGGGTGATCGGCGTGCCCTGCCCGTCCATCGTCCAGCGGACCAGGCCGCCGCTGGTGGCGGCGTAAACCTCGTCACCCACCGGCAGCAGGTCCCAGGTGCCGGCGGTGCTGACTTCGTAGGTCCAGGGCCCGGCGACGGGCGCGGTGCCGGCTGCGGCGACGGCCGTGGGCGGCGACTCGCTGGCCGGAGGCAGCATCGCCCCGGCAGCAGCGGCCGTCTGTTCGGCGGCGGTGGCGGCCACGTCGATCACCGGCGTGCCGGCCCCGGGGATGCCGCTGGCATTGGAGAGCAGCACCAGCGCCACCATCACGATCCCAAACAGCACCACGCCCACTGCGAACCACACGCCCGCCGCAATCTTGCGGACCTCCGCCGGAGTCGGCTCCGCCGCCGAGGAAACACCGACCACCGTCTCCTCGACGCCTGGACCGGCTTTGGTGGCGGCGACTTGCTCCGTGGGCGCTTTCATGAGGGCCCCTTCCAGGTCGGCGACCAGGTCGGTGGCCGTCTGGTAGCGGGCCTCCGGCCTTTTGGCCATGGTCTTCAAGATGATGCGTTCCAGGGCGTTGGGCAGGTCGTGGCGGATGGTGCGCGGCGGCGGCAGCGGCGCCTGGATGTGCTTGAGCATGACGGCCATCGGCGTCTCGGCCTCGTAGGGCGCCTGCCCGGTGACCATTTCGTAGAGCATCACGCCCAGCGAGTAGATGTCGCTGCGGGCGTCGGCCGGTTCGCCCTGGGCCTGCTCCGGCGACATGTAAGCGGGCGTGCCGATCATCATGTCCGTGCCGGTAAAACGCGCCGAACTGGACAGCAGCTTGGCGATGCCGAAGTCCATCAGGTAGACGTGGTCCTGCGAGTCGAGCATCACGTTGGAGGGCTTGATGTCGCGGTGGATCACGCCCTGCTGGTGGGCGTAGTCCAGCGCCTCCGCCACCTGCTGGACCAGCCTCACGGCCCGGGATACCGGCACCGCGCCTTCCTCGATCAGGTCCTTGAAGGTGCCCGCATCCACGTAACGCATGACCAGATAGGTGTAGCCCTCGTCTTCCCCGTAATCATAAACGGGCAGGATGTTGCGGTGCTCCAGCTTGGCGATGGTCTTGGCTTCCTGCTCGAAGCGCCCCAGGAAGGTGGCATCATCCGCCGCCATCTGCTGGGGCAGCACTTTGACCGCCACATAGCGGTCCATGCTGCTCTGATAGGCGCGGTAGATGGTCGCCATCCCGCCCATCCCGATCTGTTCCAGTATTTGATATGACCCCAGTGTACGTCCGACCAGGGAGTCCATAAGTGTTTTCTCCCCTAACCCCACAATGTTTAGATGTCAAACCTTACCGTCAGATTACGAGTGTAACCGTCTGTATTGTACACCCGACGGGGGCGGCGGGCACGTGGGCCGCCGGGCGGGCGCGGCTGGTTGGGCTTCCCGGTTGCCGCCAGGTCGGCGCGCCGCCAGGTCGGCGATTTCCCACCCACTGTCACATGGCCTGACAGGCGACGAGGCGGCTGTCCGCAGAGAGCCGCCTCGTGACGCGTACTGCCGCCCGTCCGGCTGATGCTGCCGGTGGTCATGTCGCGACAGACGCGGCTTCCATCTGCCGGACCGCCGCGACGATGATCTGGGCGGCAGCTTCCGGCGCCCACTGGCCGGTGTTGATCACCAGGTGGTACAGCAGCGGGTCGTCCCACCGCACCTTAAAGGACCGCTCCAGGTAGCGGGCGCTGGCCCGGTCATGCTGCTCGATGGTGCGGCGGGCTTCGCGGGCGCTCATCCCCTCGAATTCCTGCAAACGCTCCTGGCGCGTATCGAGGGGGGCTTCGATCCGCACGTGCAGCACGCCGGGTTGATCGCGTAGGACGGCCTGTCCGCCGCGCCCGACGATGATCACGTCCCCCTGCCGGTAGGCCGCGCGGATGGCGTCGTTGACCAGCTCCACGCACCAGTCCTCGTCCATGCGGGCCTCCAACCCGCCCCAGGACAATGTCGGCTTGAGGCTGACGGCCTGCTCACGAGCGCCGCCGACCAGGCCGGTCAGGCGCTCCCGGAAAGTCTTGACGATGTAGGCGTGCTCGGGGAAGTCGAGGATGTGTTCTTCCGCCAATCCCACGTCGGCCGCCACCTGCGTGATGAGCCGCTTATCGAAGAAGCTGTAATCGATCAGTTCGCATACCCGGACGGCGATCTTACGACCGCCGCTGCCAAACGCGCGCGAAACGGTGATGACAGTCATCCGACCCCTCCTTTAGTGCCTCACCGGGCTGGGCGACATGCCCGCCGGTGGGTCACTTTTTCGGTCAGAGGTGTTTCTTTTATTGTAAACGGAATCGGCGTCGCTGTGGGGCATTTGGCCCTGTGGTCGTGTGACTCGGTCGTCCCACCGGACGGTTGTCATGCGTCCGGCCTGATTTGTGACCGGTTTGTGTGCTGGAGGCTCACCTGCTATTGCCCCGGCTGCAAACTGCTGTACAATCCCAGGTTTAAGGCGGTCAGGCAGGCAGGCCTGGCCGGGAAAGGCCGCGTTTTATGGAGAGCCTACCCTTACCTGCCCGTATCGTCCACCCGCTGGGTTACCCCCGCGTGGCGAATCTCCCCACGGAAAAACAACGCAGTCTGCGCGCGTTCTGGCTGGATGGCGTCTTTGCCTCGATCTCCGGGGCTTTTGTCGATAGCTATTACACGCTGTATTTCCTGGCGCTGGGCGCCAGTAACAGCCAGATCGGCCTGGTAAATACGCTGGTGCAACTGGCCAACGCCGGGATGTCCGTGCCGGGCGCGATGATCGCCGATCGCACCGGGCGCTACAAGCGGGTCACGGTGGTGGGCGGCCTGCTCAGCCGGGCCATGTTACCGCTCATGATCGTGATTCCCTGGCTGCTGGCCGGGCCGAGGGCGGTGTGGCTGGTGATGCTGGCGCGGGTGGGGGTATCCGTGTTTGGCGCGCTGGGCGTGCCTGCCTGGACGGCGCTGCAGGCCGACCTGGTGCCGACGACCCTGCGGGCCAGCTATTTCGCCTCCCGCAATATCGCCATGCAGATCGTGCAGCTGGCGGCAGTGCCCCTGGCCGGGCAGGTCGTCAACGCCGTCGGGGAGCCGGTCGGCTACCAGGTCAACCTCTTTTTGGCGCTGGTTTTGGGGCTGGTGGCCCTTCATTTTTACAACCAGCAGGAAGAACACCACGAGCCGTCAGTCAGGCCGGAGCAGGTCAACCCGCTGCTGGTCCTGCGTCGTCTCCGCCAGATGCCGCTGTTTAAGTTCACCATGGCGCACACCGTCATGATGTTCGGCGTCATGGTTGGCGGGCCGTTCATCCAGGTGTACTGGGTGCAGGTCAATTACTGGGACGCCGGCACGGTCGGCCTGATGACCGCGGCCAGTTTGTTCTCCGGGCTGCTGGCGATGCGCCTGTTCGCGCGCCTGCAGCCGCGGCTGGGCATCCTCCGCACGATGGGCCTAGGCCTGGGCCTGACGCTGCTGCCGGTACTGTGGCTGGGCGTGTCTGAGGTGTGGCAAGGGGTGGTGGTCCAACTGCTGGCGGGCGCGTCCTGGGCGGTCTATAACCTGGGGGCCTTCACCCTGCTGCTGGCCAGCACGCCGGACGAGCATCGCCCGCAGTACGTGGCCGTTCATACCACCATCATCTCGGTCGTCGGCGCGATCGGGCCGGTGCTGGGCGGGTCGCTGCTGGACCTGGTCGGGTTTATGCCGGTCTTTGCCCTGTCCACCATCATCCGGGCCGGCGGCCTGGCCCTGCTGATCGCGCGCATGAGCGAACCGGCGGCGCCTCTCCCCGAGACATCACCTGGCTAGCGGGTCTGTAGCTGCCGGCGAAAAGGCGTTGGCTGGTCAGAGTTGCTCGAACTGCAACGCGTTCAGCACAAAGAGCGTGGCCCGGTGCTGCTCCGGCTCCGGCTCGCTGTGGCAGGCAAACCGGATCACGTCCAGAGCACTGTCCAGCGCCTCACTATCCACGCCGACGATCAGCGTCACGTTGCCCCGCCGCAGGAATCCCCCCGTGCTGCTGATACGGGTAACCGGATAATGGTGCGCTACCAGCGCGTTAGCCACACTGTCAGCGTCTGCCGTACCCACGATCGCCAGAATAATCTTTTTGGTCATCGTTAAATCTGCTCGAAGTGTTCAATGTCTAAAACAAATATTGTGGCGCCGCCGACGGTCACCTCCACGTACGCGCCGACCGTCATCGGGTGTTCGGCGGAGTGCGGGGCCAGGGCCATCATGCGGGAGCGCCGCTTGCACGTCTTGCGTAGCAGGTTGATCAGCGGCTGGACCTTGTTATCCTGCACGCCGCAGAACAGGGTGGTATTGCCCTGGCGGAAGAAGCCGCCCGTCGTGGCCGCCCGCGTGACGCGGTAGCCGGCTTCGGTGATCGCCTCTACCGTGTCGTCAGCGTCGAGGTCCTGCACCACGGCGATGACCATCTTCATGGGGTTTGTCTCCTCTCCTCACGCAAGCGCGAATCGCCTCTTTCTCCTGAAGCTATTGTACCGTACGATACCAGAATCGTTGCATGGGGAAAACGTAAAGAATTAAGGAGCCGCTTGTGGGGCAGGATGGGCAGGCAACGCCGTAAATCGGGCCGTGGGCCACCTGATCTGTGCGATTGGTGTATATTTTGGTTGGCGACACATTATGATAGGGAAGTCCATGGAACCCCAACCAAAACAGCGCAGGCGTTTCCGCAACCGTTGGCAGGTATGGCTGTTACTCACTATTACCATATCCGTGATCGTGGTAGACATCTCGCGTCCCTCTCGGGCGCCTTTGACCCCACCGTGGCGAGAAGTAAGTCTCGAGTTCCGTGTGGTTGATGCCCTGGCATGGCATCATGACGGCGATCAATTGTTGGTCGGCAGTGGCTCTCCGTTCGCCGGATTCTCGCTGCGGGATGGTGAGAACTATGACCGGATTACCTGGGTCAACCGGGCGACGATTGTTCCCGAGGCCCATACGATTGCAGAACTGACGGCCACATTCACGCCATCCCCCACCCCGACGCCAACGGCAACAGCAACCCCTGGAGCTTCACCGATACCTTTACCATGGTACACGCCGCCGGCACCGCAAAGGATTCGAATGCCGATGACTGCTGCGGTCTTGAACTCGACCAGCAACAATATCGCTGTGGCTATGCAAGGCCTGTTCATTTGGAATCTCAACAACCAGATGGTCATCAACAGCTTTGACCGCGACTGGCAGGTCTTAACCGCAGACTGGAATCCAGATGGCACGCTGGTCGCTTTTGTCAGCAATCGTGTGCCTAACCGCGTACAGATCGTCGACATCGCTACCGGGGAGATGGTTGACAGCTTTACGAGTACGATCGGCACCATTTCTTTGCTCGACTGGAGTCCAGATGGACAGCACATCGCCCACGTCGGCTACGAGAGTGAGGAAATGGTCATCTACCTGTGGGATGTAGACTCAAGACAAATCACCCAGGTGCTAAGACCACATCAAAGACTCATCCCCGCAATGGCTTGGACGCCCGACGGGCGGTATCTGGCGAGCGGCGGCGGCGGAGAGTACTGGGACAGTAACAACTTTGCGGTTCATGTGTGGGATATTACACAAGGCACATTGCGACACGAGCTAGTGGGGCATAAACACCTAATTACCGATTTGGCCTGGCATCCGAACGGTGATATGTTACTCGCCAGCAGCAGTAGAAATGATGACACTATCCTCATATGGGATTTAGACTCGGGTCGCCTGGTTCAGCAGTACAATATGGTGAACCCCACACGGCTGGCCTGGCATCCTTCCGGCGACCTACTCGCTGTCGGCAGTGGCCTCGATTCATCGCTAAGCATATTCTGCCCTGGAGCTGAATAAGCGGTTCTATAAAGACCGCCTCTCCTCATTCACCTGATTCCTATACAGCGGCCCAGCCTGTGCTATAATCCCCCGCATTCTGACGATGACCAACCACCGATTCACCACCCGAGGGATATTATGGCGGCGCTTTCCTTTCAAGATGTGATTATGAAGCTGCATGCGTTCTGGGCGGCGCGGGGCTGCGTGCTCTGGCAGCCGTACAACATCCAGATGGGCGCGGGCACCGGCAACCCGGCCACCCTGCTGCGCGTGCTGGGGCCGGAGCCGTGGTACGTGGCTTACGTGGAGCCTTCCGTGCGCCCCGCCGACGGCCGCTACGCCGAAAATCCGAACCGCATGCAGTACTTTTATCAGTACCAGGTCATCCTCAAGCCCGACCCCGGCAACCCGCAGGAGCTGTACCTGCAATCGCTGGAAGCCCTGGGCATCGACCTGCGCCAGCACGACGTGCGTTTCGTGGAGGACAACTGGGAAAGCCCGGCGCTCGGCGCCTGGGGCCTCGGCTGGGAGGTCTGGCTGGACGGGCAGGAGATCACCCAGTTCACCTACTTCCAGCAGGCGGGCGGCCTCAACCTGGACCCGGTCTCGGTGGAGATCACCTACGGGTTGGAACGCATCGCGCTGGCCTTGCAGGGCAAAGACGAGGTGTGGGACATCGACTGGATCGACCCCCAGCTTGGGCAGCTCACTTACGGGGATATCTACCAGCGTCAGGAAGTCGAACACTGCACCTACTACTTCGACGTGGCCGACGTGGAGGGCCTCAAACGCACCTACGACGTTTACGAGCAGGAGCACAAACGAGCGCTGGCCGAGGGCCTGGTCATCCCGGCCTATGATTATATCAACAAGTGCTCGCACCTCTTTAACGTGCTGGATGCGCGCGGCGCGGTCGGCGTGACGGAACGGGCCAACTACTTCCGCCGGATGCGAGATATGACGCGCGACATCGCCAAAGCCTTTGTCGAGCAGCGCCAGCAGATGGAATTCCCCATCGACAACGAGGGCTGGGCCGCCCCGGTCGTCGCGCCGCTGCCGGCCCTGCCCGCCAAGATGCATGCCCAACCGCAGGACTTCCTGCTGGAGATCGGCACCGAGGAGCTGCCCGCCGGCGACGTGGACGACGCCCTGGCCTTCCTGCGGGAGGCCGCCCCGGCCCTGTTCGAGGAACTGCGCCTGTCCTACCAGACGCTCAAGGTGTACGGCACGCCGCGCCGCTTGGTGATCTTCGCCAGTAAGGTCGCGCCGCGCCAGCCGGACGTGGAGAGCGAGGTCAAAGGCCCGCCGGCCCGCGCCGCCTTCGATGCCGACGGCAACCCGACCCAAGCCGCCGTCGGATTTGCCCGCGGTAAAGGCATCGACGTGGCCGACCTGCGCCGCGCCGAAATCGACGGGGGAGAGTACGTCGTCGCCACCGTGCGGGAAGCAGGCCGCCCGGCCATCGAAGTGCTGGCGGAAGCCCTGCCGGACCTGGTGGCGAGCGTGCGCTTTGGCAAGCCGATGCGCTGGAACGCCAGCGACGTGGCCTTCAGCCGCCCGATTCGCTGGTTCCTGGCGCTGTATGGCGAGCACGTGGTGCCCTTCAGCTTCGCCGATACGCCCAGCGGGGGCGTGACGCGCGGCCTGCGTCCCTATGGCTCGCCGGAGTTGGTGGTTAAGTCGCCGGCGGCTTATTTTAAGGCCATGGGCCAGCAGGGCATCATCCTGGACGAAGACGAGCGCGCCATCCTGATCATGGAGCAGGCGCGCAAACTGGCGGCAGAAGTGGCCGGCCACATCCCCGATGACCCCGACCTGCTGGCCGAAGTGCGCCACCTGGTGGAGCGTCCGACCGCTCTGCGCGGCAGCTTTGATGAGAAATACCTGGCCCTGCCGCGCGAGGTGCTGGTGACCGTCATGCGCAAGCACCAGCGGTACTTCGCCGTGGAGAACGACCAGGGCGACCTGCTGCCCTATTTCATCGCCGTGCGTAACGGCGACCGTGAGCACCTGGACCAGGTCGTGCACGGCAACGAGCACGTGATCCGCGCCCGCTTCGCCGACGCCGACTACTTCTATGCCAAAGATACCGAGAAGCCGCTGTGCGATTACCTGCCGCGCCTGAATACGCTGACCTTCCAGGAGCAGCTCGGCAGTATGCTCGACAAAAACAACCGCGTGCGGCGGCTGGTGCCGGCAGCGGCGCCGCTGCTCGGCCTGAGCGAGGCCGACCGCCAGACGGCCACGCGGGCCGCCGAGATTGCCAAGGCCGACCTCGCCACCCAGATGGTGGTCGAGATGACGTCCTTGCAGGGCATCATGGGCCGCCATTATGCCCTGGTGGGCGGGGAGCCGCCCGCCGTGGCCGAGGCCATCTTTGAGCACTGGCTGCCGCGCGGCGCGGGCGATCGTCTGCCGCAGACGCCGGCGGGCCTGACCCTGGCCCTGCTGGACCGCTTCGACTCGCTGGCCGGGTTGTTCGCCGCCGGGTTGGCGCCGCGGGCCTCGGCGGACCCTTACGGCCTGCGCCGGGCCGCGCTGGGCATCGTGCAAATCCTGGTGGACCGCCAGCTCGACGTGGACCTGGCCGATCTGCTGGCGCCGGTGGCCGAGGCGCAGCCCATCATCGTTGATGCCCAGACCTTCACCGCCATCCTGGAGTTCATCGTGGGGCGGCTGCGCGTCTGGCTGATGGGCGATGAATCGGCGCACCACGTCATCGAAGCCGTGCTGGCCGAGCAGTGCCGCAATCCCTTCCGGGCGGGACGCGGCGTGGCCGAATTGGCCGTGTGGACCAGCCGCGACGACTGGACGGGCATCCTGGACAGCTTCGCACGCTGCGTGCGCATCACCCGCGACAAAGACGCCTTCGAACTGCGCCCCGACGACCTGACCGAAGCCGCCGCGCAGGCGCTTTACGCGTCTTATACAGAAGCCGCCGGTAAGCTCCAGGACGGGGATAACGTGGACGCCATGCTGGAGGCCTTCCTGCCAATGATCCCGGCGGTGACGCGCTTCTTCGACGAGGTGCTGGTCATGGACGAGGATGCGGCGGTCCGGGAGAACCGGCTGGCGCTCTTGCAGGCGGTGGCGAGTCTGGCCCGGGGCCGTGCCGACTTCAGCCAACTGCCGGGCTTCTAGCCCGAACGTGACCGAGACTCGAACGGGGACCTGCCACCGGGTCCCCGTTTTTTTGATCGCCGTCACAGTGGGAGAGGACCTCACACCGACATCTCGTACAGCCGGATGATCTCCTGCCGCACGATCTCGGCCAGGGCTTCCTCGCGGGCTTCCGTCGAGCCTTCGACGGCGTAATCGGCCAGGATCATCGGCTCCCCGATGCGCGTCGTGATGCGGGCCGGGCGCGGGAAGGAAGTGCCCTTCGGCATGGCCTTGTTGGTACCGACGACCACCGCCGGCAGGATGGGCAAGTTGAACTTAAGCGCCAGCTTGACGAAACCGCTCTTGAAGGGCAGGATTTCGCCGGTAGGGCTGCGCGTGCCTTCCGGCGTGATGCCGATGCTTTTGCCGGCCCGCAGGACGCGGATCAGGGTGCGGGCGGCGGTCACGTCGGCGATTTCGCGCTCCAGCGGGAAGGCGTTCACCCCGCGCAACAACCAGGCTAACATCGGTTTTTCGAACAACTCCTTTTTGCCGGGGAAGCTGAAGTAGGGCAGCAGGTCGTTGCCCAGGCAGGCCATAAAGGCCGGCAGGTCGAGGTTGCTGGCGTGGTTGCTGATCGCGATCACCTGGCCGTACTGCTGCAACGTCTGGATGAGGTGCGCCCGGCCCAGGCAGCGCTGCCGGAAGTACAGCTTAAACCCGATCCTGGCCAACCAGACGATGGCCTGGATCGGGATCGCGTAGCGATTGGGTAGGGTATGTGGTCCCATAGATGGACGCTCCCAGGTTGGATAGCTCTTGGCAGAGGCGATCGGCGCACCGATTCCAACACAAAAGCACGGGGCGAGTCACGCGTTTTGGATCACGGCGTTCGGGCATCAGCCGTTTTGGCCCGGCGCGCCCGGATGCACAGGAAGCCCGGTTTCGTGATCAGCCGGTCGTAGTACTCCGGATCGGCGGCCTGGAAGGCGGCGGTGGGGCGCGGTTCCAGCACCCGCTCCAGGACAAAGCTGGCTTCGATCAGCGGGTTGAGCAGATCCCCCAACGCGCGCCGGTAGCGGGGCACGGTCACCGGCTCCCCGCCGAAGCCCCGCCACACATCTTCCACCCGCTCCACCTGGAAATAGTCGTCGATCTCGTAGTAGTACGGGGTGGCGGCCGGGTTGTCCATGGAAAATACTAGCAGACCGCCCGGCTTTAGCACGCGGGCAAACTCGGCGAAGACCGGTCCCAGGTCCTGCACGTAATCCAGCACCAGCGTCGCCAGGGCCAGGTCGAAGATATCGTCGGCCAGGAAGTCGAGCGGTTCTTCCAGCAGAGCCTGGTAGAAGGTCACCCGGTCGGCGTGCGGGTCCTGGGCCAGCCGCGCCCTGGCCTGGGCCAGCATAGCCGGGCTGGCATCCAGCGCCACCACCGACGCGCCCCGCGCCAGCATGATCTGCGCGTACAGGCCGGGGCCGCAGCCCGCGTCCAGCACGTGCTTCCCATCGACGTCCGGCAGCAGGGACAGGGTGGCCGGGCGCTCGTAGTAGGCGTTGTGCGGCTTGGTATCGACCAGGGCGGCGTAACGGTCGGCCAGCGTCTGGTAGGCGTCGTAGGCCAGCGGCTTGTGGTCGTCCGGTGTGTCGGTCATGGGGAGCCTCCTCAGCGAAACACAACTCGTTTATTATACCGCCAGTCGACGCGGGATTGGCAGGACTCGTCCGATCTGCTATAGTAGCGGCGGCTACATAGTAGCCGTGGCTAGACGATAGCCGCAGCAAACGTAGTTATAGGTGCCCCATGATTTTTCGTTACGATTCCATTCTCATCGGAGCAGCGCAGATCAGCGAACCCGCGCATCATATGATACGGACGCGCCTGCGGGTTACTCATAACGTCGTTTAGACACAAACACGCGTTTATACCGGCGGTCACGGGCGCACCTGTGGCCGCTTTTTTGTTGCCCGGTGTCCGACCGCCCCTGGATAGAAAGCGCATCAGGCATGAACAACCCTTTCGCCAGCATGAAACGTTTTACCCTGGTCTGGTCCGGCCAGATGGCCTCCCAACTTGGCACGGAGATGACCCGCTTCGCCCTGATCATCTGGGCCTACGACCTGACCGGCGACGCCACCACCCTGGCGCTGCTCGGCTTTTTCGCCTATGGGGCCAAAGTGCTCTTCAGCCCGGCAGCCGGCGTGCTGGTCGACCGCTGGGATCGCCGCCATGTGCTGATCGTCACCGACCTGGGAGCGGGTCTGGTCACGGTGATCTTGCTGCTGCTGCACCTGGGCGGCCGCTTGGGGATCGGCCACCTCTACCTGGCGGAAGCGCTGGTCGGGGCGCTGGATGCCTTCTGGCGACCGGCTTACACGGCTGCCATCACCCAGATGGTGCCCAAGCAGCAGTACGGGCGGGCCGCCGGGATGCGGTCGCTGTCCTCTTTCGCGTCGCAGGTGGCCGCGCCGCCACTGGCCGGGCTGGCCCTGGCATTCGTCGGCCTGAACGGCGTGCTGCTGTTCGACATCGTCACCTTTTTATGCGCCGTGAGCGCCCTGATGGTCATCCGCCTGCCCCAGGAGGCGGTGTCCGATGGCGGACAGGGCCGCACCTTCCGGCAGGAGATGGGCGTTGGCTTTCGCTACATCATCCAACGGCGCGGCCTGCTGGCCCTGCTGATGCTGTTCGTCGCCATGAATTTTCTCGCCACCCTGACCTATTTCGCCATCCTGCCGGCGATGGTGCTGGCCCGCAGTGGCGGCCGCAGCGGCGGGGGCGAGATCACGCTGGCGGGCGTACAGGCGGCGCTCGGCCTGGGCGGGGTGGCCGGCGGGCTGTTGATGAGCGCCTGGGGCGGTCCCCGCCGCCGGATTCACGGCGTGCTGCTGGGGGCGACGCTGTCCTTCTTCTGCGGCGACCTGCTGTTCGCCGTGGGCCGGACGCCGTTCGCCTGGGCGCTGGCCGGGTTCCTGGCCGCCTTTTTCATCCCGCCCATCACCGGCAGCAGCCTGGCCATCTGGCAGGCCAAGGTCCCGCCGGGCATGCAGGGGCGCGTTTTCGCCGTGCAGAACATGGTCGGCGAGGCCCTGCGGCCGCTGGGTTATCTACTGGCCGGGCCGCTGGCCGACCGACTCTTCGAGCCGGTGATGCTATCCGGCGGCAGCCTGGCGCCGCTGTTCGGCGGGCTGCTGGGGACCGGGCCGGGCGCGGGCATGGCGCTGATGTTCCTCTTTACAGGGGTGACGGGCACGCTGCTTCACCTGGGCGGCTACCTGGTGCCGGCGCTGCGCCACGTCGAAGCCGACCTGCCCGACCACGACGCGTGGGCCGTCCCACCGCCGGAACTGACCGCCGACGCCCCTGCCCCGCACCCGGCGAAGTGAGACGGTACGCGGGTGCCGCCCGGAGCATCACGGGGGCGCGCGCAGTGTTATCCCAGTGGAAGGGTTTATCGTTATGCCAGGCGCGTTGGGCATCCGGCGCTGGGTGACGGTCACGATCGGGCTGGCGATTATGGGCGCGGTTCTCTGGCTGGCGCTGCGTGCCGGGTGAGGCTACCGGGAGCCGGCTACCACTCGCAGCGGTAGGCGCTGAACGGCTCCCACGGCGAATCGGTCAGCAGGACACAACTCTCGGCCCGGTCGGAGAGTTTATAGGCGGCCAGCACTTCCTGCCAGGGCTGAAAGTCTCCGATCACCACAAAATACCCGGATTCAGGCGCGCCCAGCAGCCGTTCGGCTTCCCCGGAGAGCCTCAGATGGTAAAAGACCGGCTCTTCCAGGCAGCAGCCGATCAATACCCGGTCCTCGACAGGATTCTGGCGGACAAGGTCGGCCAAGGTATCGACTGCGGTGGGGGCATCCAAACCTGAGAGCGTGACAAAGCCGGCTCCCACGATAAGGATCGCCAGCAGCGTCATGGTGCGACCGGCCAGCCGTGCCAGGCCCATCCCGGCCAGGAGGGCCAGCGGGGCCAGCAAATAGAAATAGTTGCGCGGGTAAAAGAGTGTTCCGGTGATCATCCATTGCACCAGTGCTAGGCTGGCGGCGGCTCCATACAGGCAGACCACCCAGCGCAGGAAGGCGTTTGATGGCCCCGAGCGCCGTTTTTGCGCCACCCACAAGCCGACGACCAATCCCAGGGCGATAAGCAGGCCCGGCAGGATGGGTGTAAAAGCCAGGCGGAGCCAGTCCGCCAGCAGCAGGACCGGGTCATCATAACCGAAGCGGTCAAAGTGGCTGCCCAACCAGCCCATCGCCAGCGCCGGCAGGTAAAATACCCCGCCGACGATACAACCGACCAGCAGCGGCACGATCTTTTCGCTGACGGCCCGCCGGGCGAACCCGCCCGCCTGCCAGATGATCCAGGCCATCACCCCGGCGATCAGAATGGCCATCGAGGTCAGCGTCAGGATGGCGGCGGCGGCAACCCCGATCAAGGCGTAGCGGTAGCGCCGCGTGCGCGTCTTCCGGGCGAACAATGTCAGTTCGAGCAGGACCAGGGTCAGCAGCAGGGTGAGGGTGAAGCCGCGGGCATTGATCGTGTAATCCACGAAAGTGGGGTTGATCGCCAGCAGCGCCGCCCCCGCCAGCCCGATCCGCCGGTCGCCCAGGCGGCGGCCCAGCCGGATGACCATCGCCAGTGCCAGCAGCCCGGCAGCCAGGGCAGGGAAGCGCACCGCCAGCGGCTGCGACCCGATCAAACGCATCGCGGCCTGGGCCAGCAGCGAGTGCAGGATGTGGTTATTGGGCGCGGTATACGAAACCAGGGTGTGCAGCGCCGAGTGAGAATAGTAAATGGCGGTGAAGGCTTCGTCGTAACGCATGGTCCGGTTGAAGGCCGGCGCGACCAGGGCCGTCGCCATCAGCAGGACCAGGATCGCGCTCGCCCACAACCACGGGGTTTTGCTCCGGCTGGCGGCGCGTGGGGGTTCAGCAGTCATGCGCGATCATGCTCCAAAGTGCTGGCGGAAGGCCTGTTCGGCGGCGCGGTAACCGGCGGCGATCAGGTGGCGGCTGGCCGGCTCGTCGTAGTCGATGATGCGCGTCACCGGCAGGAAGTCATCCGGCGCGACGATCACGTCGTTCACCAGCCGGTAGCGGTTCGACACTTCGCCGGCGGCTTTGGCCTGCGTGATGTCCTTGTTGAAGGCGCGGGTCAGCTTGAGGTTCATGCGGAAGGAGGCCAGCAGCGCCCAGTCCAGGGTCCAGGTTATGGCCTCGCCAAAATCGCGCGGCAGATGTTCCCGGCGGGTAGGCGCGCGTTCGCCTTTTTCCCACCAGGGCGTCATCAGCACCACGACCGCCTCCATCGGCTCGTCGATGGGGCGCTCGTGCACGGCGTCCAGCGCCGGGCTGAGCGGCGTATTGGCGACTACCGCCCCATCCCAGTACACCTCGTTGTCGGCGTCCCGCGTCCAGGGGTATACCAGCGGAATGCTGCAACTGGCGATGATGCGGTCCACGTTGATGCCGGTGCGCAGGTCGCCGCGTCGTTGGCCCGTCTTGCGGCTGACGATGTCCTTGTTGCTGAAGAGGGCCAGCTCCCCGGTGCGGACGTTGGTGGCGCTGATCAGCAGGGTGGTTTCGCTGGCGGCCAGCTTACCCTCGTCGATGCCCCAGCGCTCGATCAGCGTCTGGCGCAGCGGCCCGGTATCCAGCAGGTTGTTCCAGCGCCCGATCAGCGATTCGCTCAAACGGCCGGGCAGCAGGGGCAGCGGCGGCCACGACTCCTGCGCCGGAGGCGAGGTCGCCAGGTGCGGCGGCACCTGCGGCAGCCGCACGCCCAGCAGCCGCTTGTAGATGAAGTTGGCGAACCAGCGGGACAGGCGGCGCATCCCCGGCGGAATGCCTTCCACGTGGTGCTCGCGCAAGGCCAGCCAGTAGTCGACCAGCGCATCGCCGGAGACTCCCTGGGCAATGGCCGCGCCATTCACCGCGCCGATGGAGGTGCCGACCACCACTTCCGGCTGCCAGGGACCCTGGTGCGCGGCGTCGACGCCGGGTTTCTCCGGCTGGCAGAGGTACTTGTAGACGCCGGCATGAAAGGCGCCCCGCCCTCCACCGCCAGACAGGATCAAGGTGCGAATGGTCATGGTTTTTTCTCCGGTTGTGTACCTGTGTGCGCGTTGGCGACGTGTGTGAATCAGCCCGCTGTCGGCGGAAGCCCGGGGCTGCGTTCCTATAACTATAGTTGAATCATAATTAAAGGCGAACCGGCGACCGCCGCCAAGCCCGCCAGACCCAGGTTTTCGCCAACCTGGAAGGGCAGCCCGAAGCAGGCGAGCTACTGGACTTTAACGAGGTCTCGCAGCGGCTGCACCTTGATCGATGAGACCCACCTGCTGGACCTCTTCCCGGAGCGCACGGCCGCCGACTTTTTTGTGTGGATCAAGGCCTACCACCAGGAGCTGCAGGCGCGCTACGGCAAGCGGATCATGATCGAAGAAGCGGCCCGCGACTTCCGCAAGCAGAAGAGCCAGTTCCTGCCCACGCGCACCCTGCACGCCATGCTCGGCTGGCTGGCTACCTGACCGCCGAATAATCCCGCGCGGACGGACCCGGTGCGACAGTGGTGTGATCGCATGATGGCCCGGCATGTTTCCCTCGCCGGGCTGGAAAACCGCCAACTTCGTGTATAATGCCTGTGTTAAAGTGCTGAGACTGATCGGCCGGGGCATAACCCTGAAGGGCGTAAAACGATGTATTCTACGGAAGCGCGGCGCAAGTGGGACCAGGCTTCCCGTAAAGCATTCTGGAACAAACTGCTGGGAGAACTGGGCGGTGAGAAGCTCGGCCTGCTGGACTTTAACGAGGTCTCGCAGCGGCTGCACCTCAAGACGGCCATTTACCGCGGCGTGGAGACCGTGCCGCTGGATAAGATCGTGGGCAGCGTGGGCCGCTACCAGGATTTCACCGGGGCCTTCCTGCCGGTTATGTCGGGGATGCAGGGCCGTTGGCAGGCCGTCGCCGCCCTCTACCTGGACCCGACCAGCCGGGGCGCGCCGCCCATCGAGCTGTACAAGGTCGGGGATGCCTACTTCGTCAAGGACGGCAACCACCGTGTCTCTGTTGCCCACCAGATCGGCATGAACGCCATCGAAGCCTATGTGTGGGAATATCCGGTGCCGGTGGCCGGCCTCGATTCCAATACCGACATCGACACGCTGCTGCTGGAAGCCGAGCGCCAGGATTTCCTGGACCAGACCAACCTGGACGTTCTGCGTCCCAGGCACGGCATCCGGCTGACCGCGCCCGGCGGTTACCTGGATATGCTCGGCCAGATCACCCACTACCGGGACGTCCTGTCCCAGATCGACGAAACGGACACGCCCTACCACGACGCCTGCACGGCCTGGTACGACATGATCTACGAGACGGTGATCCAGATTATCCAGTCCGCCGGCGTGCTGGACCTGTTCCCGGATCGCACGCCCGCCGACTTTTTTGTGTGGGTCATGCGCTACCAGCACGAACTCCAGGAGCCTTACGGCGAGCGGGTCATGATCCAGGAAATCGCCCGGCAGATTCCCCGCAAGCACCGGCCCAACTGGGTCCGGACGGTCTGGCACGGGTTGGTGAGCTGGCTCCAGCGCCGCCTGGGGGCCTGACGCGCGGGCCGCCGCCAGTGGGCGATTCACCGCATATCTGAAAACCAGCTCTGCCAGACTCGCCCTTGTCAAAGCCGGTGGTTGTGCTGTATGATACGCTCCTGGCACCGTGCCGCCATCATGCGCACCGTGCCATTTTCATGCGCGTCGCGTCTCTACCAGGGGCAGCGATCCGCCTGTTTCATCCTATCCGCCGCTAAACGAACCTGTCCATCGGTGACGCGACAACCCGCTTTGGCGATCCGTTGCTGCCGCGACTGGCTGCCGCGACTGGCCGCCGCGATCCTTCCCGCGCCGGAACTGGCGACATCATCACCGGCATCTGATTGGTACCGGCCCGGTTAGTACCGGGGCAGGGGATCACACGCCTGCTGCCGCATGATATAATGAAGCGCCGTCATTAACATCGTCGTAATTGTGTGCAACAGCCGCCACCCCAAGAAGTCCGCTGATAACAAAGGGGGATCATGAATATTCCGCTGAGCCGTTACTGGGATTTGCTGGTTGACCATCTAAAGCCGCAGAAGGGCCGTTTTGTGCTGCTGGCCGTCTTGCTGCTGGGCAGTATCGGGATGCAAATCTTCATCCCGCAGGTGACGCGCTACTTCATCGATACCGCCACTACCTCCGCCGAAACCGCCATCCTGCTGCCGCTAGGGCTGGCTTTTGTCGGCCTGGCGCTGTTTCAGCAGGTGACGGCCGTCGGCGCTACTTATATGGGCGAGACCGTCGCCTGGACGGCCACCAACGCCCTGCGCGCCGAACTGGCCCGCCACTGTCTGCGCCTGGACATGAGCTACCACAACAGCGTCAGCCCGGGCGAGCTGATCGAGCGCATTGACGGCGACGTGGCCGAGCTGTCCAACTTCTTTTCGCAACTGGTGATCCGCTTGTTGGGCAACCTGATGCTGCTGGCGGGCATCCTGGTCGTGCTGCTGGCGGAGGACTGGCGGATCGGCAGCGCCTTTACCATTTTTGCCGTGGTGACCGTGATCACGCTGAATCGCATCCGCAGCCTGGCCGTGCCGTATGACAAGGCGGTCCGGGAAAGTATGGCCGATCTCTTCGGTTACCTGGAGGAGCGCCTGTCCGGCACCGAGGACGTGCGGTCCAGCGGCGCGGTCGATTTCGTCCTGCTGGGGCTGTATAAGCTGCATTACAAGGTGCTGGAGCGCTGGCGGGCGGCTTCCATGCGGCACTGGGGGCTGCGTTCGGTGGCTTCCGTCCTGCTGGTCGTCGGTTACCTGATCGCTTTCCTGATGGGCTACCAGCTTTTCCAGGAGGGCCTGATCACGCTGGGCACCGCCTACCTGATCCTGCACTACACCAATCTGTTCTCCCGGCCCATCCGCGAGCTGACCCAGCAGGTGGAGAGCCTGCAAAACATCGGCGCGGCGGTGGAACGCCTAGAGGACCTGCGCCGCATAAAAACCCGCATTCACGACGGCCCCGGCGCGGTTTTCCCCGAAGGCCCACTGCCGGTCGATTTCGAGGGGATCTCGTTTGCCTACGTGGACGGCGAGCCGGTCCTGGACGACCTGACCTTCCACCTGGAGCCGGGCACGGTGCTCGGCCTGTTGGGGCGCACCGGCAGCGGCAAAACCACACTCACCCGCCTGCTCTTCCGCCTGTACGACCCCACCGCCGGCACGATCGCCCTGGGCGGCACGGCCATTCAGCAGGCCACGCTGGCGGCCCTGCGCTCGCGGGTGGCCATGGTCACCCAGGACGTACAGCTCTTCCAGGCCAGCGTGCGCGACAACCTGACCTTTTTCGACCGCAGCATCCCCGACCATCGAATCCTGGCCGTGATCGAAGAACTGGAGCTGGGGGAATGGTTCGCCGGGCTGGCGGACGGCCTCGATACGCGCCTGGAGACGGGCGGGCGCAGCCTGTCCGCCGGGGAGGGGCAGCTGCTGGCCTTCACGCGCGTTTTTCTCAAGAACCCCGGCCTGGTCATCCTGGACGAGGCCTCGTCGCGGTTGGACCCGGTCACCGAACAGCGCATCGAGCGGGCCATCGAGCGGCTGCTGCGCGACCGCACCGGCATCATCGTGGCGCACCGGCTGGGCACCGTGCACCGGGCAGACCACATCATGATCCTGGAGGCGGGGCGCATCGCCGAGTACGGCGAACGGGCTGCCCTGGCCGCCGCCGCCCAATCGCGCTTTTACAGCCTGCTGCAAACCGGGCTGGAGGAGGTGCTGGCATGACCCCACACAGCCGCTCGGCGGGCAGCCGCACTGCCCCGCAGCCCGAAAACGAGCGCGAGCCATCGTCGGCGCTGCCGACCTGGCAGATCATCTGGCAGATGATCCGCTTCCGCCCGCGCCTGTGGATCGCCAACAACCTGGCCCTGATCGCCATCCTGCTGGTGGCTCAACTGCCAGGACTGGCCATGCGCGAGTTCTTTAACGTGCTGACGGACGAGGTGACCGCTTTTAGCATCTGGGGCGTGGTGGCGTTGATGATGGTGAATGTGTTGGGGCGCATCATCAGCATGTATGCTATCGTGCGCACCAACGTGCCTTTTTTCATGCACACCATGGCCCTGCTGCGCAAAAACCTGCTGCGGCGCATCCTGATGCGGCCCGGCGCGCGCGCCCTGCCCGATTCCCCCGGCGAGGCGATCAGCCGCTTCCGGGGCGATGTGTTCGAGATTCCCCTGTTCGCCCTGTGGATAAACGACATCGCCGGCCTGACGGTCTTCAGCCTGATCGCGCTGAGCATCATGTTGAGCATCAACTGGCAGATCACGGTGGTGGCTGTGCTGCCGTTTTTCGTGGTCGGCGTGATCGCCAACGCCAGCGGCAACCGCATCGAAAAATACCGCCGCCTCAGCCGCAAGATGACCGGCATCGTGACCGGCTTCATCGGCGAGATATTCGGCGCGGTGCAGGCGGTGAAGGTCGCCACGGCGGAGGAAGGCGTCGTCGCGTACTTCAACGAGCTGAACGACGAGCGCCGCGTCGTCTCGATCAAGGACCGCCTGTTCAACGAAATCCTGCATTCGTTTTTCGTGAATGCGGTTAACCTGGGCGTGGGCGTGGTCCTGCTGCTGGCCGGGCAAGCGATGCAGGCCGGCGAGTTCACGGTGGGTGATTTTGCGCTGTTCGTCTTTTACCTGGATTTCCTCAGCGACCTGGCGGCTTTCCTGGGGTTCCTGGTGGCCCGCTACCGCCAGATCGGCGTCTCCGTACAGCGTATGGGCCGCCTCATGGAAGGCGCGCCGCCGGAAGCGCTGACCGAGTTCGGTCCCGTCTACCAGGACGGCCGGTTCCCGGCGGTCGTCTACCCCGCCAAGACCGAGTCCGACCGCCTGCGCACGCTGGAAGCCCGCAATCTGACCTTTCATTTCGAAGGGACCGAGCACGGCATCGATGGCATCGACCTGCGCCTGGAAAGCGGCTCTTTCACCGTGATCACGGGACGGGTCGGCTCCGGCAAGACGACGCTGCTGCGCGTGCTGCTCGGCCTGCTCTCCAGGGACGACGGCGAGATCCGCTGGAACGGCCTGGCGGTCCAGCAGCCGGACGAGTTTTTCGTGCCGCCGCGCGCCGCCTATACCGCGCAGGTGCCGCGCCTGTTCAGCGACTCGCTGCGCGACAACATCTTGATGGGCCTGGACAGGGACGACCCAGCCATCCTGGCGGCCATCCGGTGGGCCGTCATGGAGCGCGACCTGGTGGAGTTGGAAGACGGCCTGGAGACGACGGTCGGGCCGAAGGGCGTTAAGCTCTCCGGCGGGCAAATTCAGCGCACGGCGGCGGCGCGTATGTTCGTCCGCCAGCCGGAACTGTTCGTCTTTGACGATCTCTCCAGCGCCCTGGACGTGGTTACCGAGCGCACGCTGTGGGAGCGGCTCTTCGAACAGGAGGGGGTGACCAGCCTGGTCGTCTCCCACCGGAAAGCCGCCCTGCGCCGCGCCGATCACATCATCGTGCTCAAGGACGGCCGCATCGAAGCGCAAGGCACGCTGGACGAACTGCTCGCCTCCAGCGCCGAGATGCAGCGCCTGTGGGCGGGCGACACCGGCCCGAACGGGAACGGCGCCGGCGGCGTGGCGGAGCCTATCTCGCGCTAACCACACGTATGCACCCCCCGATCAGCGGCGGAGCCGCGCGCCCCGGCGTTTTTGGTTTTTGCAGGATCGGCCTTGTCAGGCCTATCGGGCCTGTCGCGCCTACTTATCCACCTCGACCACGATCTTGTGCACGCCGTCTTCGTAAGCCGTGTTGAGTTCGAAGGCGCGGCCTGTCTCGGCCAGCGGCAGCCGGTGCGAGACCAGGTCGTCCAGGTCGATCATGCGCGGCTCGCTCGTCGCCATGCGGATCGAGCGGGCATAGACGTGTTTCATGCGGCGCACCATCATGATGGTCAGGCCCTTGCGGCGGGCCACCGAGTGCCGTGTTTCCAGTCTGTCTTCGCCGGGGATGCCGGTCAGCACCACGCGCCCGCCCAGCCGCGCCATGTCGAAGGCCTGCTGGATGGAGTGGTCGGCCCAGGCGGCCTCGAAGGCCACATCCACGCCGCGCCCGCCGGTCAGTTGGCGAATGCGCGCCACCGGGTCGCCCGCCTCGAGCGTCCAGGCGTCGGTGGCGCCCCAGGCCCTGGCTTTTTCGGCGCGCCAGGGGTAGCAGTCGAAGGCGTAGACCGGGTCCGCGCCGGAGAGGCGGGCCACTTTGAGCGTCAGCAGCCCGATCGGCCCGCAGCCCAGCACGGCCACCGAACGCGCCACCTTGATCTTGCCCAGGTCCACCGAGTGCAGGGCCACGCCCAGCGGTTCCAACAGGGCGGCGGCGCTGTCACTGATCGGGTCGGGCACGGGGAAGCAGTTGCGCGCCTGCACGATCATGCGCTGCTGCAAGGCCCCGTCATGCGGCCACAGCCCGTAAAAATACTGGTTTTCGCACAGGTTGGGGTTGCCGATCTCGCACATCTCGCAGTGCCAGCAGGACACGGTCGGCTCGACGGCCACCCGCCCCCCGACTTGCAGCGGCTGGTGGAAGCCGCCGACGGCCTCCGGCCCCAGGGCGATGATGCGCCCGGCGAACTCGTGGCCCAGCACCACCGGCGATTCGACCTGTGTGTCGCCGATGCGGCCGTCCAGGTAAGTGTGCAGGTCGGAGCCGCATACGCCCACCGCCGTGACTTCGATGAGCGCTTCGCCCGGCCCCGGCGGTCCCGGCTCGGGGATGTCGTCGATGCGGATGTCGCGCGCGCCGTGCAAACGGGCTGCCTTCATGGGAGGACTCCTGAGATGATAAGGGCAAGCATAGCCGGGGGGCGACCGGCCAGTCGCGGTCGCCCCTAGGCGGTGGTCAGGTCAATAAAATCGGTTCGGATTCTACCCTGGCCGTCTACTTGTGCCAGTAGGTTTCCCAGCCCAGGTACTTGTTCAGCGCCTCGTTGATGATGCGGGCCACGCGGGTCTGGTTGGCGGCGACGTGGTGCTCGTAGCCGTTTTCGCAGATGTAGGCCAGCAGCTCCTGGAAGCGCGGTATTTCTACCACGCCGTATCCGCCGAAGGTATCCACCGGGTCATTGGTGAAGCGGCCCTCGCCGGTGTAGGCGATGATGCGCCCGTTCAGGTCGTCGGTGGAGACACGCAGGTAGGTGAACGGGCTTTCTGAGATGCGGCCGTAGAGCGCGCCGTAGGTGTTGGCCTTGCCCACCGAGCCGGCGATGATCTCCTGGTAGGTCATCACGGGGATGTCCTCGATGAATACGTCCTTGGGCAGGTTGGAGCAGTGGAAGACCACGGCCTTGTCGTCTTCTTCGCCGTAGTTGTTGTTCCAGTCCAGCAGGGCGCTGGGGCGGCCCGAGGCCAGGGCCAGGGCCAGCATGGCGACCGTGCCCACGATGTCCGTCTCGCAGGCGGAGGGATTCAGGATGTTGCTCTGCATACTCATGACGGTGCAGGGCACCACGCCGAAGTACTCTTCCATCGAGGTCCAGCACTGGATGGCGGTGGCGTCCATCTGGTTGTCGGCCATCCAGCCGTCCAGCACCGCGCCGAACTTGGCCATCTTGAGCAGACCCTCGGCGGAGATGCCCTTCGTCTGGGCGTAGCCCTTGATCAGCGCCAGCTTGGCGACCACGTCGGTATTGTCGTCGGCCAGCGCGTCGATGCGGCCGTAGACCTCGGAGAGGTCCAGCGTTTCCACGCTCATGCCGGCCTGTTCCAGCAGCTTCTCACTGAAGCGCACCGTCTTGAAGGCTTCCGGCCGGGCGCCGAGCATGCCCAGGCGGGCCGTGCGCAGGCCGCGCACCACGCGGCATACCCCCGCGAAATAACCCAGGTCCGCCATGAAGGCGTCGCTGGTGGGGTCCATGGTGTGTTTGCTGGTCACCGTGTACTTGATGCCGTACTGGTGCAGGTTGTTGCAGCAGCTCATCTTGCCGCAGAAGCTGTCCCGGCGGTTAGCCAGGTCCATCTTGGCCGGGTCATCCGGGAAGGCGTGGATCAGCACCGGCACGTTGAGGTCGGCGAAGCGCAGGGTATTGGCGATGGCCCGCTCGTCGCCGAAGTTGGGCAGCGTGACCAGCACGCCGTCGATCTCGTCGCGGTGGGCACGGAAGAAGTCGCCGGCCATGCGTGATTCGGCCAGCGATTCCAGCGCGCCCACGTTGCTGGCGCTGGCCTCCGGGATGATGGCCTGGATGCCGGCCTTTTCCAGCACTTCCAGGATGATCTGGCGGCCGCTTTCGGCCAGGTGCGCCGGGAAAAAGCCACGGTTGCCGACGATCACGGCCAGCGTGACCGGGCGGCGGTGAATGGCGGATGCGCTCATGGCTAGGGATTTGGCTACGGTCATTGTTCTTCTCCTCTTAAAGATAGCGGTCAGCGTTTAGCTGCGGGTATGATGTCGGAATGGGGTGCAGGCTCTTAAAGGTTATTTTACCCTATTGACAGGGTTGGCAAACACAGGTCCTTGCCCGGTCGCCGATACGGTTCTCTTATGTGTTCCAATTCAGGGCAGGGGCGCAGCAGCGCACCCTGAGATGTACTGCGCCCCTTCAACTGGTGATCGGGTCAGGCCGGGCTGCGCTGGCCGTAGACGTTCTGATAGCGGTCGTAGAGCCGGTCCAGGTTGTCCTGCGATATCGGAATCGGCGCGCCGAGCTGCAGGGCCAGCCAGGCGGTCGTGGCGCTGTCCTCGCACATCACCGCCGCTTTGACGGCTTTGGTGACTGTCTCGCCGATGGTGAAGACGCCGTGGTTCTGCATCAGGCAGGCCCGGCTGCGATGCCCCTCCAGCGTGCGCACGATCTCCTGCCCGATCTCCTCGCCGCCGATCAGGGCGAAGCCGCCGCACGGGATCGGCCCGCCGAACTCGTCGGCCATGCCCGTCAGGAAGCACGGAATCTCGCGGCCCAGCGCGGCAAAGGCCGTGGCATAACGAGAATGCGTGTGCACGACGCCGTGCACGTCCGGGCGGTGGCGGTAGATGTAACAGTGCGAGGCCGTGTCCGAAGAAGGGCTGTAGTCGCCTTCGACTACGTTGCCGTCCGCGTCGACGACGACCATGTTGGCCGGCGTCAGGTCCGGGAACAACAAGCCGCTCGGCTTGATCACGACCAGACCGCTCTCGGGGTCGCGGGCGCTGACATTGCCCATGCTCCAGACTACCAGATTGTTACGCGGCAGCTCCTGGTGCAAGGCGCAGACTTTTTCCCGCAGTGGCATCAGTTTCATGGGGTTTATTCTCCTCGCGCCGCGCTGCGAATCTTCTTGAGGCGTTTCATCACGTCATTCTCGCCGCGCCCGAAATAGTCGTAAAGGGTCTTGTACTCGGCAAAGAGTTGGTCGTAGACGGCCTGGTTTTCCGCGATGGGCAGCACTTCGCGATCTTCCAACTGGCCCATCTGATCCGCCGCGGCCTGGATATCGGCGTAAACCCCGGCGGCGACGGCGGCGTGCATGGCCGATCCCAGCGCCGGGGCCTGGGTCGAACCGGCGAAGCGCAGCCGTTTGCCGGTCACGTCCGCGTAAATCTGGACGAGCAGCTTATTTTTCTCCGGCAGGCCGCCGGCCAGCACCAGCTCGTGGACCGGGATACCGCGTTCTTCAAAGGATTCGACGATGATGCGCGTGCCGTAAGCCGTGGCCTCGATCAGCGCCCGGTAGATGTCCGGGGCGCGGGTGAGCAGCGTCGCGCCGATCAGCAGGCCGGTCAGGTCGGCGTCGACCAGCACCGAGCGGTTGCCGTTCCACCAGTCGAGGGCCAGCAGGCCGTGTTCGCCGGGTTTCTGTTGGGCGGCTTCCTGTTCCAGGTACTGGTGCAGGTCCAGGCCGGCGGCCTGGGCGGCTTCGTGATACGCGGGCGGCACGGCGTGATCCACGAACCAGGCGAAGATGTCGCCCACGCCGCTCTGGCCGGCTTCGTAGCCGTACATGCCGGGGATGATGCCGCCATCGACCACGCCGCACATGCCTTCCACTTCCTGCACGCTGTCGCCCAGCAGCATGTGGCAGGTCGAGGTGCCCATGATCATCACCATGCTGCCCGGCGCCGTCACTTTGACGGCGGGCACGGTGACGTGCGCGTCCACGTTGGCCACGGCCACGGCGATGCCCGGCTGAAGGCCCGTCCAGGCGGCGGCCTGTGCGGTCAGTGCGCCGGCCTTGTCGCCCAGGTCGTTAAATTCGCGCTTCATCTTCTCGTCGACCACGTCGGCGAAGGCCGGGTCCAGCGCGGCGAAGTACTCGCGCGGCGGGAAGCCGCCATCCTGCACGATGGCCTTGTAGCCGGCGGTGCAGGTATTGCGCGTCTCCACGCCGGTGAGTTGCCAGATCACCCAGTCGGCGGCTTCGATCAGCCGGTCCGCCGCCTGGTAGACGTCCGGCGCTTCCTTGAGGATTTGCAGCGCCTTGGAGAAAAACCACTCCGAGGAGATTTTGCCGCCGTAGCGGTCCAGCCAGCCCTGGTTCATGCGGCGCGCCGTCTCGTTGATCAGGTCGGCCATGGGCTGGGCGGCGTGGTGTTTCCACAGCTTGACCCAGGCGTGCGGGTTGTCGCGGAATTCGTCCAGCGTGCAGAGCGGCGTGCCATCGGCTTTGGCGGGCATCATGGTGCAGGCGGTGAAGTCCACGCCGATGCCGGCCACGTCCTTCGGATCGACCCCGCTTTCCTGCAGCACCGCCGGGATCGTGTGCTGGAAGACGGCGATGTAGTCCATCGGGTCTTGCAGCGCCCAGTCTGGCGGCAGGGGTTTGTCGCTGCCGGGCAGGCGCTCGTCGATCACGCCGTTGCCGTAAGGGTGAACAGCGGTGGCGACCTCGCGCCCGTTGCTGGTATCAACGAGCACGGCCCGCCCCGACTCGGTGCCGAAATCTACGCCGATCGTGTACATGAAGACCATCCTCTGTGGAGATAGGCGGTTAAGTGTCCTGCAATCAATATTGCCTACTATAAACAATATCGTCAAGCAAACCAACATCCCATGATGGCCGCGATGCCCTATCACCTGCGCTGGCCGCAGGGCGATTCCACAGGCGGTTTTGCCATTGGCCGCTACTTAGCATATTATGGCATGGAAGCATAATCACCAGTAATGGTTGGGTGAGTATAGGAAAAGGTCTCATGAAACGGTCGGCAGTAGTGTCCATACTCGGGATTATCTTGCTCTGCTCGGCTTGCGGCGATGGGGGGGCGGGTGCGACGGCTACGGCCGTTTACGAGCAGGAGCGCGCTACCCTGGAGGCTTACTATACCCAGAGCGCTGCGTTATTTACAGCGATCGCCGGGGAAGCGGAGGAACTGGCCGCGGATGGCACGGAAGCCGTCGCGACTCAGGCTGCGCTGCAGGCATCGTTGGCGGCACTGGAAGGCGATTTCGTCACGGCTGAGGCCGCCTATGCTGCCCAGGCGGCCGCCCAGGCTTCCCTCGCGACGGCGGCCGGGCGGGCCATCGCCACCGAGCAGGCCCGTGCCAGGGCTACGCAAGCGGATTTGCAGACGGCGGTTGCCGTCCTCGCCACACAGGCCGCGGACGCCGGCCAGCAGCGAGATGCGCTGCAAGCCACCGGGGCGGCGCAAGCCACATCGGTAGCCGCGGCCCTGATGACGGCGACGGCGCACATCGACGAGCTGGCTGACGGGTTGGGCGAAGCCGGCGCTCAGTTAGAGGACTTGCAGGGGACCGTCACACCACTGGCAGGGACCATCGAAGCGCTGCAAACCGAGACTTACAACCTGGCGCTCACGCCCGCCCCGACGGCCACCCTCACCCCCTGGATGACCTTCATCCCGCCGCCGACCGGTACCCCGCCGATCAATTTCGGCCCGTTGTACCGGCATTCCAGCGGCGTCTTTAAGATCATGCCCCCTGCCGGTTGGACCGAACGGACCGGGGAAGTGGAAGTCACCTGGACCAGCCCCAACAACTGGTTTACCGTCATTCACGTGTTTTACGAAGCGTATGGGCCGGATGTATTGCTGCACCGGTTTGGGGTGCTGCTCTACGCCTTTGCCACTGCCGATCACAGCTTTGAGCAGTATGACAGCTATCGCATCACCGGCTTCGATCCCCCGGCCGATCCGATGACCATGGATTTTGAAGTCTATTCTGGCAACCAGCCCTACCGGGCGCGACAGTGGTTCGGCTTCCAGGAGAACATCATCTGGTTTGTGCGCGTGGTGGTGCCGGCCAGCTACCCGGAATTGCTGGATTACCTGGGCGAGCGCCTGGTCGCGACGCTGGAGGTTTATCCGCAGGGACAGCCGGAACCGTCGGCCCTGCTGCCGCTGCCGCCGGTCGCCTGGCGCGAGTGAAGGGCCGGGTCGCTGGCGGCGCCGGTGAAGGCCGGCTGATACCCGCCCCCTAGGCGCAGCCGTCCAGGGGCAGGCCGTCGCCTGCCAGGACCAGCACGTACCCGGGCGAGAGGTCCACGTTCATGGCCAGGCCATGATGCACCGGCAGCGCATCCGGCGTGCCCCACACCCCCTGTACCGCCAGATGCACGCCGCTGAGCAGGGCGCGCCCGGCCTGGTGGTTCGCCATGTCGGTATTGGCGACGAAGGTCAGCGAGCGGTCGCCCACCGTGCGGGTAAAAACCTGGATGTGGGGGTTGTCGCAGCTCCCCACCCGCCAGGATTCCGGCGTCGTCGCGCAAAGCACGTCTTCGTAGCGTTGGCGCAGTTCCAGCGCGTACCGCACCCCCTCGATCAGGTTGTCGGGATAGGTCCAGTTGTAGGCCCATTCGCTGAAGAGGGGCAGCTTCTCCGCCGGGTACTGGGCCAGCATCTCGTCGGTGAAGCCCAGCCCGGTGTTGATTGGCTGCGTCTCGCACAGCTCGAAGCCGCTGTGGATGAAGGGGATGCCCGGCATGGCGATCATCATGGGCAGCGTGTAATAGGCGTACAGGCGGCCGTCGCCGTTGCGGGAGGCGGCGCGCGGCGTATTGTGGTTTTCCGCCGTGGCGAAAAACGGGATCGGCACGTCCTCGTGCATCCAGCGCTCGATCAGGCCCTGCAGCCCTTCCGGCCGGTGCAGGTCGAAGACCATGTAACCCATCACGGCGTCGTAGCCTTCTTCCCGGCTGGCCGCCTCGATGGCGAAGTTTTCCTCCCAGAAGGCGAACTCCGGGTTGAACTGGCGCGCTTCCTCCACGATGCGGCGCTTGAGCGGCATGGGCAGCGCGTGACCCATGTCCAGCATCACGCCGTCGATGCCGAACTCCCGCTGGTAGTAAGGGATCACCCCGGCGATGGAATCCCACAGCGGCTGGTTGGCGTTTTCCGGCTGGGCCAGGCGGTCGTCGTACATGCGCAGGGTGTTATAGGCGATGTAGTTAAAATCGGGGTGGTCGTACATGCGCAGGTAGGTGACGTCGGTCCAGGGCGGCTGGATGTCGTCCGGCGGCCAATCGGTGAAAGCGCCGGGGACGCGCACCCGCGTGCCATCGTCCAGCGTGCCGATCCAGCGGCCCTCTTCCATGGTCACCCGGTCGGTGCTTGGCGGCTCGGTGAACATGGTCGTATAGGAGTCGGGGGGCGCGGGCAGGTCGTTGAAATCGCCGGCTTCCACTTGGCTCTTGACCAGCCCCAGCGTGCCCCCGTCGAACAGTGGCGAGCCGTAGGCGTCCGCGTCAAAGCTGCCCGGGACGCGGTCCGGGATGTCCTCCCGAATCCAGTAGAACCACTCCGGGTGCTCGCCGATCCAGTCGCCATCGCGGGAGGCGGTGCGCAGCACGAACTCCATCACCACCCGCATCCCCAGGTGGTGGGCCGCTTCCACAAATCCCCGGAACAGGTCTTCCGCGCTGAAGTCCAGGGCCGGCTCCGCCAGGTTGCTATCCAGCATGTAGGGGTTGCGGATGCCGTAGGGCGAGCCGAGCGTGCCCTTTTTGCCGTCCTGCCCCACCGACGTGATCGGCAGCAGATGCACCGCGTTGCAGCCCAGCGAGCGGATGTAAGGCAGCAGCGTGATCGCCTTGAGCAGCGTGCCGGTCTCGCGCCAGCCATCGGGGCGGGCTTTGCCGTCGATGCTGCCATCGTCGGCGTGATCGTAGGCTGCCGAAACACGCGGGAACAGGTTATAGACGAGGGCCCGCGGCGACCAGTCTGTGCCCGCCTTGGCCTGAACCAGCGGCCCCTGCGGCAGCGCCAGGATTTCCCCCAGGCGCTGCGCGTAAAACTCGTAGGGATTGACGGCCAGCCGGGTGATGGATTCGGTATCGGCCCACAGGCTGGGCACGAGGTAGGGCAGTGTCACCGGGCGGTGCCGGGATTTGAGCGTGTCGACGATCGACGTCAGCATGGACATCGGCTATGAGACTCCTGCGAATGGTGCGAGACGCAAAACTCCGCACGATTATAACAGACGCGCGCCCGCTCTGAAATGGCG
>DAOUEM010000040.1:0-3524 GCA_034430555.1 Anaerolineae bacterium | reverse complement strand
GCGAAGTTGTAAGCCACTTCCGCCGGCGCGATGCCGCCGAAGTCGTCGCGGAAATCGACCAGGTGCTGGTACACCGTGTTGTCGACCGGCAGGAAACGCTGCATGGCCCCGAACTGGTCCTGCACCCAGAAGCCGCGCAGCCCCTCGTACACCCCCACCTCGATCTGCCACAGGTTGGGGTTCACCCAGCGCAGCCGCTCCAGTTTCCTGGACAGCTGCCGCTGCTTCTCCAGCAGGTTGGCTCCCCAGAAGGACAGCGTCAGGTCGGTGCGACGGATCAGCTCCTGGGTGGCCAGCCGCGCCGACAGCAAGCGGACCAGCGGGTGATCGTCCGGCACATCTTTGTCGCCCGTCCGGACCCGCATCGGCACCTGGGCCACCGCGTTGGCCTGTTTGTTGGCCGCCCGGTAGACCGCCACCGAGGTCTGGTACAGCTCGGTCAGCTCGCGCGAGGTGGGCAGGTCCTGGGCCGTCATGAGTAATTGTCCCAGTGTGCTCTTGATGGCCAGCGCCAGGTCCGCCCCACTGGTCCGTGCAATAACCGGATGAGCGCTCTGGCGAGTTGACCTTACCCGTCTGGTGAGTTGACGTGTGGGCACGGTCGGCAGCACTTCCTGGCCGATCAGCCGCCATCCCGTCACCACGTCGCGCAGCAGACTCATCAACTCACCACCGTGTCCCAGTCCGGGTGGGCCGCCTGCGGCGTGACGATGGCCGCCAGCGCCAGCGCGTAGGCGTCCGCCTCGTCGTCCAGCTCACCCTCCGGCGCTCGCAGCGTGCTGCCCTCGATGCTTGAGAGCTGCGTGAAGGCCCGCAGGCCGTGCAGCGTGGTCTCGCCGTGCCGCAGGGCGTCGGCCGCGATGTCGTACAGCAGCGTCTTGCCCCGCGTGCTGCTGTTCCAGCCCGGCTTGCCGTCGAAGCCCTTCAGCACCGGCAGCCTGGAGTAGTCGTTCAGCCACAGCAGCACCGCGTGCCCGTGGTTGTTGCGCTCCACCAGCACCGCCGCCCGGTGGTAGTAGGCGCCAATCGCGTCGGCGTGCGCCGCCAACGTGCTCGGCTGGAACTTGCCGGCCAGGCTGGCCGCTTCCTCGCCGCTCGTTTTGTCCAGCACCTTCAAGGCCGAATCGTCGCTGGTCGGGTTGCCCTCTGCCGGGTCCATGCCGATCACGTACTGCCCATCCGCTGCCGGCGGTTGATACAGCCGCAGTCCGGGGATGGAGGGTGCGTTCTCCGGCAGCGGCAGCGGGTCCAGCGCCGCGTAACAGGCCTTCAGCCAGGCCGCCGCCAGCCGTTTGTCGCCCGTGCGTGCCGCCAGCGCCTCGGCGTCCGTCGCCGGGTACTGCTCGTGCAGGTCGTCCAGCGCCCCCGGCTGGTCCTCGCGGGTGGCCCCCGCCTGGCTCATCATGTCCGCCTTCTGCACCGCGTACCACGTCTCGTCGCGGTCCGGGTGCACGAACCAGGGCAGGAAGACGGGGTAGTAGCTGTTGGTCCCGGCCCGCGCCGCCTGGTAGATGGCCTTGAACGGCGTCTGCGGCCGGCGTTTGTCGGGCCGGCTCAGCAGGATCAGCCCGCCGCCGTTGTCGATGGTCGGCTTGATGCTGTTCAGCAGCCGCCCCTGGTCCGGCACCAGGTCGAACTCGTCGGCGATGGCCAGCGTGGCCGTGTAGGCATCGCCGCCCGAGGTCGGGAAGGCCAGCGCCCGCGAACCGTTGCCCAGCGCGAACTCGTGTTTGCTGTCCGTCGTGATGGTTTTCGACTGCAGCCAGCGCGGCAGCCGCCGGTACATGCCCTTCAGCCGCTCGTCCAGCAGCTCCTTGGCCTCGTCGTCGCGCCGGCTGAACAGCAGCACCGTGGCCGCCGGGTGGAACAGCAGCAGCCACAGCGCGTAGGCCAGCGCCAGCCAGGTCACCCCGATCTGGCGTGCCTTGAGGATGACCACCAGCCGCCGCTGCTGCATGGCCCGCAGCGTGTCCGCCTGCGCCGCCCACAACCGGAACGGGATCCAGGCCCCCAGCACCGCGTCGTAGATGGGGACGTAGCCGTCTACGAAGTACAGCAGCGAGCGTTTGCACTTCAGCTGCTCCCGCCGCTGCCGGGCCCGGTCACCCGCCGGCGGGCGCGCCTGCCGGGGTGTCGTCTGTCGAGGGATCGCCCTCGTCTGCGTCTGTGCTGTCGTCACCAAAACGCCTTCGCTCCCACTCTTGAATGGCGGCGTCGGCCGCCGCCACGTCGTCGACCGTCAGGCCGATGTCCAGCACCGCGCCGTGCAGGTTGATGTCTCGGGCCGGCAGGTCGCCGTACTCGGCCCGGCTGTCGCGGTTGAACTTCTCGATGGCGCCCAGGATACGTACCATGGTCTGGGCGTCGGGCGTGGCGGCGTTTTTGCCCAGGAAGAGCACCATCGTTTTGGCCAGCAGGTTGTGGCCGGCGCCGAGCAGCCCGCGCCTGACTTCTCTGGCCTGCTCCCGCAGCCGGCGCTGTTCGGCTTCCTGTTCGGCCCGTTCGCGCTCCGCCTCGTGAACGTCCCAGGCGGCAGCCCGTGCCACCCAATCCCAGCGGGCGGCGGCATCGCGCCAGGAGCGAGGTACGCTTTTGATCGCGCCCCGTCGCGCCCGATCAAGCCCAGTCTGCTGTTCTGCCGGCAGGTTGGCCAGCTCGTCGGCCCACTGGCGCGCTCGTTCGTCGCGGTACACGGCCAGCATGGCGCGTCCCGGCCCGGCCAGGCGGTAGGTCTCGAAACGCCGGAACCATAACATCGGCTCCAGCTCGCCGTTCGTATCGCGCCCCCGATCCCAGGCCTGTCGCTCATCCACCCCTCACACCTTTGCTGGCCTTAACGTCGGCGCCAGATGCCTTGACTTTGTCCCGTTCAGAGGTATGATGGGGACGAGGTCAAGCATTAACGTCTGAATTATCAGAATACTAGCGAGGAACAAATGAACGAATACACCCAAGCGGTCGACCAACTGGCCACCAAATTGAAGGATCGGGGTTTTGGCGTCGACGTCGCCACCCCCCGCCGCGGCCAGGTCCCCACCGGCATCCAGGTCTTTTTGACCAGCCGCCCGCTGAGCGTGACCGAGGTCGAAACCGCGCTCGGCCACGTCGTCTGCCGCCCCTACATCCAGCCCGACATCTACCGCGAGGGTTACGTCTGGATCGACACCTGGAGCCTGCTCCATCCCGACGACAGGCTGTCGCCCGCCGAACGGGGCAACCGCGCCGGCCGGACCGAAGCCCTCGATCAGACGCGCGAGCAGAAGCTCGCCACGCTGCTCGAAAAGGCGCGCGCTGTCGCCGACCTGGCCCAGACCACTTACGCCAGCGCCGCGATGGACGAGCTGGCGCTGCAGCTGGCCGCTGCCCTGAACGCCTACGAGGAGGCTTACTGATGCGGACACAACTTACTAAAGAAAAGGTGCGGTTTGGTGTAAACTAACCGCATGAACGAAAAAGAGAAAAGACGACCGAAAGACTGGCGAGAAGCTCGCCGCTTGCGGGCCTGGGAATTGAAGCAAACCGGC
>DAOUEM010000039.1:0-2129 GCA_034430555.1 Anaerolineae bacterium | reverse complement strand
CGTGCTTTGGATCTACCCGGAGAAATCCGAAGGGATATATGTATTTATGCGAGCGTTTTTTAAATTGATTATTTCGTCGAAGGAAGGCTTTAGAGAAGGAGAATTTTAATAAGACTGGATTACTTAAATTTCAATAGGTGACTGTTAGTTTTTTCTCCAGAAGAAATGGCCGATAAAACCGAAATCTTGGCTTACTGATGCTACAATGTGGCTACAGACCACCTCAAGCTGCAATGCCCAAATGTATATTCGGAAAGGAGAAAAAATGAACAAGAGAATGCAGATATTTTGTCTTGTTGTCGTGCTCGTTGGATACAACCTCTGGGGAGCAGTTTTTCTTCGAGCGCAGCAGCCGGTTTTTACTGAAACCTTTGACGACCCGGCCCTGCCTGGCTGGGAGCACTTGCCCAACGCGGTGGTCGTGGATGGTGTGCTGCGCATCGAGCCGGGCAACTTTGCCATCCACGCCGGCGACTGGGGAGATCTGACCTTTACGGTTCGCGTGCGGCGGTACGGCGAGGGAGCTCTCGTGGTTAACTATCGCGCCAGCGATGCGGGAGTGTACCACGTCCTTGTCGCAGGCGACGTTCTGGCCCTGCAGCGCGAAGTGGGCGATGTGGTCGGCGAACTGACCGCCTCTGGCCCGCTCTCCATCCCAGATGGGTGGTTTCAGCTTGGTATCAGCGTAACTGGCGACGAGCACGCCGTTACGCTCGACGATGAGTTGGTGCTGACCGCTACCGACTCCGACCCGCTGCCGCCGGGCGGGATTGGCTTTGAGGTCCTGGATGCAGTGGCGGCCGAGTTTGACGATGTCGTGTTGACCTTGGGCACCGGGCCTCCGCCGGCCCCCTCCGGCGGCGTCCCTGCCTACCAGGCCCTCCCCTGGATCTGTACCGGCGGCCCGATTGGCGGCCTCGGCTATGATATTCGATACAACTTCGCCGATCCCAATATCTGGTACGTCACAGATGCCTTTGCTGGGCTGCACATGAGCACCGACAATGGGTTGACTTGGTTCCCCAGCAACCAGGGCATCACCGCGCGAGGCGCCCCGGCTGGCGACGTCATCCCCATCTTTAGCGCGACTGTAGATCCACATGATCCGAACATCGTCTGGATCGGTACCCAGAACACCGGCGACATCTACAAGTCCACCGACGGCGGCTACACCTGGGTCGAAATGGATAATGGCATTGATCAAAACATCCGCCCACTCAGCTTCCGGGGCTTCACCGTGGATCCCCGGACCTCGGACATCGTCTACGCCATGGGCGAGATAGGCAGCCCTGGCTGGACATCTGACGGTTCCGAGCGCATGGGTCGGCAATTTGACATGACGCAGGGAATCGTTTACAAGACAACCAACGGTGGACAAAATTGGACGCAGATTTGGCGCGGCGGTAATCTGGCCCGTTATTGCTGGATTGATCCGCGCGATCCGAACGTGCTCTACGTCTCGACCGGGATTTTTGACCGTGAGGCAGCCGACACCGACGTGGAAGCCGGATTTGCAGGTGGCGTCGGTATTCTCAAGTCCACGGATGGTGGACAGACATGGCGGATCCTGAATCAGGATAATGGCCTGCTGGATCTCTATGTAGGCAGCCTGTATATGCACCCTGATAACCCGGACGTACTTTCGGCCGCTGCCAGTCAGGACGCCTGGTCAGGCTATGGCGATGAGTTTACCGGCGGAGTCTATCTGACTGAGGATGGCGGCGAGAACTGGGAGCGGATACTGACCGGTGAACTGTTCAGCGGGGTCGAATACTGCGATTTCGACCCAAACATCGTCTACGCCGCCAGCGCCAAGGCTGTCTATCGCAGCGATGACGGAGGCCAAACCTGGCAGCGATTCAGCCGGGAGAATGACACGTGGGGGCCGGAGGGCATCATCGCCGGCTTCCCCATTGACATGCAGTGTGACCCACGCGATCCGATGCGGGTATTCGTGAATAACTACCTGGGCGGCAATTTCTTGTCCGAAGATGGCGGCCAGACGTGGGTCTCGGCCAGTAAGGGCTATACCGGCGAGCTGGTGCGCCAAGTGGTCATCGCGCCTGGCCAGCCGGGAACCATTTATGCCGGCGGTCGTACCGGGGTGTTCCGCAGTGATGATGGGGGCG
>DAOUEM010000038.1:0-5804 GCA_034430555.1 Anaerolineae bacterium | reverse complement strand
CGATGTGTTTGCCAAAGTCGGCGACTGCAATATCGAATCGTGGGCTTTTATGGGCTTGATCGGGATCGGCCATTACGACCTGGGCGCTTACGGCGGTTTGCAATCCACCGTCGACTTCTTCAACACCACCGTAGTGGATGGCGACAGCCCTTACACCCATAACAGCCTGGTCGGACGCAGTGGCCACACCGCGATGCTGGTGATCGACTCGTTGTTCGGCGATCCAGCCCTGTGCGAGCACGGCGAATCGCTGCTGGCCTGCGAATACCGCCGCCTGCGGCCCAGCGTGGCCTTCGTCATGTTTGGGGCCAACGACATCCATTCGCTGAACGCCGCCCAGTTCGAACAGGCGATGCGGGGCATCGTACAGCTTTCGCTGGACCGGGGCGTCATCCCGGTGCTGACCACCTACCCCAGCAGCCCGGTGGAAAACAGCAGGTGGTTGGAGGTCCTGGCCTTCAATGTCATCATCGTGCGACTGGCGGGGGAGTATGATGTACCGCTGTTGAATCTGTGGCTGGCGGCCCGCGACCTGCCCAACTACGGCATAGAGAACAACTTGCTGCACGTCACCTACAGTGGCGACGAGTGGATTCGCTTCAATGGGGAAGAGAACCAGTGGGGCTACACCCTGTGGAACCTGATCGCATTGCAGACGCTGGACAATCTGCGCCGCGATATCCTGCAGTGATTTCACGCTGACACACGTGGCTGCCAACGAATCGAAAACGGGCGACCCGGAGAAAGGATCGCCCGTTCAGTTTTACCACGATGAGGCCTGCCCGATCACCAACTCCTGTTGGCCGTGTAGTAAAAGGTGTGATTGCAGGCCGGGTCGTTATCATACACCTGGGTCATGGTCATGCTCCAGGTGCTGTCGCTGGTGAAGGACAGCGTTATCTGGATGTTGCCGTTACCCAGATTGTTGCGGCCGTTGTAACTGTAGGTATTCTCGCCGGCGGGGTAAATGGTATAAGGAACCGGCTCCTGCCCACGCCAGGACAGCGACCCGTCGGCATTGGGCTGGATGGCGACCAGATGCGCGCAGAGCGCAATCGCCGGGCCGGTGCAGGTGCCACTCAAGTTGTCCAGGCCGGGGTCGGACTGCCACACCGACTGTCCAGCCGGCACCAGGCCGCTGCCGGCAGCGCCGCCGGAAGGCCCAGCCGTCACCGGGGGCGCGGCGACTTCGGCCACGTCCGTGCACAGCCCCACCGTATGGACTTCGGCCTGCTGGACCCAGGCCCGGGCATAACCGGCGACATTCAGCCGGTACCAGGCGTTATCCTCATCATCAACCAGCTGGCCGTCAACCTGGTAATGCAGATCGGGGTCCATGCCGGTCAGGACGCCGTAGGCATCGCCAGGGCCGGTATAGAGCGTGACTTCGTCGCCGGCAGCGGGCAGCCCTGCCGTGCAGACCACGTCCGACGGCAGCAGGTCAAGCGGCACGCCCTCGACGGCGCCAAAACGATAGGCCTGGTGCACGACCGGATTGGTCATTCCGTCGAATAACAGCTCGACACGCGTCCCGGTATCAGCGCTGATGCCAATCCCATTGGCCGATAAGCTCACCGCGCCATCGAGCACCAGGATATCCATGGATTCTTCACCGGCATTCTGCACGAGCAGCGTCGCGGTGGAAAAAGCCAGGTCCGCGCCGTTGACCTGAAGATGCGCGGTGTCTTCACCGGACAGTTGCAGCAGCAGTCCCGCCGACGCCGCGCCGCAGACCGGTTCACCGGCTGCCGTCACCAGGTTGAAGGCCTGCATTGGCTCGCTGTAAGCCGGCAGGATGTCGTTCGCTTCCAGCACTTGCAGCGTGCCGACATCGCCTTCAACGATAGTCACCAGGTCGCGATAGACCCACAACAGGCCGGGGTCGGTCTGGATGCGGTACCAGTCGCCGCCGGCATTCTGCCCGTCAGCCACAACCGGCACATTTTCCTCCAGGGTGCCGCCTACCGGGAAGTTTGTTCCACCGCCCTGGCGCAGGTTCACGGGGTAGCCGGCCCCGTTCTGGAAAGTGACGGTCGGCGCGGCTTCCGTATTGGGATCGACCAGGTTGGTCAGTTCGGCATCACCAAATAACACCATCGATAACGCGTGTTCGGCTTCCGCCGGGAGGTCGACTGCGGCGCTCAACACGGCCACGCCCCAGGTCTCTTCGTCGAGGTTCGGCGCACCGGTCGCCAGCGACACCACATCGGCCAGCGCAACGATATCACCGGCCTCGGCAAACGGCGCATCCCCACCGGCCAAACTCGACGCGTCAAGGTTCGACGGCGCGGAACCATAACACACCTCGCCGGGGGCCAGATCGCCGCAGGCCTGCGAGACGACCCCGATGACCGTATCAAGCAACAGCGGGCAGCTGGCCGATTCCTGGGCCAATCCCACGCCGCCGGAAAATCCGAGCGTCAATAAGGCAAGCCCAACAACCCCGGCTAAACCCAATCCGACACGTACCTTAAGCATAAATGATCTCCTCCTACCAAACTTGCTGCAATGCGGGCTGGATTGTAAGACGATGTTATAGTAGCATATTGCGGCCTGTTTGTAATGGCACTCGCCCGTTGCGGCCAGGCCTGTCCATATAGCCCTATCCAGGAGTGACTTTTTATGAAACGGCTCCCTTTACCGGGTATCCTGATAACCCTTCTCATCGTGCTGACGGCCTGCGCCCAGAGCAGCCCGGTCGACACGCTGCAAGCCTACCTGCAAGCCAAAGTTGACAGCAACCTGGACTCACTCCTGTCGCTTTCCTGCACCGCCTGGGAAGGCCAGGCCATCGTCGAGGCCAGCTCCTTCGAATCCATGAATGCCGAACTGCAAGGCATGGCCTGCCAGGAAGCCGGCCAGGACGGCGCCTTCACCGTCGTCGAGTGCGAGGGCACCATCGTCACGGTGTACAACGGCGAAACCCGCGAATGGGACCTGGGCGCGTTCCCGTACCGGCTGCTCCAGGAAGACGGCGAATGGAAGATGTGCGGTTACGCGGAAGCCGGCAGCTAGGCGTCCTCGCCGGCTAACCCGGTGCGCATCACGTCCAGCGCCTGGAGCGTGATCAGGTTGCGGAAGGTGTATCCGGCCAGCAGATGCGTCTCGTCCAGGAGGCCGGTGTTGCCATCTTCCGGGACGGTCAGGTGGATGGTCTCTTCCATATCGACCCCGCCGCCCGGCACGTCTTCCAGCGCCAGCCAGAGGTTCACCAGAGGCAGGTCGTAGTCTTCCGCCACCTGGATGATGATCTGGTTGAACAGCACCGACTTCTCCGGGAATTCCGGGCGGGTAGGAAAGGTGTTCAGCACCGGTACGACGTTGCTGTTGATAGTCGCCAGCACGACATTACGCAGGTGGAAGTCGAAAAGCTCTGCTTCCAGGTAGAAGGTGTCGTTCGTGCCAAACATGATGATCGCCAGGCTGGGCCGCGAGACGCGGTATTCGCAGGCCAGCGGCGTCTCGCCGGGCGAACACCAGTTGGGATCAGACCAGGTCGGATCGAGCACGCTGGCCGAATTAAAGCCGCTGGCGGTGGAGAGGCCTGGATTGGCGAATGAGTCTTCCGCGAAGCCTTCGCCGCGTGCCGGGACACTGCCGTAATAATCGATGACCGGCTGAAGGTCCGCGAAGTCGCCCAGGTCGTAATCCTCACCCCCAAACGGCGTGAGGAAGGCCTCAGCAGCCGTCATACAGTCGCCGATCTTGGAAAACCGCTGCGGAACGCGGCCGTCCGCCAGACCGCGCCGGTAGATGGCACGGGCGTGCGCCGTCACGGTCGGCATGATAGGATAGTCGCTGACGTCGATACCGGCCACCGCCGCCGGATCAAAGGCGCCCAGGGTCGGCGGAGTCAGGTCGATGGAATCCGCAGTGCCGCCCTCCTGCGCTTCCGGCGTGCTGCCGATAGCGCTGAGGGTTTCCACGGTGGGCGTGGGGAAGTCTGATGTGGGCGCGGCAGGCGGTTCGGTTGGGGCCGCGTCTGTCGCCGTCGACTCGGGCTGAGTCGTACAGGCCGCCGCCATCAGGACCACCAGCAACAATGGTAGTAAGAAACGTCGATGTGCCACGGGGTTTTCTCCCTGCTTGTTTGCAAGATCGCGCATAGAGTCTAAACTATAGCCTGTTTGCTGCAAGGGCTACAACCTTAAAACAGGATAAGAAGATGTGGCGACGAGTATTATCCCGCGAAAACCTGTTCGCGCTGGGCCTGTGCCTGGTCGTGATTCTGCTGGTGATCGTGACCACGGAAAGCGCACCGCAATGGATCTATCAGGGCTTCTAATTCAGGATTCATAACCGATGACACTTATGCACATCGCCATTGCCGGAGCGGCGGCCCTGCTCTACAGCTGGCTGATCCCGGGCCGCTGGCGCGGCTGGACGCTGATGATCGCCAGCATCGTGGCCGTGTACTGGCTCAGCCCGGCGCTGACGATCCGCGCGCTGGACTTCGTGCTGCCGACGGGGACGCTGGTCCTGGCGGCAGCCGCCTGGTGGTTCACGCGCCCGGCGGATCAAGCCGTCAGCCGCGAGGACCGGATCGCACTGGGGATGACCGCCGCGCTGGTGCTGGGACTCGCGGCCACCCGCTACCTCGCGCCGGAACTGCGCCCTACCCCATCCCGCGCACCGGATGTCCTGGCTGTGGGGGCCGGGCTGGCGATTGCTGCTGGTTTGGTGCTGGTGACCGGACGGCTGCTCAAGGGCCGTCCAGGGCTGCTAAACGGCGCGATCCTGTTCATCGTCGCCCTCTTCGTGATCGTCAAGGCCGAACCGCTGGCCGTCGCCGCCGCCCAGGGATTACGCACCATCGCCGGTCAATCGCCGGAGCTGGCCCGGCCAGCCGACCTGACCTGGCTGGGTCTCTCATACGTCACTTTCCGGCTGATCCACCTGCTGCGTGACCGGCAGGCCGGCAAACTGCCGGCGCTCTCGCTGCGCGAAAACCTGACCTACGTTGTGTTCTTCCCGGCGCTGGTGGCCGGGCCAATCGACCGGGCCGAGCGCCATCTCAAGGACGACCGCGCCCTGCCAGATATGCGCGGCCTGGATCCAGCACGGATCACGGAAGGGGTTAGCCGCATCTTCATCGGCATCTTTAAGAAGTTCGTCATCGCGGACAGCCTGGCCCTGCTGGCCCTGGACGGCACTAACGCCCTGCAAGCCACGTCCGCCGGCGGCACCTGGCTGCTGCTTTACGGGTATGCCTTCCGCCTGCTCCTGGACTTCAGCGGTTATTCGGACGTCGCCATCGGGATCGGCATCTTGTTCGGCATCCACCTGCCGGAAAACTTCAACCGCCCCTACCTCAAACAGAGCATTGCTGCCTTCTGGCAGAGCTGGCACATCACCCTGAGCAACTGGGTGCGCTTTTACGTGTTTTCGCCGCTGTCGCGCGCCCTGATGAAACGCGATCCCAAACCCTCCGCGCTAACAATCGTCTTCATCGCGCAACTGGTGACGATGGTTACCATCGGCCTGTGGCACGGCATCACCTGGACCTTTGTCATCTGGGGGCTGTGGCACGGGGTCGGGCTGTTCGTGCACAAGTGGTGGAGCGACCGCACCCGTAAATGGTACCTGGGTCTACGCCAAAAGCCGCGATTGCAGCGCATCTGGACGGCTGCCGGGATCGTGATCACGTTCCAATTCGTGGTGCTCGGCTGGGTGTGGTTCGCGCTGCCGGACGTGAATACCGCCTGGACGGTGTTTCTGAAGCTGTTTGGGATCGAGGTGTAAGCGATGGCTCAATGGAACTGGCTCACGCAGCCCGACCGCCCATACACCTGGGGTTTCGCGCT
>DAOUEM010000037.1:0-2799 GCA_034430555.1 Anaerolineae bacterium | reverse complement strand
CCTGTTCACCGACCTGAGCGGCTCGCGGGCTTCCGAGGCGCTGACGGCGCACGTCCCGCGCCTGCTGCCGCGTCACCTGCCGCTGGTGGTCACTCTGCGCGACCCGGCCCTGGACCAGGAGGCCGGGCAGCCCATCGCCGGCTCCGAGGCGGTGTATCGCCGGGCGGTAGCCGAGCGCCTGATCGACGAGCGCCGCCTGCTGCTGGAAACATTACAGCGGCGCGGCGTGCTCACCCTGGACGTGGCCGCCGAACAGATGACAATGGCCGTAGTCAACCGCTACCTGCGCCTCAAGACCGGTCGATTCGGATAGTGGTATCGTCCGCCAGGGGCAGGCGCCGGTCGGTCAGCTCGAAGGCGAAGGCCACCTGTTCCAGGAACGTATCCGCCTGCACGCGGTCGCGAAACTGGTCCGGGGCGTCCATCTTGCGGGCGATTTTGCGGGCGATGCCTGTCGCCACCAGGTCCCGAGAGGTCAAGTCGGCCCGCCGCTGCAAATAGTCGACGATGGTGCGGCGGTCGGCCTGGGTCAGCAGGTTGAGGTTGATGGTGTCGGGCAGCAGGTCCGGCTGCCGGGCGATCTGGTTGCTGGGAATAAAGCGGTAGTGGACGCTGAAGTCTTCCTGCAGGGTGCGGACGGTGAGCTGTTTGTGCTCCCGGATGACGATGGTGCGGGCCGCCAGGTCGCCCAGCCGCTGCGTATTTTTGGTGAAGAACATCGTCACCAGGCCGACGCCGTACAGGATCGGCAGGAAGTCGAGCAGGCGCACGAAGTTGCGGATCAGCAGGCCGCTGGTGGTCAGGGGCAGGCCGTTGGCCTGGACCACGCGGATGCTCAGGCGGCGCTTGCCGGGCGTCTGGCCGTTCCAGATGAACTCGAAGAACAGGTGGTAAAAGGTAAAAATCACGAACTGCGCGATAAAAAAGAGCGCCACTGCCCAATCGGACCGGGTGAATCCGCTGCCGGTCAGGCTGTTGATGAGCAGGTAGCCGGCGCACAGCATCACGGTGATGACGATGATATAGTCGACGAGGGCGGCCATGCAGCGGCTGCCGAATCCGGCCACCTCGGCTTCCAGCGCCAGGTTCTCCGGGGTGTCGATCAGTACGTTGCGGGTCAGGTCAGGCATGGCGGCGTCCTCTGGCTGGCGGAGTGTACGAAAAACCATGAACGTCAATGATTTTATCAGAATTCGGGAAAAAGACTGGCAGCGCCTGCAAGCGCTGGTCGACAAACGGCGGGGGCGCGGGCGTCTCAGCGCGGCGGAAGCCTGGGAGATGGGTTACCTGTACCGCGCGGTAACCTCCGACCTGGCGCTGGCCCGGCGCGATTACCAGGGGCAGCGGGTCACCCGGTTCCTGAACCAGCTGCTCACCCAGGCCCACAGCCTGATTTACCAGCAGGATACCGCCAACCTGCGGGCGCTGCTGCGTTATTTCACACAGGTGATTCCGCGCACCTTCCGGCGGGCGGGCTGGTTTACGCTGGCGGCCGTCCTGCTGTTTGCCGTGCCGGCCATCGTGGGGTATGGGCTGACTTTCACCAATCCCGACGTCGCCCGGCCGCTGGGCCTGGAAGCGGAGCGCGCCTCCCTGGCGAACGCCCGCACCTGGACCGACATCCCGCTCCAGGAGCGGCCTTATGCCAGCGCCTTCATCATGGGCACTAACATCCGCGTGTCGATCCTGGCCTTTGCCGGCGGCGTGAGCTTCGGTCTATTCACCGTGTACCTGCTGGCGACCAACGGCCTGGTGATCGGCGCGGTGTTGGGCCTGGCCGCCCACTACGACATGAGCCATGTCCTGCTGGATTTTATCATCGCGCACAGCGTGGTGGAGCTGAGCGTGATCTTTTTTGCTGGTGGGGCAGGGCTGGTGATCGGCTGGGCGCTGCTGAATCCCGGCCCCTACCGCCGCCGTGATTCGTTGGTTGTGGCGGCGCGGCGGGTGGTGCCGCTGGTGGTGCTGGCCATCCCGCTGCTGGTGTTCTCCGGGCTGTTGGAAGGTTTCCTGTCGCCTTCGGCGGCGGATTTCGCGGTCAAGGTGCTGGCGGCGGTGGGCAGCGGCCTGGCGCTCTACATCTACCTGCTGCTGGCGGGCCGACCACGGGCAGCGTGATCAGGCACCGGCCCGCAGCTTATCGACCTCGGCGCGCGGGTTTCCCGGAATATGACGAATACAAAGTGCTGGACGATCATCGCAAAATCAGCGCTGCCTATGAAAGTCGATCGCTCCAGAAGTTGCAGGCTGCCAACCGCACGATCAATGAGCGCGTTGCGCAAGAATGGCGGTAAACGGTGCGAAAAATGAAGGACGGGCAATAGCGCCGGTCTGCTTCGGCGGGGTCGGCCACGCCTTCGGGGCGGTGATCGGCTCGGTGCTCCGACCTGACAGGGTGTGCCGGTCCCATGGCGTCCGCGTGTGTGGCGCGAGCCGCCCGGTTGGTTTACACTGATGCTTATCTACCTCCATCGCTACCCGCAGGCCGGGTTTCAGTAGGATCGTAAGTTGACAGTTAACAGGTCGCTTTGAAATAATATAAGGAATAACAGCAACAAAACACTATAAATGATAATAATTGTCCCAAATCGGCTCCCCGTTTTAAACAAACAGCCACCTTATGGGCTGTAAATCGTTCGTTATGGTAAGGCTATCTGTGGGTGGGGTGGAAACAGATAACCCGTGTTTCGGAGGTAACGATGCGTACTGTCGCGTCCAGGCTTTTGTACATAACCTCAACGATCATCATTCTGGTTTTTATCCCGTTTTTTGCTAACTCGATTGTCGCCGCTCACCCAG
>DAOUEM010000036.1:0-39378 GCA_034430555.1 Anaerolineae bacterium | reverse complement strand
ATGTCGGTAATGACGCCCGCGCCGACGGTCAGGCCGCCTTCGCGGATGGCGAACTTGGAGCCTTTTTCCAGCGCGACCGGGGTGATCAGCTCGACGATCAGGTTGACCGAGTCGCCGGGCATGACCATTTCGACGCCCTCCGGCAGCTCGATGGTGCCGGTGACATCCATGGTGCGGATGTAGAACTGGGGCTGGTAGCCGGGGAAGAAGGCTTTGTGACGGCCGCCCTCGTCCTTGCGCAGCACGTAGACCTCAGACCGGAACTTCTTGTGCGGGGTGATGGACTTGGGCGCCGCCAGGACCATGCCGCGCTCGACCTCTTCGCGGTCGATGCCGCGCAGCAGGATGCCGGCATTGTCACCGGCCACGGCGGCATCAAGTTCCTTGTGGAACATCTCGATGCCGGTGACCACGGTCTTCATGATCTCGTCGCGCAGGCCGATGATCTCGACCTCCTGGCCCTTGGTCATGGTGCCGCGGCTGACGCGCCCGGTGACCACGGTGCCGCGCCCCTTGATGCTGAACACGTCCTCGACCGGCATCAGGAAGGGCAGGTCGACGTCGCGCTCGGGGGTGGGGATGAACTCATCGACCGTTTTCATCAGCTCCCAGATGGAAGCGTACTCCGGCGCCTCCGGGTCGGTGCTCTCGCTCTCCAGCGCCGCCAGCGCCGAGCCGCGGACGATGGGCGTGTCCGCCGGGAAGCGGTAGCTCTCCAGCAGTTCGGCCAGTTCCAACTCGACCAGCTCCAGCAGCTCTTCGTCGTCCATCATGTCCACTTTGTTCAGGTACACCACCATGGCCGGCACTTCCACCTGCCGGGCCAGCAGCACGTGCTCGCGCGTCTGCGGCATCGGCCCGTCCGGCGCGCTCACCACCAGGATCGCCCCGTCCATCTGCGCCGCCCCGGTGATCATGTTCTTGATGTAGTCGCGGTGCCCCGGGCAGTCCACATGGGCGTAATGCCGTGCGTCCGTCTCGTACTCCACGTGGGCGATGGCGATCGTGATGCCGCGCTCTCGTTCTTCCGGCGCGTTGTCGATCGAGTCGAAGGCCCGGAAGGACGCCTGGCCCCGCATCGCCAGCACTTTGGTGATGGCCGCCGTCAGCGTCGTCTTGCCGTGGTCGACATGCCCGATCGTCCCGATGTTCACGTGGGGCTTCGTCCGCTCAAACTTGGTCATTCTTGCCTCCTGGCTTCTGTTGCCGGGGTGATGGCTTCACTGGCCCGGCTGGCCGGACCGGTTAAACGCTACCGTTTCTCGCCTTTAACAATTTCGTCCGTGATATTCTGCGGCGTGGGCGCATAGCTCTCAAATTCCATCGTGAAGTTGCCACGCCCTTGTGTCTGGTTACGGATGTTGGTGGCATAGCCGAACATCTCACCCAGGGGCACGATGGCTTTGATGGTGGAGACGCCGTTGCCGCGTGGTTCCATGCCACTGATGGAACCGCGCCGCGCCGACAGGTCCCCGATAATATCGCCCGTGTACGCGTCGGGCACTACGGCCTCGACGTGCATCACCGGCTCCAACAAGATCGCTTTGCCGCGCTGCATCGCGTTTTTGAGCGCCAGCGAGCCGGCGATCTTAAAGGCAATTTCCGAAGAGTCGACTTCGTGGTAGCTGCCGTCCACCAGCGTGGCCTTGATGCCCGTCACCGGGTACCCGGCCAGCACGCCGCCGGACATCGCTTCCTCGATGCCGCGCGCGACCGGCCTGATGTATTCCTTGGGAATAGTGCCGCCGACGATCTTGTTTTCAAACACAAAGTTTTCTGTCGAATCCTGCGGTAGCGGCTCGAACTCCACGATGACATGCCCGAACTGGCCCGAGCCGCCGGTCTGGCGCACGAAGCGCCCCTCGGCGCGCACGGCGCGGGTGATCGTCTCGCGATAGGCCACGCGCGGTTTGCCCACGCGCGCCCCCACCTTAAACTCGCGCAGCATCCGGTCGACGAGCACTTCCAGGTGCAGCTCGCCCATCCCCTGGATCAGCGTCTGGCCGACGGTTTCGTCCACCCGCACCACGAAGGTCGGGTCTTCTTCCGCCAGTTTACGCAGCGCCTCGGACATTTTGTCCTGGTCGGCCTTGGTCTTCGGCTCGATGGCGACCGAAATCACCGGCTCCGGGAACTTGATGCTCTCCAGCAGGATTTGCTCGTTCATGTCGGAGAGCGTCTCGCCGGTGAAAGTGTCCTTCAGACCCAGGGTGGCGGCGATGTCGCCGGCATGGACCTCGGTCACGTCTTCCCGGCGGTCGGCGAACATACGCACCACGCGCCCAATGCGCTCTTTTTTACCCTTGGTGGTATTCTGCACGGCCCCGCCGCTCTTCAGCATGCCGGAGTAGACGCGGAAGAAGGCCAGCCGCCCCACGAAGGGATCGGTCACGATCTTAAAGACCAGCGCGCTCAACGGATCGTCGTCGGACGGGTGCCGCTCGACTTCCTCACCGCTCTTGGGGTCGATGCCGGTGATCGGCGGCACATCCAGCGGAGAGGGCAGGAAATCCACCACCGCGTCCAGCAGCATTTGCACGCCCTTGTTCTTCAGGGCAGAGCCGCACAGCACCGGCTGGATCTTGTTGTGGATGGTGGCATCCCGCAGCCCGGCGACCAGTTCTTCCTGGTTGACTTCCTCTCCCAGGAGGTACTTTTCCATGAGGTAGTCGTCGTTTTCCACGATCATCTCGATCATGTAGGCGCGGGCCTGCTCGGCAAGGGCGTGTTGTTCGTCCGGGATCGGGTGGCGCTCGATCTGGGTGCCCAGGTCATCGCCGTAGGTGACCATCTCCATGTTGAGCAGGTCGATGATGCCGCGGAAATTTTCACCCTGGCCGCAGGGAATCTGGATGGGCACCGGGTTGGCGTGCAGACGGTCCACGATCATATCGACGGCGCGCTCGAAATCGGCGCCGACGCGGTCCATCTTGTTGATGAAGCAGATGCGCGGCACGTGGTACTCATCTGCCTGCCGCCAGACGGTTTCGGACTGTGGTTCCACCCCGGCCACACCATCAAACACGACGACGCCGCCGTCGAGCACGCGCAGGCTGCGCTGCACCTCGGCGGTGAAGTCCACATGGCCGGGCGTATCGATGACGTTAATCTGGTACCCGCCCCATTCCGCCGTGATGGCGGCCGCCGTAATGGTGATGCCGCGCTCGCGTTCCTGGTCCATGTAGTCGGTCGTGGCCGCGCCGTCATGGACTTCGCCCATGCGGTGCACCATGCCGGTATAGTACAGGACGCGCTCGGTGGTGGTGGTCTTCCCGGCGTCGATGTGGGCGATTATGCCGATGTTGCGCACCTTGGTCAGGTCAAGCGCGGTGCTGGTGGGTTCCTTGCTGGCCACAGTCTACTCTCTACGTGAAAGAATTATTTTTACCAACGATAGTGGGCAAAAGCGCGGTTGGCCTCTGCCATACGATGCGTGTCTTCCCGCTTTTTCATGGAAGCGCCCTGGCCGTTGGCGGCGTCCATCAGCTCGCCCGCCAGTTTTTCGGCCATGCTGCGGCCGCCGCGCTTGTGCGTGCTTTCCAGCAACCAGCGCATCGCCAGCGACATGGCGCGGTGCGGCGGGACTTCCACCGGGATCTGGTAGGTCGAACCACCCACGCGGCGCGGCTTGACTTCCACGGCCGGGGTGACGTTGCGCAGCGCCTGCTCGAAGACTTCGGCCGGGTCCTTCTTGGCGCGCGCTTCGATCATCTCCATGGCGTCGTACATCACGCGCCGGGCGGTGCTCTTCTTGCCGCCCTTCATCAGGCGATTGATGAACATCTCGACCTTCACGTTGCCAAAACGAACGTCCGGCTCAATGACCCGCTTGGCGGGGCGGTATCTTCTGGGCATGCTTTTCTCCTCTTACTTGGGCCGCTTCGAACCGTACTTGCTGCGCGCCTGGTTCCGGTTCTGGACGCCGTCGGTATCCAGCGTGCCGCGTACGATGTGGTAGCGCACGCCGGGCAGGTCCTTGACACGGCCGCCGCGGACCAGCACCACGCTGTGTTCCTGCAGGCCGTGGCCTTCGCCCGGAATGTAGGCGGTGACCTCGATGCCGTTGGTCAGCCGCACGCGCGCGATCTTGCGCAGCGCCGAGTTCGGCTTCTTGGGCGTCATGGTACGGACCTGGGTGCAGACGCCGCGCTTCTGCGGGGCGCCCTTCAACTGGCGGGTGCGCCGCTGCGTGTAAGAATTGAACGTATACAACAGGGCCGGTGCGGTGTTCTTCTTCTTTTTGGGCTTGCGGCCCTTGCGAACCAACTGGTTGATTGTAGGCACGTAACTCTCCGTAAATTTGGCCTGCCGGTCTGGACGCAATCGCGCTTGTCGCACACAAACGGGCGAAGAGTTCGCCCGATATTTCCCTACTCCTCACAAAATGCAAGGCCGCCGCGCACTAACTTCCTGGCAGTAGGCCTCTTGTTTCGTGACGCTGGCTCAATTCGGTGATCATCGCCCTGCCGAGACAGGGTTAATCCCGGTTGATGGTTCTCGAATGGCGTTTGAGGATAGTAACATCCCAACTGCGAGGTGTCAAGAGTGATTTGGCGGTTTGTACAGGTTATTCAGGCCTGGTTTGGCGCGCTTTGGACAGGCGCAAAACGCCCCCTTCCTGGGGTGGAGGGAGGGGGCCATTGCCTCACCATTTAGCGTGAGAGGGGCGGCGTTTTCGCGCCAGGGCTTGACAGCGCCGGAAAATCGTCGTAATATGTCGTCAGGCGACATGTTGATCGACTACCTGTCGCGAATCGGCAGATGCGGCGGCGCGGCACTCCCTGCGCCGTCCGGTAACGAGGTGACCCATGAGCACAACCGCCACGCAGGACTCGCTGCCCCTGACGGAAGCGACCTTTTACATCCTGCTCAGCCTGGCCCCAGGGCCGAAGCACGGTTACGCCATCATGAAGGACGTGGCGGCGCTCAGCGGGGGACGCACCACGCTCAGCACCGGCACGCTGTACGGGGCGCTGGCCCGCCTGTTGGAGCGCGGCTGGGTGGTCCGCCTGGACGACGACGGCGACGAGGAATCGGGCCGGGGGCGCAAGGCCTACGAGCTGACCGCGCTGGGGCGCCGCCTGCTGACCGCCGAGGCCGCCCGCATGGAGGCCCTGGTCACCACCGCCAACCTGCGCCTGGCGGAGGAACCCAAGTGAGCATAATTCGCGCGGTTTATGCGGTCCTGCTGCGGCTGTACCCCGATCCCTTCCGGGAGCGTTTCGGCAGGGAGATGCAGGCCGTCTTCGCGGCGGCGCTGGTCGACGCCTGGGAGCAGGGGCCGGCGGCGGTGATCCGACTGTGCCTGGGCGAATTGTGGGCGCTGCCCGGCTGCATCATCCGCGAGCACCTGCATGAACGAGGGAGCAGGGCTGTGCTGTCACAATCGACCCCCCAGAACGAATCATCCGCCCGGCTGCGACGCCTGGCCCGCAGCCTGGGGCTGCTGATCGTCGCGCCGATCCTGATCGTCATTGCTTCGCCCGCCCCGCCGCACAACCCGGCGCTGATCGTCCTGCTGCTGGTGACCCACAGCGTGGCTGTCGCCTGGTTTCGGGAAGACCTGGGCGGACGGTTGCTGGTCGGGAGCGGGCTGCTGCTGGGTCTGACGGCCATGCTTTCCTTTATCACCGGGTCGGGAGTGCCCAGCCACCCGGTGCCCGGCCGGGAGGTGATGATCGGGCTGACCGGCGGCGGGATCGGGCTGCTGTTTGGCGCGCCGGTGGTGCTGACCGGCCTGCTGTTTGTGCGCGTCGGTCGGCGGGCGGCCAATCCGGACGACATGGCGCTGCGCTGGTTCGCATTCAAGACCGACAAAACACGGGAGGTCCCGCTGGCCCGCTGCGTGATCCGGGCGGCGGCGTTGCTGCTCAGCCTGGCGCTGGCCTGGATAGCATTACAAACCTTGCTGAACGGCCATTTTATTGAAGACCGTCCCGTGGTGGGAGGGCTGACCCAGGCCTACTACACCCTCACGCTCCTGATGCCGCTGGCCGTTCTGGTTGCTCTGCGCTGGGAGCGGTGCGGTGCGTTCTTGATCCTGACCGGGGGCGCCCTGCTCGGTGTTTTGGCGGGGTGGGCAATGGCGGCTTTCGATGGGAATGTGTCGTTGATCCTGATGGCGGGTGTGATGCACGCCATGCAATACGGTCCAATCGGCATTATGTTCTGGTTGATCGCCCAGCGGGACGGCGGGCAGATCGTGCCGGAAACGCAGGCGGCATGACATATCTCAACCTGTGGATAACGGTGGATGAGTTTTAACGCTACCCTGCTGCGCCTGACGGAGGAATCCAAGTGAGCATAATTCGCGCGGTTTATGCGGTCCTGCTGCGGCTGTACCCCCCTGCGTTCCGAGAGCGTTTCGGCGGGGAGATGCAGGCCGTCTTCGCGGCGGCGCTGGACGACGCTCGTCAGCAGGGGCCGGCGGCGGTGATTCGACTGAGCGGGCGCGAACTGCGCGACCTGCCGATCACCCTGTTGGCGGCGCACCGTCAGCAGCACGAGGAACGCGCGGCGGCTTCACCTGATGACACATTACAAGGGTATACCATGCGCGCCTTCCTGCGGGAGGTGGTCAGTTCCAGCCTGATGGTGATCGCCATCGTGGTGGTGATGAACCTGTTCGTGCCGCGCTACATCGTGGAAGGCTCCAGTATGCAGCCCAGCTTCGCCGACGGCGATTGGATCATCACCAGCACCATCCCTTACCTGCTGGATGGTCCGCAGCGCGGCGATGTGGTGGTGCTCGCTTCCCCCGCCCCGCTGGGCCTGGAGCCGGAAGACCTGCTCAAGCGCGTGATCGGCCTGCCGGGCGAGACGATCGCCATTCACGGCGGGCTGGTCTGGGTGGACGGCCTGCCCCTCGACGAGCCTTACATCAACGACCTGCCCGGTTATACCTACGAAGCCTACACGCTCGGCCCGGATGAATACTTCGTGCTGGGCGATAACCGCAACCACAGCCGCGATTCGCACCGTTTTGGCCCGGTGGCGAGCGCGGATATCGAGACCCGCGTATTCGTGATCTACTGGCCACCGACCAACTGGGGTGTGCTCGGCGCGCCGGACTACAGCCGTCCAGCCTCGGTCACGCCGACGCCGCTGCCCGCGCCTGGCGTGCCGGCGCCATAACGTTGTTATAGATAGAAGGAAGACCTATGGCTCGCGCTATAGTGGTATACCTATGGCTGTATGTGCGCCTGCTGAGACTGTATCCCCGGCGCTTTCGCAAGGCTTTCGCCCCGGAGATGGCGGCCGTCTTCGCCGAGGCGCTGCACGAGGCCGGTCGAATCGGACCGGCGGCCGTGGCCCGCTTCTGCCTGCGCGAGTTAGGCGAGCTGCCGGGCAGCATCTTGCAGGAACACGTCCGCGAGCGAGAGGGAAGGAGTGGAATGATGAAGCTGTGGAATTATGAAGAGCAGCAGGGTATCACCTGGGCGCGGCGGCTGGCGCGGGGCGGCAGCCTGTTTCTGCTGGCGATCATTTGGATAAGTACCACCGCACCGGTGCCGCCGGCTGCCCATGATATAGTGCTGCTGCTGGCGGGGGCCGCCGGGATCGGGGTGGCCTGGTTCCGCGAAAAGTGGGGCGGTTGGCTGTTGGTCGGAGCCGGGGCACTGCTGGGGGCGATTTACCTGGCGGGCGTTTTCCTGGGCAGTTCAACCTTCTTCATTTCGCCGGCGGTTTCGCCTATGGTGTTTTACCTGATGGTGGTTCTGGTGGCGGGGCTGATCAGCCTGCCCTTCATTGCATTTGGGGCGTTGTTCCTGCTGATCGACCGGCGGGCGACGGCCATCACACCACAGCCCACCGCCTGAATCCAATTCAGCCGGACCGAAACCGCCGGGGAATCGTCGCGCGGACGACCCCGGCGGTTGGTGTTGAAGGGCTATGGCTGGTTTAAGGCCACGAAAGCGCGCGCATAGTCGTCGTTGTGGAAGGTTATCGTGACCTGCTGCTCGACGGCGGAAGACGACACCTCGACGGCGTAGTCGCGCGTGCCGCAGGATGGGCGGGTCGGCGCCAGTCGATCCAGCACCGGGACGCGCAGCCGGTAGCCGATGAATCCCAGGACGGCCAGGGACAGGAGGAAAAGCGCGATACCGATCACTTCTTCCGCCTGCCCCATCAGAAACAACCCGTAGCCGATGCCTACCCAGATGGCCCCGGCGGCGAGAAAAATCCCAACCGTGATCAGAGGGGTGCGGCTGGCGTGCCGGTAGCAGTCCGGGCAGTAGGGCACGTGCCAGCTCAGCGGGTAGTAGGAAACCTGGTTCGCGTCGACTGTCTGGTATTCGGCCTGGTGCTCGACTGTATAGCGCGTGTTGGCCTCCGGCCCGTTGCAGCAGGCGCAGGTTTCCGGCCACTGTATGGCCTGGATGTGAAGCGTACCCTCCTGTGTCAGATACGGAAAAACAACTTTCTGCATAATACTGACTCCTTTTTCGTGCCGGCAGGCCATCCCTGGTGTGGAACGAAACGGCGGTGATGCAGGATTATGTCAGGCGGCACACCTCAACCCGTAAGCGGTTACGCCGCTTCCACCCGATCGGCCCCGCCCAGGGCAGCGTTCTCCGCCTGGGCCACGCGCCGGCCCTCCTCGACGTTGACCCGCGTCAGCAAATAGCCGCCGATGATGAACAGCGCGATCAGGCTCAGGATGGCCGGGCGGCTGCTGTCGAACACGGCCACCGCCGCCGCGAACAGGATCGGGCCGATGATGGCCGAGAATTTCTCCATCACGCCGTACAGCCCGAAGAACTCGCCGCTCTTGGCCGCCGGGGACATACTGGCGTACAGGCTGCGGCTCAGCGCCTGGCTGCCGCCCTGCACGATGGCCACCATCCACGCCAGGAACCAGTATTCCAGCGTCGACTGGAGGACGAAGCCCCAGATCGCGATCACCGAATACGTGATCAGCGCCAGCAGGATGCTGCGCCGGGTATCCAGCGTATCGGCCAGCCTGGCAAAAAAGCGCCCGAACAGCGCGGCGAAGCCCACGCCCACTGCTTGCAGGGCCAACAGCACCCCGATGATGGTCAGCAGGCTGCTCTGGCGGCTGGGCGGCAGCACTTCGGCCTGGGTAAAGGTCATCAGCGTGCCGGCGCTGGCCGGGTCGGCCTCGCCGCCGTTGACCAGGGTCAGCGTGTGCTCGCCCGGCTGCGGCGCGGTGATAGTCCGTGCCACGCCGTAGCGCTCGGTGGCATTGTAACCGTCGATGACCAGCGCTTCTTCCGCGTCTTCGGGGATGAACGGCGCGCCGTCCAGCAGCACCAGCCACGCGCCCCGGTCCGGCCCGGTGCTGTAGGTCACCTCGACCGCCTGCCCGTTAAAGGCCAGGGTGAGCGACGCCCCGGTTTCCTCGACGACGGCGTAGGGCACGTCTTCCGCCGCGCCGATCGTGTCGGCGGGGATAACGATCAGGTCCCAGGCACCTTCATAGACCACCGCGTCGTCGTCTACCCGGTAGAGGCCCTCGCCGACGGCCGTCGCCGTGGCTTCGTAGGGGGCCAGCGGCGCGCCGGTCACGTGGCCGGGCAAAACGCTCTGGCCGATGATGCCCACCAGCGGCAGCGCCACCAGGTTAAAGCAGATGAAGGCCAGGTAATAGTGGCGGCGGCGGTCGGTCCTGCCGGGCAGCCGCCCGAAGATCAGGCTGAAGGGGATGCCGGCGAACTGCACCAGCAGCAGGGCCAGCACCAGCTCGGTGGTGCCGAAGCCCAACTCCGCGCCGTAAATCACCGCCACGCCGATGATCGTGCCGATGCCGTCGTTATAAATCAGGAAAGCCACCAGGTACTTGAACAGTTCCCGGTAGCGCTGGATATCGCGGAAGGTGTCGCGCAGCCGTTGGAAGCTGACGCCGATCACGGTCTCGCCGGGGGCCAGTTGGCCGGTGGCGGCGGGCGGCTCCGGCACGGTGCGCAGCAGCGGCAGGGTGAACAGCGCCCACCAGATCGCCACGCTGAGGAACGACAGCCGGATGCCGGCGTGTTCGAACAGGCTGCCCGGGATGACCTGCATCATCACCACGTTGATCGCCAGCAGCAGGCCGCCGCCGAGATAGCCCATGGCGTAACCCCGCGTCGATACCAGGTCCTGGTCTGCCTCCCTGGCGACATGCGGCAGCATGGCATCGTAAAATACGTTGGCCCCGGTGAAGCCGATCCTGCCCAGGACGAACAGCAGCGACGCCAGCAGCCAGTCCCCGGTGCCGACCAGCACCAGCAGCCCGGTGGCCACGATCCCGCCCCCGGCGAAGATCGACAGGAACGGCTTTTTATTGCGTTGGATGTCGGACACGGTGCCCAGGATGGGCGACAGGATGGCCACGATCAGCAGCGACAGGCTCAGCCCGACGCTCCAGTAAGCGGTGGCGACGGCTTCGCTGGGCAGGGTGGACCCGGCCACGCTGCTGTAATAGGCGGGCAGCACCGCCGCCAGGATGGTCGTGGCGAAGGCGGAGTTGCCCCAGTCGTACATCGTCCAGGCCCAGATGCGGCGCCGGTAGGTCTGCTCGTCGAGTGCGGCCAGCGGTGCGCTGGCTTCCGCGGTGGACATCACGGCTCTCTCCCCTGTTAGAAATACAACGTTGTAATAGCGCGTGGCATACGTGGATGAGTGTTGGCTGCTAGCATTCTAATGCACCTGCCGGGAAAGGCAAGAGATTGGTCCCGGCAAAGTGCAGCGCAAACTTGCAGGACAAACCCACAGCCGGGACGGGCGCGTTCCCCGGCCTGAGGGGCGGCGCGCGGTCCGTGGGCGGCGGCCAGGCGCTGCCCCGGTCGGTGAAGATGCACATATCAGGCTGTTTGCCTACTCCATATTTGGGCCAGGTGTTAAATAATGACCTATATACGGGGGTATAGTTTCTTAACAATCATGCAAAGTATACAATTCAGATTGGGTAGGAGGGGGTATTCAAGACGGGCAGATCGTGCTACGCTATAAGCAGAAGTTTAGTACGGAGGTTTGCTCATGGATTCCGGGCAATTGCATACGCACTTTTCGGCGCCCTCCGACGACGAAGACAGGCCGGTGATGCGGTACTGTCCCAACTGCGGCTTCAGTATCCTGCGGCTGGTGGAAAGCCTGCCGGATATCTGCCCCGGCTGCCAGGATATGACCACCTGGCAAACCCGCCCGCCGCGCCACGTCCGGGCGCGTGGGTGGGCACGGGAGCGTCAGGAGGTGTGAAAAAAGGCGGCAGGTCGAAGTACGCCGCCCTCATCCCCGCAGAATCCCCGTTTTGCATGCCGACTTGCCGCTTGGCAGTCGACCACTGACCCGCTGTGCCCCATCCCAGACCAGGACCGTTTTCCCGTGCTCCCCACAAATACAGCGCAACCGTGCCAGGCACTGCCAGGAGGGAAAATGATCTGGTCGCCGGATTGCCAATACTTTTCCTAAATTTCGTTCGCCGGCGGCCAGACCGTAACACTTGTGGGCCGGGTGGCCCTCAGGATGAACCCTTTTATGAATTCGTGAGCAGGTAGGCCAGCGCGGTCACGACTTCCTCGACCGCGCCTTGCATCACCGCCGAAAGCGGGGCGTCAAACGAATTGTGGGCCGGTTGCAGGCCGAGCAGGGCCACCTCGCAGCCGATGTCTTCTGCCAGGAAGCGGCTCAACATAAAGGGTGGCAGGCTGTGGGTGCTGGCGCTGAGGCCGCCCGTCTCCCGCCAGTCCAGCCAGCGGATGGCGCCCGGCGGCTCGCCCATCAACGCGGCATCGACCAGGATCACCAGGTCCGGGGCGAAGCGGCGCAGGGGGCCGGTCTGGTTTTCCGGCGCGGTCCCGGCGTCGACGACCCGCACGTTCGACAGCTCGGTTAGCTGCGGCCCTAGCGCGCGGGCGACCGCGATCCCGGCGGCATCGTCGCCCCGCAGTTCGTGGCCGAAGCCGACTACCGCCACGCGCGGCGGGCGGCCATCTGGCAGCAGCGCCTTACGGCACGTTTCCTTCCAGGTTTCCTGCCAGGATGGCCTGGACATCGGTTTCGTCTCCGTAATACAGGGTGAACGTTTGCCGGTCCAGCGCGGCCAGCTCCCAGTCGAGGCTGCTCATGGTGAGGCAGCCCTGGCGGCAGTTCGTCACGCACTGCGCGCAGAAGGTACAGCGGTCCACATGGTAGCGGAGCACGATTTGTTTGGCCTTCTTGTCGATGGCGAGGACGGCCAGCGCGTCGGCGGGGCAGTCTTTGGCGCACAGCCCACAGGCGGTGCACGCGTCTTTGCACCACAGCAGTTTGCCGCGCAGACGGGTCGGGGTGTCGTGCCGCTCGTAAGGATAGCGCTCCGTTACCGGGGCGTGCGACAGTCCTTCCAGGATGTCGCCGATCATGGATGCCAGTTTCATTAGGCCGCCACCTCCCACACAATGTGCACCAGTAACTGAACCAGGACCAGCAGCGCGCCGTAGCGCCACCACAGGCCCACCGTCTGCTCGATGCGCAGCCGCGTCAGCAGGGCCTGCACGCCCACCACGATCAGCAGCAGCCCCAGCGTCTTGGCGAAAAAATCCAGGGGGTTGGCGATGCTGCCCAGGTAGAAGGCGGCGACCAGCGTCAGGCCGACGACCAGCTCCACCCCCTTGCCCAGGTGGAAGAGGGCCAGCCCGCGCCCGCTGTACTCGGTCATCGCGCCGGCCACGATCTCGGTTTTGGCTGTCGGCGCATCGAAGGGGGGAAGCTCCAGCTTGCCCATCAAGCCGATGATGGCCACCACGAAGCCAATGGGCTGTGTGACCAGCAGCAGGTGCTGCTCGGCGTAGGCCGTGATGTCGCCGATCTGCCAGCTACCCGCCACCAGGGCCGGTCCCAGCAGCGCCAGCAGGAAGGGCGCTTCGTACGAAAAAAGCTGGGTCAGGGTGCGGGTGGCTCCTATCAGTGAGAAGCGGTCCAGGGTGTTGGCCCCGGCCAGCCCCATGCACAGCGTCAGCAGGCAGAGCAGGTAGATGGTGACGATCAGGTCGCCGACGAAGCCGTAGGCCGGCGGCAGGCCCAGCAGCGGCACGTAGAGCGCCGCCGTCATCGCGCCGGCCAGGGCGACCACCGGCAGCCCGACGAACAGGTACGGGTTGACGCTTTCCGGCATGACCTCCTCTTTCGCCAGCAGCTTGATGGTGTCTGCCAGCGGCTGGAACCAGCGCGGCCCCAGGCGGTTTTGCAGGCGGGCCAGCAGCTTGCGGTCGAACCATTCGTAGGCCATGCCCAGCGCCAGCACGCTCAGGCCGCCGGGGAAAATCACAAGTACCAGGAGTGTTTGCATCGTCGGATACCCTTTATGCCCCGCCCCGTCAGTCCCGCTGTTCGTTGGCCGCTGCCGGCGTGGGAGCAGGGGCTTTGAGACTGCCCAGCAGCTTGGCGACGCCGTCGATGATGGCCTCCGGGCGCGGCGGGCAGCCGGGGATGTAGGCGTTCACCGGGATCACCGCGTCAATGCCGCCGGCCACGTTGTAGCAGTCGTGGAAAACCCCGCCGGACAGCGCGCACGATCCGACCGCCACCACGAACTTCGGCTCTGGCATTTGCTCGTAGATGCGGACCAGCCGGTCGCGCGCCTGCCGGGTGACCGGGCCGGTGACGATCAGCACGTCGGCGTGGCGCGGGCTGCCCTGCAGCTTGAGGCCGAAGCGCTCCAGGTCGTAGCGCGGCGTCAGCGTCGCCAGGATTTCGATGTCGCAGCCGTTGCACGAGCCGCTGTTGAAGTGGATGGCCCACGGGGAGTTGATGCGCGCCCAGGTCTTGAGGCCATCGGCGATCTTGTGAAGGAAGGATTCGGGTTGGTGTGCCATCAGATGCTCCCCTAGCGGTGTCAAACGGTCGTCAGCCGAGGATCAGCGTCAGCAGAGCCAACAGCAGCCCGGCCAGGTAAATGCCCATGATCGGGCCTGTGTCCGGCGTGAGCGCGCCGCTGCCCAGCATCAGCACGCCCAGGTGCAGGATGGCGAAGAACAGCGACACCACGAAAAACGGCTTGTAACCGGGGGCCGCCGCCCGCGTGGGCGAGGCTTCGCCGCCGGCGTAGGTGCTCGTTTTGCCCGGCGTCAACTGGCCCGGCCCGGCCAGGGCGCGCCCCGCCCCGGCGATCAGGCCGACCACCACCAGGTAAAAAACAAAGGTGATAGGCGGCGCCAGCAAAATGTCCAGTGTCATGAGTAATCCCCGTCCTTGTTATACGCTCAGGACGCTTCTGCGCGAACCTGGGCCAGCAGTGCCGCCCGGCGCAGCACGGCGATCTGGCTGTGAATGGACACCGCCAGCCCGATCACCCGGTCTTCCACCGTGCTGGCGCGCCCGCCCTGTTTGATCGGGAAGTCGTCGTGCCAGTCCGGCAGGCGTTGCAGCAGCGAGTCCAGCCGCGCCCCCTGCGCCGGCAGTTGGCGGACCAGGACTTCCGGCGGTTCCTCGCCCAGCAGCTGGCAGGCCGTGCGATTCAAGTCGGCCAGCGTGCCGTTTTTGAGCGCCGGTTCGCTGCCGTCCACCAGGGCTTCCGCCACGGTGATGTGCTCGCACAGCCAGAAGGCGATAGTGACCAGCGTGGTGTGGGCGGTCTCCTGGCCGTTGACGAGGCCGGGATCGACCTGGCCGAAAAATGCGACCGCCGTCGCGATGGCGTCATGCAGCATGGTCAGCGCCTGCGATTGTCGTTCCCGTGTCACGATCATGGTTGTCCTTGGCTATCCGTCCGCATCCGCTCCGTTAGAATGTTCCACCAAAGGCCGTCAGCAGGGCCGTGCTGGCCGGGCTGGTCAGCCAGTTGAACAGGTTCGGCCAGACGCCCAGCGCCACCACCGCCGCCGCCAGGATCGCCAGCGGCAGGACCATCGTCAGCGGTAGTGGGCTGCCGCCCGTCACCGCCGCCGACGGCTGTTTGCGGTAGAGGACGCTGACCAGCGGCACGTAGTAGGCCAGCGAGAGCACGCTGTTTAGCGCCGCGAAGCCGGTCAGCAGCAGGATCGGCGTGTTGTGCGTCTGCGCCCCGGCCACAATAATCTGCCACTTGGACATGAAGCCGGCTAGCGGCGGCAGCCCGCCCAGGGCCAGCAAGGCCAGGCTCAGGGTGAAGGCCGCCAGCGGATAGCGCCGCGACGCGCCCGCCAGGTCGTCGACCGTGAGGGGGTCGTGGCCGCCGCGCGCGGTGTGAAGCGCGTACAGCAAAGCCCCGGCCGCCAGGAAGGCCAGCCCCTTCATCAGGCCGTGGTTCAGCAGGTGGAAGAGGCCACCCTGCACCCCGGCCATCTCCCCGGCGTAAAGGCCGATGCCCAGCCCGATCAGCATGTAACCCACGTGGCTCAGGCTGGAATAAGCCAGCAGCCGTTTGACCTGCTGCTGCCGCAGGGCCATCAGGTTGCCGACCAGCAGGTTCAGCGCGCCGAACAGCATCAACAGCACGCCCCAGTTCACGGACAGGGCGGCCGGTACCGTGGCCAAGGCCGTCAGGGCGCGCAGCAGGGCGATCAGGCCGGCCTCGATCACCACGCCGGACAGCATGGCGCTGATGCCGCTGGGGGCCTGGGAGTGCGCGTCCGGCAGCCAGGTGTGCATCGGGACCAGCGCGACCTTCACGCCAAAGCCGATCACGAACAGCCCGCCCGCCGCCAGCAAGAGGGTTGGCGAACCGGCGACCGCTGTCGAGGCAGCGGCGGCGGCCCGAATGCCCGCCAGGTCGAGGGTGCCGGTCTGGGCCAGGACCAGGGCGATGCCCAGCAGCACGAACACCGATCCGACCGCGCTCTGCACCAGGTATTTGACGCCCGCTTCCAATGATGTGGGCAGGTCGCGGTAAAAGGTTACCAGCAGGTAGGAGCTGATGGCCATGGCTTCGAACCACAACCACAGGTTAAACAGGTCGGCGGCGCAGCCCAGCCCGATCATCACGCCGACCATGGCGACCAGTAAGGCGAAGAACTTCTCCTGCCCGGCGTCGGCGGCCATGTAACCCACCGAATAGAGCGCTACCACCGTGCCCAATCCCAGCGAAAGCGCCGCCAGCAGCAGGCCCAGGCCGTCCAGGGTGAGGGCCACCGCGCCGAGGGTCAGCGTCTGCGCGCCGCCGGTGTTGAAGTCGTGGACGGCCAGCAGGAACGGAATCCACGTCGCGACCAGGGCCAGCAGGCCCACCAGCCGCCCGGCAGCGGGAAAGCCGTTTTTGAGGCCCCAGTGCCCGGTGAGATACACCGCCGGCGAAAGGACCAGGGGCAGCACGATCAGCCAGGCGAATGCCGTCATGTCCATGAGTATCAGGCTCCCCAGGCCAGCAGCAGGATGGCCAGCACGACGACCAGCCCGCCGGCGATGCCAGCCGTGTTCCAATTAAGCTGCCCGGTCTGCGTCCGGCGCAGGCGCTCGGCAGCGGTGTGGGTCAGGTTAACGATGCTGGTGTTGAGCCGCTCGAAGCCGAAGTCGTCCGCAGCAACTGCCGCCAGCGGGGCCAGCCACCCGGCCACGCGCGTCAGACGCCCCCGCCACCACCACGCGCCCAGGCCCAGCGCGACCGCCGCCAGCGCCAGCCCGGTCGCCGGGGCGCGCACGATGTCCGTGATCAGGGCGCCGGTGGTCAGGGTGTGCGGGTGGTGGAAGGGAAGCGTTTCTTCCAGCAGGCGGCCAAACGGCTCGACCAGCAGCCAGGTTAATCCCGTGCCGAGGGCCAGGGCGCTCAGCGATACACGCATGTAACGCCCGGCGTCGTGCGGATGTCCTTCGATGCGCGCTTCGCCCCAGAAGACCAGCCATACCACACGCAGGGTGTAACACGCCGTCAGGCCCGCGCCGATCACCATGCCGGCGTAAGCCCAGGCGGGACCGCCGGCCAGCCCGGCTTCCAGCACCAGCTCCTTGCTCCAGAAGCCGTTGAGGATCGGGATGCCGGCCAGCGCCAGCGCGCCGACGACAAACACCGCCCGTGTGAAGGGCATGGTTTTGCCCAGCCCGCCCATCTGGCGCATGTCGCGCGTGCCGGTGCTGTGGATCACCGCGCCCGCCGCCAGGAAGAGCAGCGCCTTAAAAACGGCGTGACTCAGCAGGTGGAACTGGCTGGCGAAGATGCCGCCCACCCCCACCGCGTACACCATGTACCCTAGCTGGCTGATGGTCGAGTAGGCCAGCGCCCGTTTGAGGTCGTGGGCCACCAGGGCCATCAGCGCCGCCAGGCAGGCCGAGGCCAGCCCCACAATCACCACCGCCGTCGTCCAGCCGGGCACGCCCGCAAAAGCCGGGTAAAAGCGCGCCAGCAAATAGACGCCGGCGTTGACCATCGTCGCGGCGTGGATCAGGGCGCTGATCGGCGTGGGCGCTTCCATCGCGCCCGGCAGCCACGTGTGGAAGGGCACCTGGGCCGATTTCGCCGCCGCCGCGGCCAGGAAGCCGAAGGCCACAAAACTCAAGACCTCCGGTGGCATCGACTCCGCGCCGCCCAGCAAGTCGGCTACTTGGTAGGAGCCGGTATAGGCGTAGACCACCAGCGCGCCGATAAACAGGCCCACCCCGCCCAACGCGGTGATCACCAGCGCCCTGATACCGCCGGCCACCGCCTTCGGGTCGTCGTTATCAAAGGAGATGAGCGCGTACGAGCACAGGGCCGTGATCTCCCAGAAGAAAAACATCAGCAGCAGGCTGCCGCTTAAGACCAGCCCGGCCATGCCGCCGATGAAAAACAGCACCAGCGCGTAATAACGGGCCAGCTGCGCCTGGCCGCTCATGTAGTCCACCGAGAAGATGACGGCCAGGCAGCCGATCGCCGTGGCCACGTTGGCCAGGAATACCGCCAGCCCGTCTGCCACGAAGGTGAACGCGCCGAAGAAATCGCCCGCCGCGATCGACAGTGCGGGTTCCTCCGAGGCCAGCGGCAGCAGGAAAAGCGCGGCCAACCCTGCCGCCAGGCTGAAGCCCATCGCCAGCCGGCCCAGCCAGACCGGGCGGTCGTCGCCGGTCAGCCAGACAATCAGCGCGCCCAGCCAGGGGAGGCCGATGATGAGCAGGATAAGCAGTCCGGTGGTGGTCACGGTGTCCCTCACTTTTGCAGGCGGCTCAGCGCCTGCACGTCCAGCGTGCCGGTTTGACGGCGCACCTGCACCGCCAGGGCCAGCCCCACCACCGCCACGATCGTATCGGCCACGATGACGGTTACGGCTAGGCTCTGGCCCAGGTTAACCTGACCGCCGGCCGCGCCCGCCGCCACCAGCGCCAGCAGCGCGCCTTTGACCAGGATTTGCAGCGCCACGAATATTTTGATAAGGTTGCGCACCGCCAGCAGCCCGTAGAGGCCCACGCCAAGCAGGGCGATCGCGCCCGCGATGATGAGGGTCAGGGTTGTCTCGCTCATACGGGGGCTTCCTCGCGTTCCTGGACCGGCATCGCGGATTCGAGGGCGTCGGTGGTGTCTTCGGCTGGTTCGTCCGCCGGGATGGACTCGGCCAGCGTCGGCTGGAGGGTCGCCACCACGCCCTCGCCCAGCAGGCCCAGCACGCCGATCACGCCGCAGAAGATCAGCACGATTTGCACCAGCACGTCCAGGCCGCGCTGCTGCCATAATACGAGACCAAAGCTTTCTTCTGCGGTGGGGGACGGGGCAGGCAGGCCGAGCGCGGGCAGGGTCATCGCGCCCAGCAGGAGGGCCGCCGCGATCACCAGGCCCAGCGCCAGCGGACGCGGTATCAGCGCGCGCCCGGTCATGGCATCTTCACCGGCGATGCTGATGGCAAACACAAAAAGCACCGTCACCAGCCCAGCACCGACGCTGAGTTCGATGACGGCCACCTGGGGAGCGCCGATCAGGTACAGCATGATAGCTACTGCCGCACTTACCCCGGCCAGCCAGATGGCGGCGGCCAGGAGGCGTTCCGCTCGAAGGGCCTGGACCGCGCAAATCACCGCTCCGGCCAGCAGTGCCACAAGCCACGCATCCAAAGGGTACCTCCTAACCTTCGGCAGCAGTGTATGCAGCAACATTATACTCATCGTAGGACTCCTCCCCGGAAATGGTCAGTGCTGGAAGTCATGCCCATTTGTGACATTTTTCTCAAGCACAATATTTAATAGAAATTATCCCATGATTGGGCGCGGCGGCGGCGCGGCGGCGGCCTGTCCTTTTGAGCGTGTGGCTGGTCCGGGCGTGGCGGTACAATGGAGTCCTGGTTGGTGTGGGTTGGGCGTCGGGTAAGCGGGAGGCTGGTATGGACGTGTGGTGGTCGATTGTAGCGGTGGCGCTGGTGCACGGGGCGGTGGTGATCAGCCCCGGCCCGAACTTCCTGGTTGTTTCGCGCAATGCTCTCACTTATTCGCGGCGCAGCGGCCTGTATACGGCGCGCGGGATCGCCGTGGCGGCCATCCTGTATGTTTCCACCGGCTTCCTGGGCCTGGCCGCCATCGTCTCGCAGTCGGTGCTGGCCTTTAACCTGATCAAAGTGCTGGGCACGATCTACTTCATCACCATGGGGCTGCGGGCACTGTCGCACTTACGCCGGCGGGACGCGGATTCGCCTGCCCCGGATTCGGGCCCGGACCCGGAGCCAACCCGGGCCGAGGCGCTCAAACACGACATGACGCGGCGCAGGGCCTTCCTCAGCGGCTTCCTGACCTCGCTCTCCAACCCCAAGGCGGCGCTGTACTTCCTGGCGCTGTTCACCACCTTTATCCCGGCGTCCATGCTGCCCTCGGCCAAGGTCCTTACCGGGGCCGTGATGGTTTGCATCACCTTTTCCTGGTATTCGTTCATCGCCTGGACCTTTTCCACCGGCCGCATACAGCGCTTTTACGCGCGCTTCGCCCGCACGATCAACGGCGCGTTCGGCCTGCTGTGGATCGGCCTGGGGATCAGGTTGGCGACGCTGGAGCGCTGAGGTGGCGCTGCTCAAAGACCTGCTGCAATCGCCTGCCGGGCCGGGTACCGGAGGCGACCTGTCGCTTAATTGAGCAGCGACGTGAGACGCGGCGGCCCGAGGTTTGGATAACCTGCCCAAAAATCCTAGGATCAGCTTGACAGTCGCCAATAACAATGACTACAATAGTTGCATCCGCAACGATTGCATAACTAACTATTCCGTCAGCAAAAATACTGCGACCTACTTGTAAGCCTTTTACTGTCTTATAAGGAGCCTTGTTGGTGGACTATATGCCCTTCCGGGCAACCGCCCTGGCTTATCAGCAGTACCGCATGATCCACAACGTGTACGTGTTGCTGGTCGACAGCGACCGCCGCGTACTGCGTGAATACGACCTGACACTGCCTCAATACCGTGTGCTTAAATCCTTAGACCTCAAACAGGGGCGGCGGCTGACCACGCTCAGCCAGCGCCTGCTGTACGCCAAGAGCACCATCACCCGCCTCGTTGATCAACTGGAGAAGGCCGGCCTGGTCCAGCGGACCATGGACGCCGAAGACCGCCGCGCCCAGCGGGTCGTTCTCACCGACGAGGGCGCCGACCTGCTGGCAAGCGCCCGCGCCAACCACGAGGGAACCGTCGAGCGCCGCCTGAACAAGGGGCTGGATGCCCGTGAACAGGTCATCCTGCGCGACCTGCTGGAAAAGCTGCGGGACAGCCTGGTCCAGGAATTGTACGTCGGCGAGGACGCCTCATCCGCCGGCTCCGATCACCCCTGATCTCTTTAGCGATCATCATCACGCCGCTGTCTGCACTGAGGAAGGAGGTGCAACACTCGTAACAGCACATCGACCGATTTTCAAGGCACGTATACTAAAACTCGGTACCCACCTATGGAGGATCGAAGAATGAAGAAACGTCTTATGCTGCTGACTGTGTTTGTCCTGATTCTGAGCAGCCTTGGCCCGTTGGCCCACGCCCAGGGCGATACCACGCTGCTCATCTGGGCGGATGAAACCCGCGCCGATGTTTTCCTTGAGATCGGCCAGGCTTTTGAAGAGGAATTTGGCGTGGCCGTGGAAGTGCAGCAATTGGGCATGCCCGAGAGCCGCGACCAGCTGCAGGTGGCCGGCCCGGCCGGCGAAGGCGCCGACATTATCATTCAGGCGCACGACCAGGTGCCCGTGCTGGTGGACAACGGCCTGCTGTCCCCCATCGACCTGACCGGCCTGGAGGAATTTTTCCTGCCGTCGGCCGTTGACGCCGTGACCATCGACGGCGAAGTCTACTGCGTGCCCTACGCCACCGAAAACGTCGCGCTGATCCGCAACCCCGATCTGGTGCCGGAGCACCCGGCCACCTGGGATGAGGTCGCCCAAATCGCCGCCGATCTGGCCGAGGAAGACAAGTACGCCATCCTCGTGCAGAGCGGCGACACCTACCATCACTTCCCCATCACCACGGCTTTTGGCGGCTACATCTTCGGCCAGGATGAGGCGGGCAACTACGACGTGACCGACATCGGCCTGGCCAGCGAAGGCGGCCTGGCTTCCGCCGCCTGGCTGCAGATGATGGCCGAAAACGGCTACATGGTGCCGGACACCAACGACGACGTGGTGTTCGAGTATTACGCGGACGGCGACCTGGGCATGTTCATCACCGGCCCGTGGTGGCTGGATCGGCTGCGTGAGACCGGCATGCCTTACGTCATCGAGGGCTTCCCCGGTGTGGAGGGCGTGACCGAGGCCGGCCGTCCCTTCTCCGGCGTGATCTCCATGTGCATCAATTCCTTCAGCGAGAACATCCCGCTGGCCGAGGCTTTCCTGCTGGACTTCATGGCGACCGACGAGGCCATGCAGGCCCTGTTCGACGCCGACCCGCGCCCCTCCGCCTGGCTGCCCGTGCGTGACGCCATCGACGATCCCGACATCGCCGGGTTCGCCGCGGCTGGTGCGGAAGCCATGCCGATGCCCAACATCCCCGAGATGGGCCAGGTGTGGGCCGCCGCCGGCAATGCCTTAACCCTGATCATCAACCAGCAGCTTGACGGCCCCACGGCTTACCGCGACGCTGCCGAGCAAATTCGTACGGCCATCGAAGAGTCTGCCGCCGCCGCCGCCTCCGGCGCGCTCATCGTGGGCGTGCCCGGCTCCTGGCAGGCCGCTGTGGGCTGCGATGCCGACTGGGACCCGGCCTGCAACGTCACCAAGCTGGAACTGAACGAAGAGACCGGTATGTACGAAGGCACCTTCGACGTGCCCGCCGGCGAGTACGAGTTTAAGATCGCGCTCAGCAACGGCTGGGACGAGAACTACGGCGTCGACGGTGAGGCCGGCGGCCCCAACTACACGTTGGCGCTGGATGCCGACTCCACCGTGACCTTCATCTGGGACCCCGACAGCAAGGTCACAACGGTCGAGGTTGAGTAACAGATGAGTGCTACGCGCACCAGTGTCAGAGGCCCTTCGGGGCCTCTGGCCGCTATCCGTACCGTGCTGAAATATCTGGGCTTGTTCATCGCCAACGGGCTGGCCCTGGTGATCATCTACAGCCTGGTCCGGGACGATAACCTGCTGCTGGCGGTGGTCATCGCGATCATCACCATCATGGTGAACGTCCTGAACCTGGTGCCGTCGCTCTTTCCTTTTAAGTGGATGTCGCCGGGCCTGGCCCTGGTCACGCTGCTGGTGATCTACCCGATCATCTTCACCGTGCTCACGGCGCTGACCAATTTCTCCCAGGGGCACCTGCTCACCAAGCAGCAGGCCATCGACCTGATCGAACGGCGCACCTACCTGCCGGAAGGCGCCGAGACCCTTAACTTCGTCGTGTTTCGCCAGGGCGAGGCCGAGGCGGACGACGTGCAGTACGCCGTGTGGTTGTTGCCAGAAGAAGCGGGTGGGCAGATGTTCTTCGCCCGGCCCGATGAGGCGCTTGAGCCTGTCGAGGCGGACCCGGCCAGCGAGGATGGCATTCCTGCCGAATATAACGGCTACCAGCGCCTGACGGAGCGCGGCGATCTGGGCCGTGCCGTCGATCCACTGACCGGCCAGACGGTCGGCGAGGGTACTGAGGCGTTAATTATCACCAGCGTCAGCATCAGCCCGCGCCGCCCCAACCTGGCGCAGCAGGTCGAGCAGCGTTTTGTCTTTAACGATGAAGAGAATGCCTTTTTTGACAACGAGGAGAATATCTCCTACGCCGCCGACGACGAGGTGGGCTTTTTCATCCCCATCGGCGGGACCACAGACGATGCCCTGACGCCCGGCTACCGGGTGGTCATCGGGTTGAAGAACTTCACCCGCCTGATCGACGATCCGGGGCTGCGCGGGCCGCTGCTCTCCATCTTCGCCTGGACCGTCGTCTTCGCGGCGGGGTCGGTGGTGACGACCTTCGCTATGGGGCTGTTCATGGCGCTGATCCTCAACGACCCGATCGTTCCCTTCCGTAAGGTGATTCGCTCGCTGCTGATCATTCCTTACGCCATCCCCGGCGCGATCAGCATCCTGACGTGGCGCGGTATGCTCAACCAGAACCTGGGCGTGATCACCACCAACATCGAGCGTATCTTTGGCGTGACCATTCCCTGGTTTGCCGATCCGTTCTGGTCCAAGGTGGCCATCCTGGTGGTGAACCTGTGGCTCGGTTATCCCTACATGATGCTGATCTGCAGCGGCGCACTCCAGGCTATCCCTCAGGATATCTACGAAGCTGCCGACGTGGACGGGGCCAGCACCTGGCAGCGCTTCTGGCGCATCACCCTGCCCCTGCTGCTGGTGACCGTTGGCCCGCTGCTCATCGCCTCGTTTACATTTAACTTCAATAACTACCTGCTCATCGAGGCCCTGACCGAAGGCAACCCACCCATGGCCGGGACCATCACCCCCGCCGGGCACTCGGACATCCTGATCAGCTATACCTATAACCTGGCCTTCGGCTCGGACCGGGGCGCCGACTACGGCTATGCCTCCGCCATCACCATCATCATCTTCGCCATCACGGCCGCCGTGACGCTGCTGAACTACCGCTTCACGCGGACCTGGGAGGAGGTAGGCGAAAATGTCTGACAATGCGCGTGTCGAATCGCGGGCCGTGCAGTCCAATCGCGCCCGCACCATCGGCCTGATGGGGCGGATGATCGTGATCGTCATCGCCTTGATCTTCGCGCTGTTTCCCGTGGTCTGGATCATCTCGGCGGCCTTCAATCCCTTTGGGTCGCTGGCGACGCAGACGCTCATCCCGCAGGGGGTGGATAACGTCGGCGATCTGTTCCAGAACTTCAACGAGCTGATGTTTGATCCCGATCACCTGAGCATTCACCCCTTTTGGAACTGGATCGCCAATTCGGCGTTCGTGGCAACCGTGAGTACCATCCTGACGGTGCTGATCACCGCCCTGAGCGCCTATTCGTTCTCGCGCTTCCGCTTCTACGGGCGGCGCTCGCTGCTGCTGCTCGTCCTGCTCATCCAGGTCTTTCCTAATCTGCTGGCGATGGTGGCCCTGTTCCTCATCTTGCAGCAGATCGGGCAGCTGGCCGAAGTGATTCCGCAGGTGCTGCCCTTCCTGGGCTTCATTGACTGGAGCTGGCTGGAGCTGTTTTCGCTGAATAGCCTGGGCGGCCTGATCCTGGTGTATATGGCCGGGGCGATGGGCATCAACACCTGGCTGATGAAGGGTTTCTTCGACACGATCCCGCGGGACATCGACGAGTCGGCGCAGGTGGACGGCGCCACTCACTGGCAAACCTTCTGGATGTTGATCTTCCCCCTGGTGCGTCCGATCCTGGCGGTGGTCAGCCTGCTGGCCTTCATCGGCACGTTTAACGAGTTCGTGCTGGCCCGCGTGCTGCTGCGCGATAACGAGAACTGGACGTTGATGGTGGGGTTGTTCAACTTCGTCACCGCCCGCTTCTCCGATAACTGGGGCAAGTTCGCCGCGGGTGCGCTGGTGGCCGGGATTCCGGTGGTTCTCCTGTACCTGGCCCTGCAAGACCAGATCGTGGGCGGGCTGACGGCAGGTGCGGTGAAAGGCTAGTGAGGGCGGTCCGTCACTGTCTGTTGGGGGAGGTCGCGTGCGGGTTGTGGCGCCGGCTTCCCATCGGGAAGGATTACAGCCTGACAATCGGATCAAAGCCCAACTCCTGGCCGGTTTCGCGCTGACGCGGGCGAGAGTCGGGCTTTTTTTTAGTTGTAAGGTGCCGGGGGTTTTATGGAAGAGCACATTTTTGGCACGTACGCCACCGACGAACTCAAACTGGTGCATCACCGGGCGATGCGGCGCGGCTTGCAGCACTGGCACGCGCTGACGCCCCGCGATCCGGAGCCGGGCCAGCCGGTCACGGTCACGGTGCGGATCGGGCCGGACCTGCCCGTGACGCAGGCCGCCGTTTACTATACGCTGGATGGCAGCGAGCCGGTCGGCGCGCGTGGGCAGGCGGCCAACGGGTTCGCCGTGCCTCTGACGTGTCGCGCCGTGGCCTGGGATTCGCTGGTGTGGGATTATATCGCCACCTGGCAGGCCGACATCCCGGCCCAGCCGGCAGGCGCCGTGGTGCGCTACCAGATCGGCGGGTGGAATGATAACGCCGCCGAGTCGGGCGAGGTGTACGCCGATTGGCCGGACGCCCAGCGCACCGCCGAGATGGCCGCCGCCGCCTTTTTTCAGGGCGTAGACCCGCCGCACCTCCAGCCGGGCGACCCGGCGCGCGGCAAAACCTTCACCTATCACGTCGATCGCCTGTCCCCGCCGGCCTGGGCGCGCGAGGCCGTGATCTACCAGATCTTCGTGGATCGCTTCAGTCCCGGGCAGGGCCGCGACTGGCAACAAACCGAGGACGTGAAAAAGCCCTGCGGCGGCACGTTGTGGGGCATCGCCGAGCAGATCGACTACCTGCACGATCTGGGCGTGAACTGCCTGTGGCTGACGCCGATCTTCCCCAGCCCGTCCCACCACCGCTACGACGCCACCGACTACCGCCGCGTCGCGCCCCAGTTGGGCGGCGAAAACGCCCTGCGCGCCCTGGTGGCGGCGGCCCACGCGCGCGGCATCCGTGTGATCCTGGACCTGGTGTGCAACCACCTCTCCTTGCAGCACCCGGTCTTCCAGGAAGCGCTGCGCGACCCGGCCAGCCCTTACCGGGGCTGGTTCTCCTTCGACGATTCGCCGGCCGGCTACCGCGCCTTTTTCGGCTCGCGGCACATGCCGCAGCTGGACTTTTACCACCCGGCGGCGCGGGCCTGGATGCTGGATCACGCCCGCTTCTGGCTGCGCGAATTCGACGTGGACGGCTACCGCCTGGACTATGGCAACGGGCCGGGGCCGGACTTCTGGTCTGACTTCTGGGCCGTCTGCAAGGCGGAGAAGGCCGACTGCTTTTGTTTTGGCGAGATCGTGGAAGCGCCGGATACGCTGCTGAGTTACGTGGGCCGCCTGGACGGCGTGCTGGACTTCCCGCTGGAGGCCGCGTTGCGCAAAACCTACGGCCTGGGTGAGTGGACCGAGGCCGAGTTCGAGCGGTTCGTGGCGCGGCACCTGGCCTACTTCCCGGAGGACTTCCTCATGCCTGCTTTCCTGGATAACCACGATACCAACCGCTTCCTGTTCATCGCCGGTGGGGACAAGGACGCGCTCAAACGGGCGGCGGCTGCCCAGATGCGCCTGCCGGGGCCGCCGATCATCTATTACGGCACCGAGGTCGGGCTGAGCCAGCGGCGGGGCAATGGCGGCTACGGCCTGGATGCCGCCCGCGAGGTCATGGTCTGGGGGGACGCGCAGGACCGCGACCTGCTCGAATGCTATCGGGGCCTGATCCGCGAGCGCCGGGCGCGGCGTTCCTGATTGGAGGGCGCGGCGATGTCTCTGGTAAACGATCTGCTGGCGGTCATCGGCGACGGTCCGGTTATTGATGTGTCCGTCGGCCTGCACTGGACGGTGGTGACCGTCGAGGTCGGCGGGACCTTGCGCTGCGGCCTGGCTTCCACGTTGAGCGGCGGGCACGGTCACACCGGCAGGCCCGACGTGCCCCAGGCCGGCGCGCTGACCGTTCGGTCCGGGCGGGAGCTGGCGGCTCTGGCGCGTGAAGCGGGTCTGACGCAGCGTTCGATAGGTTTCGCTGCCATCAATGCCCTGCTGCCCCGTCGGCCTGAGGCCTGGTTCGAGGCCAACGCGGAAGACGTGCTGGCCGCCCGCGGCGCGGGTAAAACCGTGGCCCTGGTCGGCCATTTCCCGTTCGTGGAGCGGCTGCGCGGGCGGGTCGGGGCGCTGCACGTGCTGGAGCTGCGTCCGAAGCCGGGCGATCTGCCGGCCGAGGCCGCCCCGGAAGTGCTGCCCCGGGCCGACGTGGTCGCCATCACCGGCATGACGCTGCTCAACGGCAGCTTTGAAGCACTGCTGGCGCTGTGCGCGCCGTTATCGACGGTGCTGGTGCTGGGGCCGAGCACCCCGCTGCATCCGCTGCTGTTCGAGCGCGGCGTGGGCCTGCTCTCCGGCGCGGTGGTAGACAATGTCGAGGCCGTCCAACGGCACGTCCGGCAGGGCGGCAGCTTCCGGCAGGTGCACCGGGCGGGCGTCCGCCTGGTGACGATGCCAAAGCCGGATTAACCCGGGAATCAGCAGGGCCGGACGGCGCGCTGCCACCCGGCTCTGCTGATTCGGGGCGATGCCGGCGGACTACCGGGTCCGGCATCGCCCCGGCGGTTTGGTGTGACCTACAGCTTCAGCTCTACCAGGCAGTACTCCGCGCCGGGGTCGCAGCTGATGGTAAAGCCGAACTTCTTAAAGATGGCCTGCATCCCGAAGTTCTCCGGCGACATGTCCGCCACCACCTTGTCCATTTTCTCCTGCCGGGCGATGTCCACCAGCCGGCGCACGAACTCTGTGCCCAGGCCGAGGCCCTGGTACTTGTCCGTGACGATCATGGAGATGCGGGCGTCGTTGCTGCCGTGCAGGCGGCTCAGGCGGGCGATGCCCAGGATTTCGTTGCTGCCGTTTTGGGCGTCGCGCTGCTCGGCCACCAGCGCGATCTGGCGGTCATAGTCGTTGAAGCAGATGCGGATCAGCCGCTCGTGCGTGGTGCGCTGGCTGAGCTTCATCTGCTGGAGGTAGCGCATGTATACCGTGCGCTCGGACAGCGTCTCGTGGAACTTGGCGACCTTTGGCTCGTCCTCCGCCAGGATGGGCCGGACGGTCAGTTCCATGCCGTTTTTGGCCGTCCACTCGTCCACGTATTCGTAGGGATAGGGGCGGATGGCCAGGCGGGGCAGGTCGGCTTCGTCGGTGTCGGGGTCGAAGAGGACCACCCGCGCGTCCAGGGCCAGCAGGTGTTTGTCGGAGGCCAGCAGCGGGTTGATGTCGATCTCTTTGATCCAGCTTTGCTCCACCACCAGCTGGCTGAAGCGCACCATCAACTCTTCCAGCGCGGCCAGGTCGACCGGGTCGCGGCCGCGCACGCCCTGCAGGGCGGTGAAGATCTTGGTGCGATGCATCATGCGGCGGGCCAGGATACTGTTGAGCGGGGGCAGGCCCAGGGCGCGGTCTTTGTAGACCTCCACCAGCGAGCCGCCCGTCCCGAACAGCATCACCGGGCCGAACTGCGCGTCGATGCTGGCCCCGATGATCAGCTCGTAGCCTTCGTCCAGCTTGATCATGGGCTGGACGTTAACGCCCAGGAAGTGCTCGATGCCCACCCGCTCCTCGACGGCGCTGTAGATCGCCTGGAAGGCGGCGCGCACCTCGGATTCGCTGCCCAGGTTGAGCTTGACGCCGCCCACGTCGGTCTTGTGGGTGATCGTCTCCGAGTGAATCTTGAGCACCACCGGGTAGCCGAATTTCTCGGCGGCGGCCACGGCTTCGTCGGCGGTCGGCGCGATGCGCGAGGGGATGATCGGCACGCCGTAGGCGGCCAGCACGTCCTTGGATTCGATCTCGGTCAGGATGGTGCGTTTTTCAGCGCGGGCCTGGTTGATGATCGCTTCCACGGCGGCGCGGTCGGGCTGATCCTCGCCGGCGGCTACGGAGAAGTTGGGCGTCTCGTAGAGGGCGCGCAGGTTGTAGCTGTAGCGCCACATGTAGGAGAAGGCGCGGGCGGCTTCGTCCGGGTACTCGAAGGTTGAGATGCCAGCCCGGTTGAGGATGCCCTCGCCCGCCGCGATCTGCGGCCCGCCCATCCAGGAGGCCAGCACCGGCTTATTCTCGATGTTGCTGTAAGGCTTGAGCGCCTCGGCCGTCTGGGTGGGATCGGTCATGTCCTGCGGGGTGAGGATCACCAGCAGGCCGTCGGCATTTTCGTCGTGCCCGGAGATTTCCAGCGTTTTAGCGTAGCGCTCCGGGGCGGCGTCTCCCAGCACGTCGATCGGGTTGTTGTGGCTCCAGGCGGCGGGCAGGAAGCTGTTCAGTTGTTCCATCGTCGCCTCGGAGATCGGGGTCAGGGCGCCGCCGCTGGTGATCAGGGCGTCGGTGGCCAGCACGCCGGGGCCGCCGGCGTTGGTCACGATGGTCAGGTTGGGGCCGGCGGGGGTGGGCTGCTTGGCGAGCGTTTCCGCCATGGCGAATAGCTCGGCGATGGTATCCACTCGCAGCACGCCGCTGCGCTGGAAAGCAGCTTCCAGCACGTCGTCGCTGCCCGTCAGGGAGCCGGTGTGCGAGGCGGCGGCCTTGGCGGCGGCTTCCGTGCGGCCTGGCTTGATCACGATGATCGGCTTGGTCAGCGCGACCTCGCGGGCGGCGGAGATAAAGGCCCGCGCGTCGCCGATGGTTTCCATGTAGATCACGATGCTCTCGGTGCGCGGGTCGTCGCCCAGGTAGTAGATCAGGTCGCCCCAGCCCACGTCCAGCATGGAGCCGATCGAGACAAAGTGGCTGAAGCCCACGTTTTCCCTGAAGCTCCAGTCGAGCACCGCCGTGCACAGCGCGCCACTCTGGCTGATGAAGCCCACGTTGCCGGGCCGCGCCATGCCGGCGGCGAAGGTCGCGTTCAGCCCGGTGATGGGACTCATCACGCCCAGGCAGTTGGGGCCGACGATGCGCATCCCGCCCCGCCGGGCGTGGGCCAGCAGCTCAAGCTCCAGCTCGACGCCTTCCGGCCCGATCTCCTTAAAGCCGGCGGAGATCACGATCGCGCCGGGGATGCCCAGCTCCACGCAGTCGGCGATGATCGCGGGGATGGTAGGGGCCGGGGTGACCACCACCACCAGGTCCACCCGTTCCGGCACGTCCTGGATGCTGGGGTAGGCCTTGATGCCCAGGACGCTGGGGCGCTTGGGATTGACGGGGAAGACGGCCCCGCCAAAGGGATTGCTGATCAGGTTCCACAGGATGGTGCGCCCCACGCTGCCTTCGCGCTCGCTGGCGCCGATGACGGCCACGTTCTTGGGGGCGAAGATAGCGTCCAGCGCCATGCGGCCGCGGCCGCGGTACAGGATGTCGTGTGTGGGGTCGATGATGGGTTCGCTGAACTTCTTCAGAATATCCGACATGGTTGTCCTCTCGTGCGTATTGATACAGTGTGTTGGTTTGAGGTGATAATCAGGCTGATTCCGGTTTGAATGATCGCGGTGCTGCCTGGCTAATCGCGCTGCTGGGCGGTGGCAATGTGGTCCACCGCCGACCGATAGCATTGTAACGGAATTCACGAATGGGGCGATAGGCAAAAGATCATGCCAGATGCGGCCCAATGTCCCGACTGAACCCGCGCCGCCCGGCCTCGGCGATGACGGCCATCTGGCGCGGGTTGGCGCTGGCGAAGACGTCCGCCGGCGCACCCTCCACGATCTGGGCGGCCAGCGTGGACGAACTGGCGACATTCAACGTGACCGTGACGCCGGGGTGGGCCGACTCGAAAGCTGCCCCTATCTCCGTAAAAGCGTCGGTGAGCGAAGCGGCGGCGAACACGATCAGCGTCTGGGTGTCGGCCCTCGGCGTGGGCGCAACCTGCCCGACCACGACGGCGGTCGTTATGACGAGCACTACAATTGCGCCTAACCCGGTTAGCAATGTGCGATGATTCATGGCGCTAAAACGGTTTTCCATTCGCTACTGTGTCAATGCCGTGATTACGGCGCGGTGACGAGGTTATTCTACCCATTTTCGGCGGCTTGACGAGGAATATGGAAGGGGGGCCTGGGGCGCTCACGGTGAAGCGCCCCTCACTGTCGGGAGTCTAGGGCCGGGTAAACGGGTCGAACAGGCGCTGGTGCTCTTCCAGGGCGTAGCGATCCGTCATGCCGGAGATGTAGTCGCAGATCACGCGGGGGCGGCTGCGCGACTCCAGCTTGCGCTGCACCCCGGTCGGCAGTTGATCGGGCCGGGCCATATACGCCTGGAAGATGTCCGTGATGAAGCGCTCCGCCTTGGCTGCCATGCGCATCACGCGGTAGTGCTTGTACAGCTTCTCGTAGAGCAGGTCCTTCAGGGCGCGGTTCATGCGGGTGAAGGACTCGCTGTGGCCGGTGACGTTGTAGGGCAGCAATTGCAGGGCCGCCAGCGACTGCGGGTTGGCCTGCGCCAGCATTTGGTTGGTGTGGGTGATGGCGTCATTGATCTCCCGTCCGACCAGCCGCCGGATCAGGCGGTAGCGTATCTGGTCGTTGAAGTCCTGCCCGTCCCAGCCGACGCTGTCGCATAGCATTTGCCACAGCTCCAGCTCCCTCATCTGGTCGACGGTCAGCATCCCCGAGCGTAAGCCGTCGTCCAGGTCGCTGGTATTGTAGGCCAGCTCGTCGGCCACGTTGGCGATCTGGGCTTCCAGGCTGCCGCGCTTGTCGGGGTGGTAATCCTGTGCGTCGCTGATGTCGTACTCCGACTCATGTTTGACGATGCCTTCCAGCACCTCGAAGGTCAGGTTGAGGCCGGCCCAATCGGGATAGCGCTCTTCCAGCTTGGTGACGATGCGCAGCGTCTGCTTGTTGTGGTCGAAGCCGCCGTGATCGGCCATCAGCTGGTTGAGCACGATCTCGCCGCTGTGGCCAAAGGGCGAATGCCCGATATCGTGCACCAGGCAGATGGCCTCTACCAGGTCCTCGTTAGCGCCCAGGGCGCGGGCCAGGCTGCGCCCGATCTGGGATACTTCCAGCGTGTGGGTCAGGCGGGTGCGGTAGTAGTCGCCCTCGTAGTTGATGAAAACCTGCGTTTTGTACTCCAGGCGGCGGAAGGCGGTGGTATGCACGATACGGTCCCGGTCGCGCTGGAAGGCGGTGCGGAAGTCCTGCTCCGGGTCCGGGTAGTGGCGGCCCTGGCTGTCCTGGGCCAACGTGGCGTAAGGGGCCAGCGTCTGCGCCTCGATCTGCTCCATGTGTTCGCGGTCGACCGGCATCGGGACTGCCTCCTGTCCGTGAGTCCGCCGGGCTGTTGGTGTTGGACAGGCGTGCGGCCTGGCGGCTTCAAAAATCCAAATGGGTGCTGATACTATATCATGATTTGGATGGTGCCAAGCCCATCTGCGCCATCTCGTAATGCAGCGTTTCGCGCAGGCCCTCCTCCAGCGGACGCGGGTCGTAGCCCAGTTCGCGTTTGGCTTTGCTATTGTCGCCCAGGTAAGTCACCCCGGCCGCCACGCGCAGACCTTCGCCCGTGTAACTGCCCGGCACCGGCAGGACGCGGCCCAGCACGCCCATCATCCCCCGCCAGGGCCGCAGGCGGCCAGGGTTGTTTGCGGCGTCAGCCGGTGATGCTGATGGTCAGCGTAAAGCCGAGGGGAGTGATGTCCAACGTGGTGGTGTTCACCGCGCCGATTTGCAGCACGTAGTCCTGCGTGGCCGGCAGGAAACCCGTCCAACTGGTCAGGCCGGATTGCCCGCGCAGCAGCGGGGTGCCGTCCGCGCCGCTGATGCCCAGCCAGATACCGCCCCCCGGCGTGGTGGTGGTGACGGCCACGCTCATCGCCTGCCCGGCCATCGCTTCCAGGATGTAGATGGTGGTGTAGGGCGGCCCGGCAATCGCGCCTTCCACGCTGGCCGCCGTCGCCCCTGCCGCGAACGTGATCCGGCTGGGGATGACGATTTGCAGGCTGTAGCGGCTGGCGTTTCCATAGTTGATCACGCGGATGAGGTAGTCCTGCGTGGCGGGCAGCGCGCCGGTCCAGGTGTTGGCCGCCGGGGACTCGCCGGGCAGCAGCGCGCCATCAGTCGTGCTGTAGATCGCCAGGGCGAAGTTGGCCGCCTCCTGGGCGTTGAAGGGCGTGATGGCGACCGTCATCACCTGCCCGGCCATCACTTCCAGTACGTAATCGTCGATGCCGTTGGCGGCGATGGCCCGGTCGCTGACGTGGGCCGCCGTGGTGCCCGCCTGGAACTGGATGCGCGTCTGGCCGCCGGTGGCCGGCTGGGCCAGGATCGGCGTCTCGCCCCCTAGGGCCGGCAGCGAGGTGGCCGGTTGGAAGGCCGCTGGGGGACCGCCGCCGGCAGGCGTGGCTGGCAGCGGCGTGGCTTCCGTCTGCATACAGGCCGCGCACAAAGCCCCACAGCAGCACAACAGCAGGAGCAGTCGTCGATTCATGGCCGGTTCCCTCACCAATGCCACCGGGCGGACATCCTCAGTATAGCCGATCCGGTGGGGGCAGGCGCGTCCCGTCCCCAACCAGAGGAATTCAGGTCATCCTATATACTGTAGCAGCGGTTGGGGCCGGTCGTAAAGGGATGGCCGAGGTGCAGCCCGAATGTTTGGGGGGATTTCGGGGGCGGGCAGCAAAAAAGGCCGGGCGTGTTCCCTTCCACCCGGCCTACTGATTTGTGCAGCTAAACGCCCCGCTAGTTGTAATCCATGATCGGGGCGCGGTCGTCCTCGACCCGCTTGAGGGCCATCACGCCGCGCAGCTCCATGATCTGGTCGCGCAGCATGGCCGCTTTCTCGAATTCGAGCACCTTGGCTGATTCCTTCATCTGCCGTTCCAGGTCCTTGAGCACCCGGTCCAGCTCGAGGGGCGGCAGAGAAGCGATGGCCTCCGCCGGCGGCAGGTCCTCGGCGATTGGCTCGGTCACCTGGCGGCGGACGGCTTCGGTCAGGTCGCGGATTTCCTTGACGATCTGCTGCGGCTCGATGCCGTGTTCCTCGTTGTAAGCCTGCTGGACGGCGCGGCGGCGGTTGGTCTCGTCGATGGCCCGCCGCATCGAGTCGGTGACGCGGTCGGCGTACATGATCACCTGGCCCTCGACGTGCCGGGCGGCGCGCCCGATGTTCTGCACCAGCGCCGATTCCGAGCGCAGGAAGCCTTCTTTATCCGCGTCCAGGATGGCCACCAGCGAGACTTCCGGCAGGTCCAGGCCCTCGCGCAGCAGGTTGATGCCCACCACCACGTCGTAGACGCCCATGCGCAGGTCGCGCAGGATGTCGATGCGTTCCAGCGTATCGATCTCGGAGTGCAGGTAGTGCACCTTGACGGCCATCTCGGTCAGGTAGTCGGCCAGGTCTTCCGACATGCGCTTGGTCAGCGTGGTGACCAGGGCGCGCTGCCCCTTCTTGACCCGCCGGTTGATCTCTTGCAGCAGGTCGTCGATCTGGCCCTGGACCGGGCGAACGTCGATGGCGGGGTCCAGGATGCCGGTCGGGCGGATGACCTGCTGGACCGTCGCCTGGCTGTGTTCTTTTTCGTAGGGGCCGGGCGTGGCCGAGGTGTAGATCACCTGGTTGATGCGCTGGCTGAACTCCTCGAAGTTGAGCGGGCGGTTATCCAGCGCGCTGGGCAGCCGGAACCCGTAGTCGACCAGCGTCTGCTTGCGGGAGCGGTCGCCGCCGTGCATGCCGCGCACCTGGGGGATGGTCATGTGGCTCTCGTCCATCACCAGCAGGAAGTCGGCGGGCATGTAGTCGAGCAGCGTCCAGGGCGGGCTGCCGGGCGGGCGCTGGTCCATGTGGCGGGAGTAGTTTTCGATGCCGGAGCAGTAGCCCAACTCGCGCAGCATTTCCAGGTCGTACTGGACGCGCTGCTCCAGGCGCTGCGCTTCCAGCAGGCGGTTTTCCTTCATGAATTCGGAGAGCCGTTCTTTCAGCTCGACTTTGATGTCGGCGATGGCGGCCTGCATCTTGCCCTCTTCCGTGATGAAGTGTTTGGCCGGGTAGATTTCGATTTCCTCGAAGTCGGCCAGGATTTCCCCGGTGATGGGGTGGAAGGCCTGCAAACGCTCCACCTCGTCGCCCCACATGGTGATGCGGAAGGCCTGCTCCCCGTAGGCGGGGATGACTTCCAGCGTATCGCCCTTGGCGCGGAAGGTGCCCGGTTTCAGGTCGATCTCGTTGCGTCCGTAGTGGATGTGCACCAAGTGGCGCAGGATCATGTCGCGGCGGATGGCCTGGCCCTGCGCCAGCTTGAGCACGACCCTGCCGTAGGCTTCCGGGTTGCCCAGGCCGTAGATGCAGGAGACCGAGGCCACGATCAGCACGTCGCGCCGGCTGAGCACGGAGGTGGTGGTCGAGAGGCGCAGCCGGTCGATGTCCTCGTTGATGTTGGTCTCTTTTTCGACGTAGAGGTCCTTCTGCGGCACGTAGGCTTCCGGCTGGTAATAATCGTAATACGATACGAAGTATTCGACCGCGTTGTGCGGGAAGAAGTCCTTGAATTCGCTGTAGAGCTGGGCGGCTAGCGTTTTATTGTGGCACATGACCAGCGTCGGGCGGTTGGTCTGGGCGACGATCTGGGCCATGGCGTAGGTTTTGCCGGTGCCGGTCGCGCCGAGCAGGGTCTGGTATTTATATTTCCGGTTGAGGCCGTCGAGCAGTCCGGCGATGGCCTGCGGCTGGTCGCCGGTCGGCTGGAAATCCGAGACGAGCTGGAAGTCGGGCACGCTTTTCCTCCTCGAACGTCTGTGCTATCGGAACGCCTGATTATAGCATATCGGGGGGGCAGATGCTATGGTCAGATCGATGATTTTGGCGGTTGGCGGGCAGTATCTGGAGGCCCTCCCCGCAGCCAGGGGGGACGCCGTTCCGGCGGGCGGTTGGGGATCGGGTCGGCCATCACGCCCGCCGGCGCGATCACGTGCACGTACAGCCGTGGCGACCAGTATACCCACCTCCGACCCCGACGCGCACCAGCCGCTTGCACGAGGCCGCCTCGCCGTGTTATACCACATCCGGAGACACCCAACCGCGCGCCGCCCATGCGCCAGTGAACGGAGTACCGGATGAGCCAGGACCCCTACGCCGCCCAATTGCAAGAAGCCCGTGACCTGATCGACCGGGGAGAGCGCGAACAGGCCGTGGCCCTGCTGTACGGCGTGGTCGCCACGGCCCCCAATCTCGTCGAAGCCTGGTGGCTGATCGCCAAAGCGACTCCGCACACCTTCCAACGGCAGGAAGCGCTGAAAACCGTGCTCCAGCTCGATCCCTCACACGAGGCCGCCCAGAACCTGGCCCGTCGCATGGGGCAGTTCGACGTGCCGACGGTGCGCCGTGGTGATGCCCAGGAAGCGGCGCCGGCCCCGGTCTACCAGCAGACGCCGCCGCCACAGAGCACTCCTCCGGTCGGCCCGCCCCCCGCCCCGGATTACGGCCCGCCGCTGGAGGCCGGTTATGCCGCACAGCCCGCGCCGCCATCAGCACCGCCGCTCGTGGTCGAGCGCGAGATGGTCTACGTGGATCGGGAGCGTGTCCGGCGGGATTTGCAGCCGTTCCTGGTGTTCAACGGCGGTTGTTCCAGCGGCTGTTTTTCTCTATTGCTGACGATCATCGTGGTGCTGGTGCTGGGCTTCCTGCTGGTGGGCGATACCATCGGCGGGGCGCTGCGCAGCGCGGGCGTACTGGACCCCGGTCAGGCCGTCCCGGTTGACCTGGTGCCGGCGGTGGCCGTGACGGCGGGCCTGTCCTTCCTCCAGGCCAACGCGACCGGCCTGCCCATCGACCTGGCCAGCCTGTTCAGCCAGCCGGATAACGCCGCCGTCCTGCAAGACGCCCTGCACAGCCTGTGGAGCAGCGGCGGTTATCCCGCTACCACCGGCGATATCGTCGTGGCGCAGTTGGCCGGCCTCGGGCCGCAGTTGAGCAGCGCCGGTTGGGTGGTCGCGGTCATCTTTCTAGGCGGCTGGGTGGGGCTGGCCTTCCTGTTCGTGTTCCTGCGGGCGCGCTCCAACCGCATGCTGCACTGGTTCCTGAGCACGGTCGGGCTGTGGCTGCTGGCCGGCGGGGCGATTGTGCTGGCGAATCTGCTCTTCCGGCTGGTGTTTGCGGCTTCATGATTCCACAGCATCGGCACACGTGACCAGGCGGCTGTACCGGGCCGGGGCGTAGATGGAACTTGCGGGGCACCTATCACCTGCGTCGCAAGTTTCACGTGCGCCTCGGCCCGGTTGTGTTATCCTTAGGATATCCATTGCCATACTCACCAAGGGGGATACTATGACGAGCACCGTATACTGGGGATCGCCGCGCCAGGCGCAGCTTGACGCCAGCGAAACCCTGCCTGCCAAACTCGACCTCATCCTGGACAAGCTGGACATCCGCCAGCGCGTGAAGGATCAGCGGGTCGCCATCAAGCTGCACCTGGGCGGCAATGTGGGCTATTCGACCGTGCACCCGGTTTTCATCCGCAAGGTGGTGCAGGCTGTGCTGGAAGGCGGCGGCAAGCCCTTCGTCACCGACCTGCCCCACGCCGTGGAAAGCGCCCATAAACGCGGGTACACCGCCGAAACGCTCGGCTGCCCGCTCTATGCCACCACGGGCATCGACGGCAAGTGGGTCACCGCCCATCCTTATGACTACTGCCAGATGACCGAGTTTTATATGGGCGGGGCCATCGAAGAAGCCAGCTTCCTGATCGACCTGGCCCACGTCAAAGGGCACCCGGTCACCGGGTGGGGGGCGGCCCTGAAGAACATCGCGCTGGGCTGCATGGACGGCCGTACGCGCAGCGCCATGCACGACGTTTCCCACTACGAGCCGTACTTCTTTAAGGAGAAATGCCCGGACGAGGCGACCCGCGTGGCCATCCGCGAGTCGTGCCCGTACGGGGCCATCGTCGACGACCAGGAAGACCCCGGCGGCCTGCACCTGCACCATTTCAAGTGCAACCAGTGCATGCGCTGCCAGGCGGTCGCCAATGGGGCCTTCGAGATTCAGCGCGGCGCTTTCATGGCCTTCCTGGAAGTGTGCAACATCTCCGCCAAGCTGGTGCTGGATACCTTCGAGCCGGGCAATACGACTTTCATCAACCTCGCCACCCAGTTGACCCCCGTCTGCGACTGCTTCGGTTTCACCGGGATGCCGGTGCTGCCGGACGTGGGCGTGTTCGGTTCGGATGACCTGGTGGCGCTGGAACAGGCCACGCTCGACATGCTGGCCGACAAACCCATCATCGAGGAGAACCTGCCCGGTATGATGGAGATCGTCAGCCGCGACGGGCATCCCTGGCAGTGGATCCACGGGCCGTATAAAGACCCGAACGAGCAGCTGGTCATGGCCGAGCAGATCGGCCTCGGCTCGCGCGAGTATACGCTGGTGGACGTGCTGCCGGTGCAGGAGCCGGATTTCAAGGCTGTGCAGTACATCCCGGCGGGGCCGTAGGGCGTTTTACTTGCGCCAATAATTTCTGCTACTTTCGGGGGCGACCAGCCGGTCGCCCCTACGGGTTTGACGTGAGTTCGATTTGATCTCAGGCCAACTTGTACCCGATCATACGCAGGAAGCCCTTGCGCCACTCGATGCCGGACTCGTCTTCGACGCCCTTGCTCTTGCAGCCGTCGATCACGCCCAGGATGCCGCGCCCTTGCCCGGTCTCCGCGATGATGACCTCGGTGGGGTTGGCGGTGGCGCAGAAGATGCGGGCCACTTCCGGCACGTTTTTCACGGCATTCAGCACGTTGATCGGGTAAAAGCCTTCCCCCAGGAAGAGGATGAAGCAGTGCCCGGCGGAGAGCGCCAGTGCGTTCTTTTTGGCGAGGTCGATCATGGCCTCGTCGGTGCCCGTCCAGCGGACCAGGCACTCGCCGCTGGCTTCGCAGAAGGCCAGCCCGAATTTGATGCCCGGCACGGCAGTGACCATCGCTTCGTGGATATCCTCCACCGTCTTGATGAAGTGGCTCTGGCCCAGGATGAAGTTCAACGGCTCCGGCTTGTCGATGGTGATCGTGGTCAGTTCCATGGGATACTCCTAACAAGAGGCTATTGGCGGTTCGTAGGGGCGCTGCCTGCTGCGCCCGGACAGCCTTAGCATAGCCCGTTTTGGCAGTGGAACAAATTCATCGAATGATGCCTGCGAGCCGATCACTAACCACCATCAACCAATAACCAGCGGCCGGTACCTGAGTACTATAACAAATCACCTCGGAATTCGGGGTATAATACCTCTAAATCCGATGTATGTGACTGCGAGGTATTGGAGCATCCTGATGAACATGAAGGGAAGTCTACCTCTCCTCATCCTGCAATCGCTGGCCGGCGGGGCTAAACACGGCTACCGCATCGCCAAGGAGATCAAACAAGGCTCGGCGGGCGTGCTGGATTTTGCGGAGGGCACGTTGTACCCTACCCTGCACGACCTGGAGAAGCGCGGCTTCATCCTGGCCTTCGAGGAGCAGGTCAGGGGCCGCACGCGCCGCTGTTACCGGCTGACCGATACCGGCCAGGCGGAGTTGGC
>DAOUEM010000035.1:0-16926 GCA_034430555.1 Anaerolineae bacterium | reverse complement strand
GACCGCCGGCCAGAACTGATGGCCCGCTTCGAGGATCATGCCCGGGAGTGGACGCCCATCCTGGCCGAGACCGATGGCGAATCGACCGCCGCCGCCGTCGTCGAGGCGGCCCGCGCCCACTTCACCACCCTGATCCCGGTGCTGCCCTACATCGGCGGGGACGCGCATCCCTGGACCGGGCTGCTGGTCCGCGCCGGGATCACGCTGGCCCTGTACCGGGCGATGCTGGCCCACGGCAAAACCGCCGCCGCCACCGGCAAGCTGCTCTACGACGCGGTCGAAGCCCGCCCGCCGTTGCCGCCGCCCCACATCCCGCCGGAGGAATGGCTGACGCCGGAACAGCTCATGGACCGCCGCCGGGCGCGCGCCGCCGAATCGCAATTGCGCCGCTATCCGGGGGGCTACGTTTACGAGGTGGTCGAGGGGGACGGGGAAACTTTCGATTACGGCTACGACTTCCATGAGTGCGCCACCCACAAGTTTTTCCTGGCCCAGGGCGCGCCGGAGCTTTCGCCGTATTTTTGTTTTCTGGATTTTCCGTTAAGCCGTAAATCCGGCGGCGGGCTGAGCCGCACGCAAGCCCTCTCGACGGGCGCGCCGTTCTGCAACCACCGCTTCAAGGCCGGGACGGAGTCCGCGCCGCGCTGGCCCCCGCCGTTTTTGCCGGAGCCGTGATCGACGTCGTCGGGCGGTAGCCCGTCCAGCGGCATGTGGGAATGAAGTCAGTCAGGGTCGTCTAACTCTTGTAGAAGCTCACTCTCATTGTTTAGTATCATATCCTTGTATTTAAGCGGGATTGTTACACAGTCTCGTATTGCTTTAAGTATGCGTAGTTTCGCATCTCGACTGATCTCCCCCTTGTTTTTTTAAGTTCCCACTCGAAGAACTCGTATAGTTCACTACAATCCACAAACCCATCTTTTTTTAAAACATAGTCCTCAATGGCATTAATTTCAGCTTGACACGCCAACAAGTCGGGGCGCTTCTGTACAAATGAGCTTATTCGAGAATTTATCAAGAAGCCTCTTGCTTCTTTGTCAATACAAACAATCACTACGAACTTGTCCTTGGGCTTTGGTCTGACATGAGAGCAATTTTTCACGAAATAGACATGCCACAGCCTGGGCTTTTTATACGGCATTTCCAGAGCCTAATCGTTGTTGAGATGAATCAAGTGCTCCACAAGATCATCGCCATCTTCAAGAGTTGCGATAATATCCTCTATTGGAATGACTACACTACGTTTATCCCCCCGGGCCCTCCAGGCATTTTGCCAAATCATATCATGGCTATCCTGGCGTCTCTTCCAATTGGGAGTATCTTTATACATCTGGATTATTTGATCCAAACATATAACATCCGATTCACTGAGTTGGTCGAGGTCGGGTTCCCGCAAAGGTTTTATAAAATGCCCATTCTCAATGATGAAGCCACTAGACCCCATATTGCCGGTTTCCTTTATCAAATCATAGGCATTGCTTGGGACTGGGCCATGTTCCATCGCAAAGTACGTGTCACCAAAAATAAACCGCCCATATCGTTCTAGACTGGTTTTATCCGCAAAGTAGAGCAGTTTGTTGACACCAATGAGTGTGGGCTCCTTAATATTTTGAGCTACATAGATAATGGCTTCGGTGGCTTTTTCGTGATTGAACGTAAACTCGATTTTGTGTCCCATTGCCTACCCCCACGCGACCTTGTTATGGAACCTTTGTTCTATATTATACTTTGCGTTGTTCTTGGCGTCAATTATCTTCCTGTCCCCTGTTTCTAATTGTACCGTACAACCCTCTATCCTCGCGATGCCCAAGCTGGCCCCCGCCGTTTTTGCCGGAGGCGTGAACGGCGTCGTCGGGCGGTAGCCCGTCCAGCGGCATGGCGCGTAGGGGCGAATCGCCGATTCGCCCCCCGCCAGGGTCAGGCACCGCCTGCCCCCTACATGATCCGGCGCGCATTTACTGCGTCAGCTTATCCAGCCGATCCACCAGGCCGCCCAGCACCTCGAAAGCCGTCTCTACCGGCCCTGGCTGGCTGAGGTCCACGCCGGCCAGCTTGAGCGCGTCGACCGGGTATTTGGCCCCGGCCGTCTTCAGGAAGTTCAGGTGTCCCTCGACCGCGCCCGGCTTGCCGTCCAGGATGCGGCGGGCGATGGCGTTGGCCCCGCTGATGCCGGTCGCGTACTGGAAGACGTAGTAGTCCACGTACAGGTGGCCGAACTGCGCCCAGGTGATGCCCACTCGCTCCCGGTCGACGTGCATCTCCCCGCCGTAGGCCTCTTCGAACAGGTCGGCCATCAGCGCGATCAGGTCGTCGGCGGCCAGGCCGGCCCCGCGCTCCAGCCGCCGGTGCATCTCCAGCTCGAAGCGGGCCAGCGTCGGCATGATGAAGAAGTAGCGGTGGAAGTTGTCCATCGCCTCCTCGATGATGGCGATCTGGAACTGGGGATCGTCGTTTTCCTCCAGCAGGTAGGCGCGCACCATCGCCTGGTGGAAGTTAGAGGCCACTTCCGCCACGAACAGCGAATAGTCGCTGTAGATGAAGGGCTGATTCTCCCACCCCAGGTAGGAGTGCATGGAGTGGCCCAGCTCGTGAGCCAGCGTGCTCATGCTGCCGATGTCGTCCGTGTAGCTCATCAGGATGAAGGGGTAGGTGCCCTGCGTGCCGGCGGAGAACGCGCCCGCCGTCTTGCCCTGGTTGGGGTACACGTCCACCCAGCGATCCTCCAGGCAGCCGCGGCGTATGGTGTTGACGTAGTCTTCGCCCAGCGGGGCCAGCCCGGCGCATATCCACTCGACCGCCTGCTGGTAGGGCACGGCCGGCGGGTTGCCGGTCAGCGGCGCCCAGATGTCGTAGGGATGCAGCGTCTCCACCCCCAGCACCCGCCGCCGGATTTTCCAGTAGCGGTGCCAGGTCGGCAGGTTCTTCTGGAAGATGTCCAGCAGGTTGTGGAAGACCTCCGCCGGGATATTGGTGCCGAACAGGGCCATGTCCAGCGTGGTCTCGTAGCGGCGCGCCCGCGACTGGAATACGTCCTGTTTGACCGAGGTCACCAGGTTGCTGGTCAGCGTGTTTTTGAAGGCCAGGTACTGGTCGGCGTAGTGCTCCCAGGCGGTGCGGCGCGCCTGGCGGTCCGGGCCGTGCAGGATGGCGTCGATGGTGCCCTGCGTCAGGTCGACCGTGCTGCCGTCGACCCCGCTGGCCGGCGGGAACTTGAAGTCGGCGTCGGTCAGCATATTGGCCGTGGTGCCGGTCCCGCCGAAGGGATCGGCCAGCATGCCGAGCAGCTCTTCCACCTCCGCCGAGCGCACGTGCGCCTGCTGGCGGAACAGGTTTTCCACGTAGTGGGCGTAAATCTGGAGCCGTTCCTCGGCGGCGACCCAGGCGTTCACCTGCGCCTCGCCCAGCGCGATGATGGCCGGGTCCAGGAAGGCCACGGCGGCCAGCACCTGCCCGAACAGGCCCTGCGCCTGCCCGTTGAGCGCGGCGGCGGCCTGGTCGGTGGTATCCACGTAGTAGGTCATGCCGGCGTAGACGTAGAGGATGTAGGTCCGCCGGATCACGTCCTCCACGGCGGCGAAGGCGTCGGCCAGCACGTCAGGGCCTTCGCCCAGCCGGTCGTGGTAGTCCTGGAGGCCGGGCAGGGCCGCCTGCACCGCCTGGAACTCGGCTTCCCACGCCTCCAGCGACTCGAAGACGCTGGGGCTGTTCCAGGTGAATTCCGGGGTGATGGCACTGCGTTCGGGGACACGGGCGGCATCGGGTGCGGTCATTGAGGGGTTCTCCTTATATCACATAAAGCAGGGTCAAAAGCGGTTAGTTTTAGCGGTTGGTGAATGGTAGGGACACCGCCTGCTGCGCCCGCCGGCGGTCGACGCCGCGTGCCGGACCGACGCGCCGCCTATCTTAACACGCCCCCCACCCGCCGGACAGATCAAAACAGCGCCGGGAGCACCGTCCCGACGCTGGTTTAACATTGAGTTTCCAGTTTTAACATGAGCAAAACTCAGCCACTAATTCTCATCAAAGTAATCATTGTCGATACCTTTTACAGAATAAGTGGCAACGTGATTAACCCCAACGTTGTGATCGATCATGAGGTCAGCTAGTTGTTCACCATCAATTAGAACTATTGTCTTTTGAATCCGGTCTACATACTCCCTGGCCGACGATGTGAAACTTGAGGTTGTGATGAAGACCCCTTTTCTAGCTCTGAAACCTTCCAAACTGCCAGCAAACGCCTGCAATTCTGGTCTGCCAACATTATTTTTCCAGTGCTTGGCCTGAATATACACGACATCCAGGCCCAATTTATCTTCTTTGATAATGCCATCTATCCCATTATCACCTGTGCGACCAACCGCTTGCCCGGCATCTTTCCTCGATCCCCCATACCCCATCGCTATCAGCAAATCGACAACCAATCTCTCGAAAAAGCGTTCTGATGAATCTCTAATCTTCTGTAGGAGCTCCTGAGCAAGATCGCTTTTCATCTTCTGATAGCTTGATTCCAGAATCTCCTCGGGCGTCAGATTAGAATCCTCATCAGGAACATCTGTCAAATCTTCTACGGTTTCTTGTTTAGATCCCTCACGAAACTCGGCGAGTTCGGGGAAACGCTTCAAGAACCTCAAATCGATTCTCTCAGGGTTTTCACTCAACACTTGACGGCCACGTTCCGTGATCCGAAAAAGTCCACGCCCCGTACTTTCTAACAGCATTGTCTTAACCAGATAGGTTTTTGCCCAACTGACCCTATTGTCGAACTTTGCCTGTCTACCACTGGGAAGTAGTTCTCTTCTTTCTTCATCGGTGAGACCAAATTGTTGAGAAAGTACATCAATCGTGTTGCTGAGACTGCGCTCTTCTCCATCCTCTGTGAGTTTTAGGAGTGGAAGCATCAATGATTGAAAATCAGGAATTGTCATTTCACTCTTCCTATACTGGCAATCGCCGGAGTGCCCAACCCAACGCTGCCCCCATTCAATGCTCAAAATCAACCTTCAGCCTTCAAAACCGGCCCTTACGCCGTCGCGCCGGCCATCATCAAGCCCAGGGCCTCGATGTCGGCCTCTTCCCGCGGCACCTCGCCCATCACCTGCCCCTCGTACAGCACCACGATGCGGTCCGACAGCGCCAGGATTTCGTCCAGGTCCTCCGAGATCAGCAGGATGGCCACGCCGGCGCTGCGCTGCTGCATCAACACCTGCCGGATGTACTCGGTGGCGCTGATGTCCACGCCGCGCGTCGGCTGGGCGGCGATCAGCAGGGCCGGCTGGCGGGAGAGTTCGCGGGCCAGGATCAACTTTTGAATGTTGCCGCCGGACAGGTTTTTGACCGGCGTCTCCTGCGAGGGCGTCTTGATGTTGAAGCGTTCGATCAGGGCGGACGTGTGGGCCGCGATGGCCCCGAAGTCGAGAAAGCTGAAGCGGGCGAAGGGCGCCTGGCCGTGCGTTTGCAGGATGGTATTTTCCGCCACGGAAAACACGCCGATGGTGCCGTGTCTCATGCGCTCCTCGGGGATGTAGGACAGACCCGCCGCCAGCCGCTGTGCCACCGGCGCGGTGGTGATGTTCTGGCCGGCCAAAGTAATCGCCCCGTCCTGGACCGCCCGCAGCCCGGCGATGGCCTCCGCCAGTTCGCGCTGCCCGTTGCCGGAGACGCCGGCGATGCCCACGATCTCCCCAGACTTCACCGTCAGCGAGACCCGGCGCAGGGCGGGCAGGCCCTGGTCATTTAACACGTCCAGGCCGTCCAGCACCAGGCGCGGCTCCCCCTCTTGCAGGGCGGGCCGGTCCGGCTGGAGCTGCACGTCGCGCCCGACCATCATGCGGGCCAGCGTGCGCTGCTCGATGCCGTCGTTGGGCACGGTGTCCACCACCCGCCCGTCGCGCATCACCGTGATGCGGTCGCTGAGGTCCTGCACCTCGTACAGCTTGTGGGAGATGAAGATCAGGGCGTGGCCCTGGTCGCGCATCTGCCTGAGCGTGACGAACAGCTCGTCCACCTCCTGCGGGGTGAGCACGGCCGTTGGCTCGTCCAGGATGATCAGCGCGCCGCCCCGGTACAGCGCCTTGACGATCTCGACGCGCTGCTGCTCGCCCACCGAGAGCTGCCAGATGTAGGCGTCGGGGTCGATCTTGAGGCCGTAGGCCCGCGAGATGTCCAGCAGCCGTTGTTTGACGCTGCCCAGGTCCAGCAGGCCGTTGGGCGACTTCATGCCCAGGGCCACGTTTTCGGCCACGGTCAGCGTCGGCACCAGCATGAAGTGCTGGTGGATCATGCCGATGCCCATGGCCAGCGCATCCGAGGGCGAATGCAGGTCGACGCGCTGGCCGTTCAGCCGGACTTCGCCCGCGTCCTGCAGGTAGAGGCCGTACAGCACCTTCATCAGGGTGCTTTTACCGGCGCCGTTTTCGCCGAGCAGGGCGTGGATCTCACCTGCGTTGACGTCGAAGTTCACACGGTCGTTGGCCAGCACGCCGGGGAAGCGTTTGGTGATGCCGATCATCTCGGCGCTGTCGATGCGGGTGTGGCCGGAGGGCAGGGTGGTTGCCTGGCTCATGGGGAGTCCGTCCTGGGTGGGTGGATGGGTCTGCCGTTATGTATACCACCCTTCGCGCCGCCAACCAAGTAGGGACGACCGGCCGGTCGCCCACCTCACGCCGGCTCGACGTCGCGCGCCCGGTTCGGGTTCCGCAGGTACTCCTCGACCGTCAGGCCGCCGTCGTCGTCGTGGTACCAGTCCTCGTGGTCGGACCAGGCGCCGCACGGCCCGCACTGCGTGACCGTCCAGGCTTGGCCGCAGGCCGGGCACACGCCGTGCGTATCAAACGTGTGCCAGTGATGGCCGCACGTGCACTGCCACCGCACGTCGGGCGTGGGCCGCCAATCGCATTTGGGACACGCAATGACCATGGTTGCACCGCCTGAAATCGATCCTGCCCCATCATATCACAGGTGGCATGCTTCCTGCGGCAGAAAAAAGGGCGGCCCGGCTCCCTCCGGACCGCCCCGCGTCCCACTACCGCTGCTGCTCGATCTTCCTCAGTTGCGGTGCCAGGAGCGCAGCCCGCCGGTGGCGATGTCCCACACGGCCGTCTCGCCCCACGTCATCGGGCAGCCGTCCCAGGTGTAGGTGTAGACCTCGCCCGGGTCGTGCCCCGGGGCGACGACCAGCATCAGCGCGCCTGACGGCAGCCGGTACAGGGCGTAGCGGCCCTCCTGGCGCAGCACGACCGGGTCGCGCGGCCCGACCGGGACCGGCCCTTCCCGCCCGATGGCCTGGATCTCCTCCAGGCTGACGGCGAACACGTGGAAGCCGCGCTGTGCCTCGTCCAGGCCATAGACGGTGACCCGGTCTTCATCGCAGTAGGCGGCGGCGGGTGCGGCAGGATGCGGGTTGAGGCGGTGATCGTGCGGCTGCCAGAAAACGGGCGCCGACGTGGACGCAGACGACGTCAGGTCGTCGATGGCGACGGTTTGGCCGGGGCATAGGTAATCGTGTATGTTAATGTGATCGACTGCGGTGTTGAGGGTCACCACGCCCTCGGCCCAGGGGCCGGGTACGCCCAGGCCCGGTGCCCCACTGGCAGAGCCGGGGATGGTCGCCGAGTAGACGTTCAGGCCATTCAGCGAGGCGTTAACCGATACCTGACACAGGTCGTAGCTGATGCCGAACTTAAAACTGACGTTGGTCTGGGGTGCACTGAAAGTGATGGTCAGCGGCATGCCTTCATGGTTGAAGTTTGTGATCACGTTGCCGGTCATAATACCAAAGCCGCCGCCCGCATACACGTGCCAGCCGGCCACCCCGTAAAAGCTCACACCGGGGATGTCCATGATGCTCTCCACGTTATACCCGTCGGGGTAAGCTTCGAAGTCGATGGCGTAGGCGCGGGCCGTACCCGCCGCCCCCCACAACAATAGGATCACACACAATACGATCCCGGCTACCGGTAAACGTCGCCCAAACATCGTTATCCTCCCCTGGCGGTCGCGGCGTCCAGAAGCTTCCGCCAAACATTGAACCCATCTATATGATCGGCCAAAACCGGGGTCTTAATCAATAGGAGGGTGTTCCCTGTGACATTATTATTTGCAGGCGTGGGCGCAGGCGGCGCAAAAAAAACACCTGTCCCCGCCAGGTGCGCCTGTCTGATGATGGCCGCGAGTCCCCACGGTCGCCCCCCGTCCCCGCCTCGTTGTTCCGGGCGATGCCGCGCCGATGCCGCGCCGATGCCGCCCCCGGCCCAAAAGGGTAGGCGGCCTGCCTAAACTATAGGCCAGCCGCCTGTTGGATTTTGAGCCATCTGATAAACTCCGCACGCCGGTTGGACCTGTCGCTGGCGTCGTCGGCCTGGGCGTGGCCTCATGTTGGCCACCATCAACTATCTGTTGGAGATAAGCCGCGCCCGCCCGGAGTCCCGATCCGGTGTTGGCGGCGATCAGCCTGGCTCCCACCGGAGGCCCGCAACCGGTGGACTGTTTCAGGGCCTTTTCCTGCTTTCACTATACGGGAAATCAGCAGCCGAATCAAGTACTATTGTACTATTTATCCAAGTGCTACCGGAGAGCTATCGGCAGCCCTGGCCGCCTCACGCCAGGTCCCGGTCCTCGTGCACGGTCATCGACTGGAAGACCAGGGTCACCGTGTTGGAGTCGCCCTCGGTATCCACCCCCTCGATGATCACGCGGTCCACCAGCAGGGGGTGGCTGGTTTGCAGGCAGATCGCGAACAGGCTGTCGATGCCGTCGAACGGCTGGCTGAGCTCGTGCAAGCCGCTGTCATCATCCCACCGCCGGAGGATCACCGTGCCACGCTGCACTTTGGGGAGCATCGCCCACCTCTTTCCTGGGTGCACTGCGCCATCGGCAGCGCCTTAAGCCTTCAGTGTATCATAACCCGCCCCGCAGGCAACGCTATGAAAATGCTCCCCAAATGGGTATGATAGGTAAAGAACGACGACCGCCTCTCCAAAAATCGCTGGCGGTCGCCGGTTCGCTCATGTGAGACGGTCTGTGAGTGCCAATCACAGACCGTCTGACGTTAGGGGGTGCGCCCCAGGTCCAGAGCCTGTTCCAGAGCCTGTTCCAGGGCCTGTTCCAGGGCCTGTTCGTCGCCCTCGGCCAGGCTGCGCATGCCGTCCAGGCAGTCTTGCAGCTCCTGCTGGCGCAGGGATTGACCGCGCTGTTCCAGGCGGTGGCCCAGCTGGATCAGCAGGCTCCCGGCGCGGCCCAGCAGGCGCATGGTGGCCGTCTCGCCCCGCGCCGCCCGTGCTTCCCGGACCAATCGCTCATGCGCTTTTTCCCGCAGGCGCTCGTTGCGATATTCCTGGCCGTGCTGCTGCACATCACCGATTAAATCGTTGGTGTTCCACATTGAGTTATCCTCCCGGTAAAGCTGAAAACAAACGGCTGCCGGCGCTAGCGTTGGCGCCGCGCCCGGCGGATGCGTCGCTGCCGCAGGGCTTCATGTACGCGGTTCTGGCGGTATGTCTCTGCCTGTTCCAGGGTAAAACTGGTCAGCCACATCGTCCGATCCTCCTTTCACCATCATCCGTGCGTGTCAGGGGTAACCTGCTGCCGTGCCCACCGTCCGTGTGCCTCCCCGCCTCCGCAGCGGGGAGGACACTCAAACGGCTCCGTCAGAGCGTGGTGCGTGTCCTCCTGAGTCCGGGCTTCCGCTAAGCCGGGGAGGTCAGCCGCCGGCTGACGGAGGAGCAACAGCAGTCCGTTTGTAAAGGGTCGTTTCCATCGGCAGGGGTCTCTTATAGGTCGTACGGACGAATGCCCCGCCGGTTTCGCGCCTGGCGTTATCCTCAGGCCGGCGGCGGCGCGGCCTCGGCCAGCTTCTTGAGTCTTTCCACGGCCTGGGTTGCCAGGTCCCGCATCCGTCCGATCTCGTCCATGGACAGGCGGCGCAGCCAGGGCCGGTAGAAGAAATAGTCGGTGTCCGCTTCCACCGCCTCGCGGATGGCTTTCCCCGCGGCGGTGACCGTGTACTTGTCCCCGTTTCGGGCCAGCCAGCCGCGCCCGGCCACGTCGGCCAGCGCCGCGGCGTAAGCGGCTTCGTCATGGCCGCGGAAGGACAGCTTCTCGGCCAGTTCGGCGGCCGTCTGTGCCTGCCCGTCTGCTACCTGGGCGAAGGCTTCCCACGCTTCCCCGCTGATGTCGTGCGCGCCCCAGGCCGCGATGTGGCAGTCGTCGCGGTAGGCGTTGAGCAGGTCCAGCTGGAAGTCGACCTGGCCCAGCGGCGGCACGTCGCCCGGATCGGTGTTGTTGGCCCGCGTGATGTTGGTGCGGGGCGGCGGCTCCGGCGCGAAGCGGCAAGCGGCGGCGGCCCGTCCCAGCAGGCCCACCAGTTCGGCCAGTTGATCGGACGGCAGCGCTTCGATCTCGCCCAGTTCGCCGTAAAAGACCGCGTTCACCTTGTTGAAGGCGGCGCGCCCGGCTTCGGTCACGCGGTAGTCGTCCGCGCCGTCAGGCGCGCCGACCTTGTCCAGGAATCCCTTTTCGGCCACGGCGGCATAACGCGCTGTCAGGGTCGCCGCGCTGGTATACGGGAAGCGCTCGCGCTGCCGGGCCGGGGTGAGCGTCTTCTCGCCCATGCCACCGGCCGACCACACCGTGAAGAAGAAACCCGGTTCGTTTAGCCCGGTCTCTTCCAGGACGGCGCGCACCTTGTCCCCGTAGATGGGGCGGGCGCTGGTCGGGATGGCGATCAGCAGCGGCCACAGGTCCTTGACGACCTGCGAGTCAGCCCGCTCGCGTTTTTCGGCCAGCGCGTTCAGGCCGCTGTTGAAGCTCTTAAGCAGCTCGGCCAGCTCTTCGATCTCGGCTTGGCTGAGGGCCTCCCACGGCGCGTAAAAGAGGCGGTCGGTCTCGGTTTCGGCTTCGTCGCGCAGCCTTTGCCCGGCTTCGGTGGTCTGGTACCCGGCGTCTGACGCCGCTTCGCCTTCCGACGTGATCCAGCCCTTATCGGTCAGGGCGGCCAGGGCCTCGTCGACCTTGTCGGCGTAGCCGCGCTGATCCAGCCGTTCCACGCCGCCGGGGAAATCGCCCTGCCAGATGTAGCTGAACAGCTCCCAGGTGGGGCCGTCCACCCCGTACCGCTGCCAGGCGGCGGTGTGTGCGTCATCGCGCAGCAGGGTGATGTCGGTGATGTACTGGTCGATGCGGGCCGCGGGCGGTGCATCGGGGCCGGGGTCGGCGCGGCGGTTGGAGAGAAAGTTGAGCTTGCTGGCCGGTTCCTCGGCTTGTTCGATGCTGCCCACCACCGTCGCCAGCAGGTCGACCAGCCGGGCCATTTTACCCGCCGGCAGCGGCTCGACGCCGGCCAGGCCCTGTTGCGCGGCGTGGAAGGTGCGATCCAGCGCTTTATGGCCGGCCTCGGTCAGCCGGAAGGCGTCCCCATCCGCCGCCAGGTAGCCCTGCTCGACCAGCCCGGCGAAGCGCTCGGTCCACTGGTCGGGCGCGGCGTAGGGGGCCATGGTGAGCATGTGGGCCATGGTGAACGGCTCCGGGTCCATCACGCGGACGCGCACCAGCGTGAACCAGGTGGCGCCGGTCAGGCCTTCCGCGATCACGGCGGCCTGCATCGAGGGACCATAGTGCGGGTTGAGGGCTTGCATGGCCTCGCTGAAGAGGGGCGTCAGGTCCTTTTTATTCACGGTCTAAGTCTCCTCAATAAGTCGCGCTGTATTTACGGGCGGTGCTGGCGAAACAAGCGGCGGTTCCGTTTGGGCATTGTGATTACTGGCCCAGGAACCCCTTCAAGGCGTCCAATGTATCCTCGACGCGGGCCGGATTCAGGCTGTAACACTTGGCGTTTTCCTGGCGGCGCTCGATCAGGTAGCCGGTCGCGCTGAGCTGCTGGAGATGGCGCGAAGCCGCCGACTGGCTGAGGTCGAGCCGGGTGATGATGTCCTGGGCGCACAGCTCGCCGGCCTCGGTCACCAGGGCCAGAATGCGCAGGCGGGTTTCGTCGGCCAGGGCATTGAGCCGCACCAGCAGCTCCGAGCGGCTGAGGGCCGAGCGGTTGGGCAGGGTGACGCCTTCCGGCATGCGCGCCCCAAAGAGCTGGTAGATGGTCTTGCCGTGGTCGAACTTGCCCTTGTACGGCCCCAGGTGGGCCGACGGCACGAACACAAACTGCTGGAAGTCGGCCATCCAGTGCGCCCATTTTTCGCTGCTGACCTCGTGCCCGTACACGCGGCTGACGGCTTCGATGGGCGGCAGGCCGGCCAGGTCGAGCTGGCTGAAGGCGTCGACGGCCTCCTGCAGCATCGGTTCTACCCGCCGCCATTCCTGCGCCAGGTAGTGATCCCACATCTGGCTGCTGTGGGTGAGGATCAGATCCTGCAGGGCGGGTGGGTCCATCACCAGGTGATAGGCCTCGGTCTCGATATCCGCGTCGAACACGTCGGCAGGGAACGATGTATCCAGGTAATTGAGGTAGGAGTCCAGGCTGCTGATCAGGTCGTCGCGATTGATGGCGGGTTTGCCCTCTTGCTCGCGGTACCAGCAGGCGATGTTTACGTAAGCGTCCAGCATCCGGTCGCGCAGGACTTCGCCCGGCGTCTCGGCCAGCGCTTGCAGGTAGGCCGGGAAGCTGGGGTAGCTGCGGTCCGGGACGGCGGCGTAGTGCAGGCCGATGAAGACCAGCCGGTTGGCGTGGCGCTGCTGCGGCGTCATGAGGGCGGCGGTGTGGGTCACCCAGTTATCCAGGCCGGAGAGCTTATCGAGCTTGTCGATGAGCACCAGGCTGTTGGCGGCGTTGTAAGCCGGTTCCAGGGCAAAACTATAGGTGACGGTATCCGGGGCCATGATGAAGTCTACGTCGGGCATGATCTTATCCTTGTCTGAGTGCCAGCGCGCTCCTGCGGTAGCGGCGCACCTGCGGTAAATGTTTTTTGTCAAGCGCCTCGCGGCTGAGGCGGTTAAGTCGCTTGATGTTATCTACCCACTTGACTGGGTTAACTGCTTTCAGTCTACCCGGTTAAGTGCATACTGTCAAGGGGCATTTTTTGAAAGGTGAGTGGGTATCACTTCTCCCAGAAAGGACGGTAAACTATGTTGGTAGCCAGATCATAAGCGGAGTAAACAATGCCTGAGGAATTGTTAATAAGAATATCCGTCGATTTCAACACTTTGACTCCCGACGACAAACAAGTTTTCGTGAACAAATACGTTCACAAGGACTTACTCGAGCATATAGAGCCTGGGACGCGCGTCATTTTGTATGAGGAACACGAGTTTGAGGTAGAGGCCATTATAGCGCCTGTAGAACTTGAGACCGGTGAAATACACTGGTATGGCACGCCGGATTGGTCTACACAGCGTGACCTTTAAGCGACGGGTTTCGCCTGCCGCTCGACGCTGGCCGCTGTTTGCGCCCCAACAAAAAAGGGACGGCCCGCTAAGGACCGTCCCCGTGATTATTGGTTCAGCGGACGACCCGCCCGGACTCGTAAGAGTCCGCGTCGTCCCTACTCTGCCTCGGGCAGCGCGTCCACGTCGCAGGCCAGGTCCACCAGGTCCGCGAAGACCCAGCCGGTGATGCCCTGGCGCTCCACGCGCAGCCAGTCGCTGTACTGGTCGCGGGCGTCGGCCAGCAGCGTTTCCCCGCTGGGGAACAGCCCGGCGATGCCGCGGCCGGCGCTCGGCCCCAGGCGCAGGTTGATGCTGTTGCCGCTGCTGTTGGTGACCTGGCAGGCCGCCTGGCCGCCTGCTTCACCACCGGTCAGCGCTTCCACCGCCGCGTCGTAGCTGGTGTTGTTCAGGAAGACCTCGGCCAGCACCGGGGCGACCACGAAGTCCTCGGCGAACTCGGTGGCGGCTGCCGGGCCGTCGATGGACAGGCCGACCTGCGGGATGGTGGTGACTTCGCCGTCGTCCAGGTAGACCGGGTCACCGCTGGTGCCAAAGATGATGACACGCCCGGCCAGACCGCGCAGGGTCAGCGGGCCGTCGAACTCGGCGGTGATGTGCACGGCGGATTCGGCCTGGAACTGGAGCAGCGCGCCGTTGACGACCACTTCGGCTTCCGTTTCTTCACCCACGGCGATCATCAGGCCGTCGGGCGCTTCCGCACAGGTCGGGGCGACTTCCGGCGTGCCGGTGCGTAGGGTGATGGCGCTCAGCGGCGTGACGACCACTGGCGTCTCACCATCATCGGCGATGGCCGGCAGGTTGAAGACGTCGCAGCCCACTTCGGCCAGCGGCACGTAGACCCAACCCAAAATGCCGCGGTTATTGACGCGCACCCAGTCGCCGATGCTGTTACGGGCGTCGGCTTCGAGCGTTTCGCCATTGCCAAAGAGGCCGGAGACGCCGCGCGTGCTGCTGGGGCCAAGGCGCATGTTGAGGTTGTCGCCGCTGTTGTTGGTTACTTCGCATTCGGGCGCGTCACCTTCCACGCGCGAGACGCCGCTGATTTCGGCATCGCCAAACAGGGCGAAGGTCACCGGCTGGAGGGCGGCGGTATTGGCCGAGGCCAGGACCACGCCCCAGGTGCCATCATCCGGATTGCCCGCGCCGGTGCTCAGCACGGCCACGTCGGCCAGGGCGACCCGGTCACCGGCGGCGGCGAAGTCGGCAGCCATGCCGGAGTCGTGGAACATCGCCATCGCCGAGTCGCCGAAGCACGCTTCATCCGCACCCAGGTCAACGCAGTTGGCGCGCACGGCGCCCGTGACGCTGCCGACCAGCGCCGGGCAGGCCTCGCCATCACCCTGGGCGGCGGCCGGAGTCGGTCCGGTCACTGCCCCCAACAGCAGGAAGACGATCAGCGCGAGTAAGCCGGCGCCCTTCGACCACGAGTGGAACCTGTTCATGCTTGTTTCCTTTCCCATGTGGAAAAATATACCGGTGGCACTAAAACGGGAATTCCCTGATATGAGGACGGTCCCCCTTATGTTATGCCAGTGTCCGTTAATTGGCAACAAAAACCGTCACCTTCCAGTATATGCGGGTGCGGGCCTGGCGGGCAAGGTACTTTAGTACGTACGCGAGATTGGTGCAACTGGGGTGCGGACGTGCCAGGGGTGGCACATGTCCCGCCCTGGTAGAAGCGCTTATCAGCCAGAGCTCAGCATCAGGCCCACCGACAGCAGGCAGGCCAGGTAGGTGCAGCCGCCACAAATAAATGCCACCATTAGCGCCAGGATCAGCTTCTGGCTGAGGGGGGCGCGGCGGATGGAGTCGCGCTGCCGGGACCACCAATTATCAACCATCGGGGGATTCCTCTGAGTTATCCTCAGCTGCCTCGTCATTCTCATCGGGCGTGGCCTCGTCCACCGTCAGCAGCGACACCGGATCGTCGGGCGCGGGCTGCGGGATCAAGCGCACGCGGTCGATGCGCATCCCGTCCAGCGTTTCTACCCGCAGGCGCACGCCGTCCGCTTCGACCTCGTCGTCCACCTGCGCGATCCGGTCCAGCCGTCCCAGCATGTAGCCGGCGATGGTATCGTAGTTGGGATGATCCAGTTCCAGGCCGAAGTCCTCGTTGACCTCGTCGATGGGCATCAGGCCGCTGAGCAGGGCCGAGCCGTCCGGCAGCAGCTCCTGCTCCGCTTCCCCCGGCTCGAAGGCGTCCTGCACGTCGCCCACGATCTCCTCCAGCAGGTCTTCCAGCGTGATCAGGCCCGCCGTGCCGCCGTATTCGTCCAGCAGCAGGGCCAGGTGCTGCTTCTCCTTGCGGAAGCGGGTCAGCAGGTCGCCGATGGGGATGGCATCGGGCACGAACAGGGCCGGGCGGACCAGGGCGCGCAGCGAGACCGGCTCCTCCCCGTGGCGCATGGTCCGCAGCAGGTCCTTGACGTGCAGGATGCCGATGGTCTCGTCCAGGTCTTCCTCGTACACCGGGAACTTGGTGAGGGCGCTTTCCGCCACCTGGTCGATCACGTCGTCCAGCAGTGTATCTGCCTGGAAGGCTACCACCTCGGTGCGGGGCACCATCAACTGGCGGGCGCGCGTCTCGCCCATCTCGAAGACGGCCTCCACGATGTTGTCCTCGCCCCCGGCGAAGATGCCGCCTTCCGCGCTGGAGCGCACCAGGATTTTCAGCTCCTCCACGCTGTGGACCAGCTCGTGGCCGCTGGCCGGGTGCACTCCGATCAGGCGCAGCAGGGCGTTGCCGGTGCCGTTGAGCGCCCGGATCGGCCAGTGGAACAGCTTCGCCGCCCACACGATGGGACGGGCCACCCACAGCGAGGTCCGCTCCGGGTCCTGCAGGGCGATGGACTTGGGCATCAGCTCGCCGATCACGACGTGCAGGAAAGTGATGATCAGGAAGGCGATCACGCTGCCGATGGCCGCCGCGCTGGTGACCTCGATGGCCCCTTCCGGCAGGGCGTGGGCGATGGGTTCCAGGATGGCCTCCAGGACCGGCTCCACGATGTGGCCCAGGGCCGGCTCGCCCACCCAGCCCAGGCCCAGGCTGGCGATGGTGATACCCAACTGTGTGGCGGCGATGTAGCGGTCCAGGTCCTGGATGGCGCTGCGGACCACTTTGGCGGTGGTGTTGCCGCCCTCGATCAGCGCTTCCACCCGCGAGCGGCGCACGCTGACCAGGGCGAATTCCGCCGCCACAAAAAAGGCATTGAGCAGCACCAGTCCCAGCGCCAGCAGCAGCCCAAAAATGTTATCCATGGTAAATCCTGTGGTTCCCCCGAAAGAGTAGTTGTTGGTGGTTAGTATACAGCATTCAGCGGTCAGCGGTCAGTTTTGAGCGGTCAGTATACAGCGAACAGCCCCCGGTTGTCAGTCTGATGGCGAAGCGGGCATCTTTCGGAATCGGGCGATGATAAACGAGTGTGTTGTAGGGGCGAAGCGGTGCTTCGCCCGGGCGATTCACCGAATCGCCCCTACCCACGGGTGCCAAAGCCGCCCTGTCCCTACAATTCCCCACTTGTGAGCGGCAGCCAG
>DAOUEM010000034.1:0-1793 GCA_034430555.1 Anaerolineae bacterium | reverse complement strand
GCCATCATGTAACAGTTGGTACAACCCGGGCTGCACTTCTGACAGACCCAGCCATAGGGATTCAAGCTGTGACTGGCCCATTCAATATTCGTTTTCATACCCGCACCTCGTCTACCACACTATCACAGCGATACGTCCGGTACAATCGTTCGTGTGCGTACGTCGCCAGCGCCAGAAACGTGCGCCGCCAGCTGCCCGTCGACCGCCCGGCCAACCAGCGATAATCGTCCTCGACCCGGGCAAGCGTGTCGATATCGTCGATGGTATCGATCCGCGCCCGGACGCGTTGGGTCAACCGCTGCTGCATGTGTCTCATGTGGCCACCCCTTCCACCGCCGGATCGGTTTCCCGTTCCCCGGCCGGGCAGCCGTCCAGGGCCAGCCATTCTCTGGCCAGCAGGCGCGCGCCGTCGGGAATGGGAAACTGGCCGACCATGGTCACGACCAGCACGTCGCCGTCGCCGGTATCCAGCAGGCGCCGCAGCAGGCAGTCGGCCACGTGCAGCCGACGGTACTGAAGCTGGCGGATCAACATCCATTCAGAGTTCGTTCGCATAAAACGGTTCCTCATTCGACAACGTGATTTGACGTATGGTAGCCATGTTCTCAAACTGGGTCACGGTTGAATTCCAGCGCACGGGCACGTCGCCGATGGGCCCGTTGCGCTGCTTACCCACGATAAATTCGGCCAGGTTGTGAGATTTCTGGTACGGCTCCCCGGCCTGCGCTTTCCAATACCCTTCGCGGTGTAGGAATACCACCATGTCGGCGGTCTGTTCGATGGTGCGACTGCCAAACAGGTCGCCCGACCGGGGTCGCTTGTTTTTGCGCTCGTTGATCTTGCCGTTTAACTGGCTGGCCAGCACCACCGGCACGGCCAATTCGCCGGCCATGTTACGGAAGGCCAGCACGCACTCTTTCAGGTGCAAATCGTTGCGTTGCTCGTCTCCCATGTCGGGGAAGTTTTGCAGGTAGTCGACAAATACCACGTCGACCCCGTGCCTCTGCGCTTCCCGCCGCGCCCGGTCCCGGACCTGCAGCGGCGTACAACCGCGAATGTCGTCCACCCGGATAGGCAGCCGCGACAGCGTATTGGCTGCCTTCACGAACTGGCACCATTGCGGGTCATCCATATCCTTCAGTTGGCTCTGGTGCGTGCTCAACCCGGCTTCCAGCGCGAACAGCCGCGCCGTGATTTGCTGTTTGCTCATTTCGTTGGTCAGGAATAATACCCGCTTGCCTTGTTTGGCCAGGTGCAGCGCGGTCTGGACGATCCAGGCCGACTTGCCCATGCTGGTGACGGCCCCCACCACGATCAGGTCGCCGTCCAGCAGCCCGCCGGTCAGGCGGTTGAAGTCCGGCCAGGGCGTTTGTAACCCGCGCTCGTGTAATCCCAGTTTCCAGGCTTCCAGCAGGTCAAAAAACTCGGACGCCAACTGGTGCATGTCGCTGCTGCTACTCTCCGCCTGACGGCTTTCCTGGCAGACGGCCCCCACGGTCATCTGCGCCTGGTCAAGCACCTGGAAGATGTCGTTACTTTCGTCGTGGGCCAACTGGGCGATCCGTCCCGCCGCGCCCAACAGTTTTCGCCGCAGGGCGGCGCGTTTGACGATATGCGCATAAACCTCAGCATGGAGCGCCGTCGGCATGGTAGTCGGCAGGTAACGCAGATAGGCTTCCCCGCCGATCCCGTCCAACCGTCCCTGGCAGCGTAATTCTTCGGCCACCGTCCGGGTGTCGACGGGTATATCGGCCCGGTGTAATTTGGTGATGGCTTCCCAGACCCAGCTGCAG
>DAOUEM010000033.1:0-8692 GCA_034430555.1 Anaerolineae bacterium | reverse complement strand
GTTCCGCGCCCGGCACAGTTCGCGCCCATGCTGGATCAGGTTCAAATGGAAGACGTAATAGTCTTCCGGCGGCACCAGTTGTTCCATCAGATCGTGCGCTTTCTCCGCGCTGACCTTCTCCCCGATGAAACCGATCCGCTTGCTCAGGCGGTGGACGTGCGTATCCACCGGGAAGGCGGGCCGTCCGAAGGCGAACAACAGGATGATGGCCGCCGTCTTCGGCCCGACGCCATTCAGGCTGACCAGCCAGGCCCTGGCTTCGTCGAGCGGCAGGTCCGCCAGGAAGTCGATGTTCAGCGCGCCGCGTTCGGCAGTGATGCGGCGCAGCACTTCCTGGATGCGCGGGGCTTTCTGGTTGGCCAGCCCCGCCGACCGAATGGCCGCGATCACGTCGTCCAGGGGGGCGTCGCGCACGGCCTCCCACGAGGGGAAGCGGGCCTTCAGCGCGAAAAAGCCTTTGTCCCGGTTGGTGTCAGACGTGCTCTGGCTCAGGATGGTGCTGACCAGTTCGTCCAGCGGTGGCAGATGCGGCCGCCATTCAGGCTCACCATACATCTCTCGCAACAGGTTAGCAACTGGTTGATATTTGGCCTGGCGGCGGTTTGAGTCGTCCGGCGGTGATGTTGGTTTGTTCATGGGCGGATTTTACAAAGGGACGCGCCGTCCTGCCACCACCGTGAGGATGCGGGGCGTAGGGGAAACGCCGCCTGGCAGCAGGAGAACAACCGGGACATGCAGCACTCACACGTCCCGGCCTATGAATAATTACACTTCGACGCCCGGCTGGGTGCCTTCGCCGGGCATGTACGTGCGCAGGATCGAGCCGCCGATGAACTCGCGCAGCAGCGAGGTATCCGGCGTGAACTGGACTGCTTCCGCCGGCATGGGGCTGACCCAGCGCAGGAAAGAAAGCAGGCGCTTGGCCTCCGTATAGCGCGGCGAATCGCGGTTGACCTGGAGCAGCAGCGGCTCCGCCAGGGGACGCAGCACGGCCAGCTCGTACACCAGCGCCGAGTTAAACATAGCGTCCGCGTTCTCCTGGAAGGGGAAGATGTACCGCTTCTCGCCGCGCCGCACGCTCGGCCAGCGCTCCAGCGTATCCAGCGCCGAGTAGCCGCGGTAAGTGGCGTCGCGCACCATGCGCCGCAGCAGGCGCACGTCGGTGGTGGGGATGCGGTTGTGCCGGTCGATGTTGAGCTGGGCCAGGGCAGAGACGTACACGCGGTAGGTGCGCTCGGCGGGGATATCCGGCAGCAGGGCGGGGTTCAGCCCATGAATGCCCTCCACGATCAGAATGTGGTCTGAGGTGAGCTGCACGGTTTCGCCGGGAATGGACCGGCCCATCAGGAAGTCGAAGTGCGGGATGACGACGGCCTGGCCGCTCATCAGCCCCAGGAGCTGCTGGTTCAGCACCGGCAGGTTGAGCGCCTCCAAGGCCTCGAAGTTGAATTCGCCGTTTTCGTCACGCGGCGTCAGCTCCCGGTCCACGAAGTAGTGATCCAGCCCCAGCGGGTACGGCTTGAGGCCGTGCGCCATCAACTGCACGGACAGCCGCTTGGAGAAGGTCGTCTTGCCGGAGGACGACGGCCCGGCGATCATCACCAGCCGCACGCCGTCCTGGTGGCGGGCGGTGATCTCGGCGGCGATCTCGGCGATGTGCTGGTTGTGGAAGGCCTCCGCCACCAGGATCAACTCGCGCGCCCGCCCGCTCTTGATCGCCTGGTTGAGGTGCCCGATGTCTTCCACTCCCAGCAGCTCCAGCCAGTGGGCCGCCTGCTCGAAGACGGTGGCGATCTTGTTGCTTTCCTCGTAAGGCCGGATGAGGTCCGGGCTTTCCCGCCGGGGGTACATGATCAGGAAGCCGTCCGGCGGGTAGAGGCGCAGTTCGAAGGTTTTCAGGTAGCCGGTCGAGGGCACCATGTACCCGAAGAAATAGTCGGCGTTTTCCCGCAGCGTATACAGGACCAGGTAATCTTTATCGCGCACGGCCATCAGGCGCAGCTTGTCATCGTCGCCCCGCTCCTGGAAGAGGTCCATCGCGCCGTCCAGCGGCATGCGCCAGCGGCTGATCGGATCATCGGCGGCCACGATCTCCTGCATCCGGGTGGTGAGCTGATCCAGCTCTTCCTGGCTGAAGTTGGGGCGGCCCATCGGCTCGCAGTAATAGGCGCCGGTAGGCAGGGCATGATGCACCACCACCTTGGCGCCAAACAACTCGGCGGCGGCCGTGGTCATCAGGAAAACCAGCGAACGGCGGTAGATGCGCGCGCCGTCGCTGCTGGACATGGGCAGCGGCTTCACGGTTATATCCCGCTCGACCGGGATGGTCAGTTCGCGCAGCTCACCGTCCACCAGGGCGGCCATTGGCAGCCCGCCACCGTGCCCGGCGTACCAGGCACTGACGTAGAACTCCAACGGCGTGCCGACTGGCGCGGACAGGATCGTGCCATCTGGGAAGGCGACCAGCGCGTCGCTGCGGGGCTGGGCTTCCTGGACGATGTCTTTTTTGTTAGAGGCAGCTTGTAAAGTCATACGGTTTCGTTCCGATACATTTAGCTTACGCAGGCCGGCAAAACGTGTGTCGCTCAACACGCCCCGGGATTGGTTTAGGGCTTCCATCGAACCTGTGTCCTCAGTGTCAGTTTCATTGTAAAGGTTTTTTGGTCGGCCGCACGAGGGCGGATCGCCATTCGTCCCTGCCGATAAACGGCCATCAGCCGATCAACACCACGCCGCGGCGGGCCGGCAGGGTCATCCGGATCTGGCTATCGGCCTGGGTAAATTCTTCCGGTGCGCCGTAGGCCACTCGCAAAGGCCCGCCCGCGTGCGGCAGGGTCATCGTCGCTGGCATGGTGCCGACGTTAAAAGCCACCAGGGCCGTCACGCCGTCCAGCGAACGGCGGTAAGCCAGCGTGTCGCCCTCGGCCAGCACGGTCTCGTACCGCCCGCGCCGCAGCACGGGGTGCGCGTGCCGCAGGTCGATGGCCGCCTTCGTGACCTGCCACGTCTCGCCCTGGAGCGCGGCCAGCCTGTCCCAGGCGATGGTATTGCGGCAGGCCGGCTCGTAGCCGCCCTGCAGGGCCAACTCATCGCCGTAATAGATGCTCGGCGCGCCGGGCAGCGTCATCTGGCACAACGTGGCCAGGTGCAGCGCCGACTCGTCCGCGCCCACCATCGACAGGACACGCGGCGTGTCGTGGCTGCCCAGCAGGTTCAACTGCGCCTGCACAATCTCCCAGTCATAGATGCCCATGGCGTAGGTGATTTCGTCGGCGAAACGAGCCGCGTCCATCGCCTGGACGGGATAGGGGCCATGCTTGAGGCCGCTCAGCGTGCGCGCGCCGAAGAAGCCGAGGGCCGGGCGCGAGAACAGGTAGTTCATCACTGCGTCGAACTGGTCGCCTTCCAGCCAGCGCGGGGCCGGCTCCCATATCTCGCCGACGATGTAAGCCTCCGGATTCGCCCCTTTGACCCGCCGGCGGAACTCCCGCCAGAAGGCCGGGTCGTCGATCTCCGCCGGCACGTCCAACCGCCAACCGTCGATGCCAAACTTCACCCAGTACTCGGCCACGCCCCAGATAAATTCCCGCACGGCGGGGGTATCCGTGTTGAGCTTGGGCAGGGCGGGCAGGTCCCACCAGGCGTCATAATTGGGCTTGCCGCCGTTGGCGAAGGCGTCCCAATCGTAGGCGTTAAGCGGAAACTCGTGGACCGTGAACCAGTCCACGTAAGGGGAGGCCTCGCCGCATTCCAGCAGGTGGTTGAACTGGAAAAAGCCCCGGCTGGCGTGGTTGAAGACGCCGTCCAACACCACCCGGATGCCGCGCGCGTGGGCCGCATCCAGCAGTCGGCGCAGCGCGTCATTGCCGCCCAGGAGGGGGTCCACCTGGTAATAGTCGTGGGTGTGGTAGCGGTGGTTAGAGGCCGACTGGAACACCGGGTTGAAGTAGATGGCGTTGATTCCCAGGTCGACCAGGTAATCCAGCCGCTCGACCACGCCCAACAGGTCGCCGCCCTTAAATCCGTGCGGTGTCGGCTCGGAATCCCAGGGTTCGAGGTTGGAGGGCTTGGCGACGGCCTGGCTGGTGGCGAAGCGGTCCGGGAATATCTGGTAAAAAATGGCATCCTTGACCCAGTCGGGCGTGAAGGCGGGCATGGGGCTCTCCTGTCGGATTGACGGGCGGCAGGCGCTGGTGGATCGGCGAGCCGCCGCTATTGGCGGCCGCTGCTGCCGGCCTCGATCCGGCGTTGCCGGCTGCTAAGGTTTACAGACGTTTCACACCCTGTCCGGGTATGGACCGTCTATTAAACCAGATATCGCGCGTCTTTGCACCTGTCTTTTACCCCCCAATAAACGGGGGGGGGGGGGGGCGTGCGCGAACCCGCGTGTTTGATACGTCTGGTTGTGGCTGATCAGGCAGGGATGGTCTACCGCACCGGCGGCTCGCCTTCGATGTATTCCGGCGGCTCGTAGTCTTCCGGCGGGGGGGGCGGCGGCGATTGCACAGCACGCAGCGCGGCCAGCGCCATCAACTCGGCATCGGAGATCACCTGCCGGTGGTAGCGGCGGAAGATATCCGGGTTCTCGTCGCCATCGACCGTATAGAGCCAGCGGCGGCGGCGCACCTGCCGCAGCACCGAGCCGCAGTAGTCGCAGTGCACGGTGCGGCGCACCCGCGGAATGCCGAAGAAGCGCCGGGGGCGATCCACGACTTCCAGGCGGCCCTTCTGGCAGACCGGGCAGGTGTTGATCAGAAAGCCATTGCCGTACAGGTGGGCGTTAGCGGCCCCGGCGGCATACACCAGCAGGTAGACGCCCAGCACCAGCGCGATGATCCCGGCCCCGATCAGGTCCGGCGACAGCGGCGGGGGGGCGCTCGTCTCGGCGGGCACGCCGCCGTCTGACGGCCCGTCCGGCAGCAGGGCGACGGTGGTCGGCACCGGTGTGTCGGCGCTGGGCGGATCGGTCGGCACTTCCGACGGTAACGGCGCGGCCTCGGTGGCAGGCGGCTGCGGCGTTTCGGAAGGCGCGGCGGTTGCCGTGGGCGTTTCGGTCGCCAGTTCCAGCGGGGGCGGCATGGGCGTGAAGGTCGGCGGAGGCGGCAGCGCGCCAACCGCCGTCCCTGCCGATTCCACCTCGACCGGGGTATCGCTGGCCGTTGGCGGGGGCGGCTCGGTCGGCGCGGCGGTTGCCGTGTCGGAAGGCGTGTGCGTAGCCGTCGCCGTTTCCGTCGGCGTCGCGGATGGGGTCGGGGTGGCGGTCTCCGTCGGGACATCGGTAGGCGTGGCGGTGGGCGTTGCCGTGGGCGTCGCCGTGGGCGTTGGCGTTGGCGTATCGGTCGGGGTCAGCGTCGGGGCCGTCGTCGGCGAGGCCACCACGAATACCGCGAGCGCGCCCGCGCCTTCCATAATATTCACGTACGCGGCGCGCACCCAGCCCTGCCCGCCGCTGTAGGACACCCACAGCCACAGCCCGTCCCCACTCTGACCCAGCAGTTCAAACGCGGTATTGGCCGGCAGGTTGCCGATGATGGCGTAGCGCACATCCGAGCCGGAATACACGTCCACGTCAGTGGTCGTGGTGCCGATCACCACCTCGGGCGTCGCCGTCGCGGAAGGTGGGGGCGTGTTCGAGGGGACCGGCGTGGCCATATCCGTCGGCGTGGCCGAGGGCGCCGGCGTCTCGGTGGGTATGGCCGTCTCGGTTGGCGTATCCGTCGGCGTATCCGAAGGCGTGGTCGAAGGCGCAGTCGTGGCGGTGTCTGTCGGCGTCGAGGTGGCCGTCGCCGTCGAGGTATTTGTCGGCGTCGAGGTGAGCGTCGGCGTCGAGGTGAGCGTCGGCGTCCACGTAAACGTGGGCGTCCACGTAAATGTGGGCGTTGACGTATCTGTCGGAGTCGCGGAGGGCGTGTCTGTCGGCGACGGCGTCGCGGTGACCGAGGGCGTGATCGACGGGGTGAAGGTCATGGTCGGCGTCAGCGCGCCCGGAATATCCGTCGGGATGATGGGCAGCGGATCGAGGTCCTCCTGCCAGCGGATGAGGTCCCACTGCACCCAGGCGAAGCTGTCCTCGTAATACACCATCACCCAGGAGAAATCCTCGACGCGCGCCACCGGGATCACCATGTCCCCGGCGTGCAGCGATCCCAGCACCAGGTAAGTGCGGCCTGGCCCGGCCCGCAGGTAGGCGCCTTCCCCGGTGACGTTGGCCCAGTTGCCGGCCGGCGTCTCGGTGGGGAAAAAGGGCGTGGCCGTGATGCTGTCAGGGTCCGGCGAGGGAGTCACCCCCGCCGCCAGGATGGGCAGCACATCCACGTTATCCAGCCAGGACACCAGGTCACGGCGCACCCAGCCAAAGCCCGACCGGTAATAGATCATCACCCAGCCGCCGTCCGCGCTGCGCGCCGCCGGACGGACCAGCATCCCGCCGATCAACTGGCCGACCGGGACGAAATCCTGGCCGGGACCGCCGCGCAGGTACACGTCGTCGTAGTAGACGTAGTTGCCGTACGGGGTTTCGGTGGGCGTAGGGGATTCGGTGCCGGTGGGGGTTGGATCGTTCTGGGCCAGGATCGACTCGAGGCCGGTCATGGTCAGCGCGGCCACTGCCAGCAGGGCGAACAAGAGTATCAAGAAGATCCGCGTGCGTTTCACGACGGCTAATCGCCTTCGAGCAATAATTACCTGCGCTGTATGGTAACACGATAGGCAATCTGTAACAACTTACTAACCTTACCTCGTTCGGTCCTCCGCCCAAAGCAAAGGCCCGCAGCCGCGGCTTACAGCCGGGGGCCACGGGCCATGATCCGTCGAACCAACCGTCACCGCTACCCGGCGCAAGCCTGGAAAGCCGGCAGGTGACTGAACTCGGAGGCGTCACGCAGCGCCGTGAAGACGCGCACCAGGTCCGGGTAATCGCTGACCGTCGCCAGCCAGGAGTCGTACAGGGCGAAATTGGCGATTTCGGCGGCGGCCCCGGCAGCGCAGGCATCGGCCATGCTGTCGAAAGCAGCATCCACTGCCAGCGGCTCGACCGCGGGGATAGCCAGGCCGTAGCTTGTGAAAACGCGTTCCAGCGCGGCGATATGATTCGCTTCCGCCCGTTGAATGCTGACGAAGGGCGCGACCGGCCCAAACTGGTCGATGATGGCCTGGTAGGTGTCGAAGGCGTGATGTTCATCGGTCAGGCCCGCCGTCAGCGCGGCGATGATGTCAGCCGTCAGGTTACCTTCAACGGGGACCTGGTTGGCGGTATACAGCCCCTGCCCGATGCCGCTCTGACCGCTCTGGCTCTGGCTGCCCCGGCCCTGACCGCGATTTGAACGCCCGGTACCGGCGGCATCACCGGCCAAGAACTGCGGGTCGTGCAGCTGCTGGCCGTTCTGGCCGGCGGTATTGCCCTGGCTGCCAGCCCTTCCGCCGCGCTGACCCTGCCCCTGGCGCGGTCCCTGTGCATAAGTCGTCCCGGCGCTGAGCGCCAGCAGGACGACGCCGACGAGAATCGCTACTCCGAGGATACCGGCAAATCTCTTGTGCATGAGTGGTTCCTTTCAACCGTTAAACCGCAGCTATGTGCGCGGTGTTCTGTCATCTGCTCGTATGTTAAAAGACATTTGTGTAGAAATGGTGAAGGCCCTGTGTGGAGATGATGTGGATCGCCACCAGCGGTCCGCGCAAAAGAAGAGGCGAGCGTGGGGGTGCGCTCGCCTGGGGGAAAGGGGAGAAGCTGAGAAAGTCGACGCCTACCGGATGATCGACGCCAGCAGAAGCAGCAGCAGGAACAGTCCGCCGCCGTAAAACAGCCACATGCCACCGAAGAAGGGGCGCGGTCTCCAGAACAATGGCCGGGACCGCATCATCATCGGTCGACGCCGCATCATAGGCCGCCGCATCATCATTGGCCTGCCGTACCCACCTCGCCTGCGCATGTTATCCTCCTGATAGCGTCTATTCCGGTAAACCGCTTATCTGATCACCAGCATAACGGGGAGATGTGGAGCCGCCATGAAGGAATTGTAAAAAAAGTGTGCTGTCGGCGGGAAACGCGCAGCAGCGAACGTGCAACGGCACGCCTTTACCACCAACTGCCGCGCCCCACGCGCGGATCGTGCCGCTCGTAGAGCATCTGGCGGCGATCCGTGGGCGGCGGCTGCGGCATCAAGCGCAGGTAGACCCACATCATACTCAGCCCGGTCACAAAACCGCCGATGTGCGCGAACCAGGCCACCCCGCCCCCGGCCATGCTGCCGATGGTCATCGTGCCGTTAAAGACCTGGAGCGCGAACCACAGGCCCAGCACCCACACGGCGGATATCTCCGCCAGGCGCACGAAGTAGCCCAGGAAGATCAGGCCGCGCACCCGCACGCCGGGGAACATCAGCAGGTAGCCGCCCAGCACACCGGCAATCGCGCCGCTGGCCCCCAGCAGCGGGACCGGCGAGTCCGGGGCGATGGCGACCTGGGCCAACGTCGCCGCGATACCGCTCACGAAGTAAAAGCCCAGGTAAAGCGGGATGCCCATGCGGTCTTCCAGGTTATCGCCGAAAATCCACAGGTAGAGCATGTTGCCGCCCAGGTGGGTGATGCTGCCGTGCATGAACATAGCCCGCACGATATCCAGCGCGGCCTCGCCGTCGAAGCCGCGGGTGAGCAGGCCGGGCACGACGGCCCAGTCCAGCGCCAGGTTGTACGC
>DAOUEM010000032.1:0-14729 GCA_034430555.1 Anaerolineae bacterium | reverse complement strand
AGGGCGTCGAAATGGTCATGCCCGGCGACTCGGTCAACCTGATCGTCGAGCTGATCACCCCGGTCGCGCTGGAAAAAGGCTCCAAGTTCGCCATCCGCGAAGGCGGCCTGACCGTCGGCGCGGGCGTCATTACCGACATCCTGGAGTAGAAGCCGCAAGCCGGCGGCTGGAGACACATTCCCCGGTCGCCGGCCGCGCTGCCAGAGGAGAACTATGGCAAAGCAGAAGATACGAATTCGCCTGAAGGCATACGATCACCGGGTCCTGGATCAGTCGGCCCGCCGCATCGTAGAGACCGCCGAACGCACGGGCGCGCGGGTTGTCGGCCCGGTGCCGCTGCCCACCCGTATCGAGCGGTTTACCGTGCGCCGCTCCAGCTTTATCGACAAGAACTCGCAGGAGCACTTCGAGATTCGCACGCACAAACGCTTGATCGACGTGTTGGAACCGGATAGTAAAACTATCGACACTCTCATGCGGCTTAATCTGCCTGCAGGCGTGGATATCGAGATCAAGATTTAGCCCGGCAAGCGGAATGGCCCGTCGGAGCAGCGGCAAAGCTTGCTCTGACCCGTAAGTAAATGGGGATGATGTAGGTTCGCTCCCCACCGCCGGGCCTGCGGACCACAGTCCCGTGGAGGTACCATGAAGGGCATCATTGGTAAAAAAGTGGGGATGACCCAAATCTTCGATGAAAAGGGATTAGTCACCCCAGTGACAGTCATCCAGGCGGGGCCTTGCTACGTAACCCAGGTTCGCATGGCGGACCGCGACGGTTACACGGCCGTGCAGCTGGGCTTTGAGGAAACCAAGCCCCAGCGCCTGACCCGCGGCCAGTTGGGGCATCTCAAGCGGAATAACCTGCCTGCGCTGCGCTACCTGCGCGAGTTCCGGGTCAAAAATGGCGACATGGACGTGCAGGAAGGCCAGGAAATCACGATCAGCTCGGCCTTTACCGTCGGCGACCACGTGGACGTGGTCGGCACCAGCAAAGGGCGCGGCTTTGCCGGCACGATCAAGCGGCATGGCTTTCACCGCCAGCCGAAAACCCACGGCCAGTCCGACCGCGAACGGGCGCCCGGCTCGATCGGCGCCACCAGCACGCCCGGCCGTGTCTTTAAAGGCAAGCGCATGGGGGGCCGGATGGGTAACGAGCGGATCACCGCGCAGAATCTGGAAGTAATGGTCATTGACGAAGAGCGGCATTTGCTGGCGGTCAAAGGCTCGGTCCCCGGAGCAAAGGGCGGCCTGGTCATGATCAAACCGGCTCACGTACGTAAGAGCCGCCGGTAGCCCTCCAGGAGCATACGACATGAAAGTTCCGGTGAGGAATATGGCCGGTCAAGAGGTCGACACGATCGAACTCCCGGCCGAGATCTTTGAAGCAAAAATAAACGTCGACCTGATGCACCAGGCCTATGTCCGCCAGATGGCGAACGCCCGCCTGGGCACGCACAAGGCGAAAACCCGCGGCGAAGTGAACCGCACCACGGCCAAGTGGTACCGGCAGAAGGGTACCGGCCGCGCCCGCCACGGCAGCCGCCGGGCGCCGATTTTTGTCGGCGGCGGCAAGGCCTTTGGCCCGCGCCCGCGCAGCTACAACAAGGACATGCCCCGCAAAATGCGCCGGGCTGCCCTGCGCAGCGCGCTGAGCGCCCTGGTACGTGACGATCAACTCGTCGTGGTGGACGAGTTGGCCTTCAGTGAAGCCAAGACCAGAGCGGCCCGGGATGTCTTGCACAACCTGACCGGCGACGCCAGCACCCTGGTGCTGCTGGCCGGTCGCGAAGAGGATGTGATGGTCAAGCGCAGCGTGAGTAACCTGGCCAAGGCCCGGACGCTGCACGCCCGCTACCTGAACATCCGCGATCTATTCAGTCACGACAAGGTCATCATGCCCCTGGCCAGCCTGGAAGTCATCCAGTCTTACCTGGGCACGGTGCAGGAGGGTTGATCACATGGCCAACATTCATCTTTACGACGTGATTGTGCGCCCCGTGGTCACCGAAAAAACCAACGTCATGGCCTCCGAAGATCGCCAGTACACCTTCCAGGTGGACGTGCGGGCCAACAAGGTCCAGATCAAAGAGGCCGTCGAGGTGATCTTCGACGTAACGGTCGACAAAGTGGCGACGATGATCATGCCGGCCAAGCGTGGCCGCCGGGGTGCGCGCACCTACCAGCGCAAGAAAGCCTGGAAAAAGGCCGTCATCACGCTTCTGCCGGGCCAGAGCATCGATCTGTTCAATCTGTAGAGTCGGTAACAGGACGTGAACCATGCCAGTCAAGAAGTATAAGCCCACATCGCCCGGCCGCCGCGACATGACGGGCCACACCTTCGAGGAAATCACGCGCAGCAAGCCGGAGAAATCGCTGCTGACCGATCTGCGCAAACGCGCCGGGCGCAACAATACCGGGCGCATCACGGTGCGGCACCGGGGCGGCGGCCACAAGCGCCGCTACCGCATCATCGACTTCAAGCGCAACAAGTTCGACTGCGCCGCCGAAGTCGTGTCGATCGAGTACGACCCTAACCGGTCGGCCCGCATTGCCCTCCTCCAGTACGAGGACAGCGAGAAGCGTTATATCGTTGCCCCGCTCGGCTTGCAGGTGGGCGACCACATCGAAAACGGCCCCGAGGCGGACATCCGCCCCGGCAACGCTCTGCCGCTGCGTAACATCCCGGTCGGCATGATGGTACACAACATCGAGCTGGAACCGGGCCGCGGCGGCCAGATGGCGCGCGCCGCCGGCACTTCCGCCCAGATACTGGCGAAGGAAGGGGCCTACGTGACGCTGCGCCTGCCCAGCGGCGAAATGCGCCTGGTCAACCAGAACTGCATGGCGACGCTGGGCCAGGTCGGCAACACCGACCACGGCAACATCAAACTTGGGAAGGCCGGCCGCAAGCGCTGGTTGGGCTGGCGGCCCACCGTCCGTGGCTCCGCTATGGACCCCGCCAGCCATCCGCATGGCGGCGGCGAAGGACGCTCGCCCATCGGGATGCCGGGGCCGAAAACCCCCTGGGGCAAGCCGGCCCGCGGCCACAAGACCCGCCACAACAAGCGGACCGAGAAATACATCGTCCGCCGTCGTGGGCGCAAGCGTCGGTAATAAGGAGAGGCGAGTATGTCGCGTTCACTCAAAAAAGGGCCGTTCATTCAGCCAAAACTGCTGCACCGTATCGAGCAGATGAATGAGAGCGGCGAAAAGCGCGTGATCCGGACCTGGAGCCGCGCCAGCACAATTTTCCCGCAGATGGTCGGCCATACCATCGCCGTACATGACGGGCGCCGCCATGTCCCGATCTACATTACTGAGAACATGGTCGGCCACAAACTGGGCGAGTTTGCTCCCACCCGCACCTACCGCGGGCATGAGGGCGAACGTAAGAAGAGACGTTGAGGCGGTTACGATGCGCGTACAAGCAGTTACCAAACACTTACCGATCTCGGCCCAAAAGTTACGCCTGGTCGCCGACCAGGTCCGGGGTATGTTTGCGGACGAAGCATCGATCGTCCTCAAGTTCATGCCGCAGAAGGGCGCTGCGCTGACCCTCAAGACGCTGGAGTCGGCCATCGCCAATGCGGAAGAAAATTTCGAACTCAACCGCCAGGACCTGTACATTCACACCATTACGGCCGATGAAGGCCCCAGTCTGAAGCGCGTGAAGGCCGGCGCGCGTGGGCGCTACAAGCCGCGCGTCAAGCGCAGCGCTCACCTGACTGTGATCCTGGAAGAGCGAGAGGAATAAGCGATTTATGGGTCGTAAAATACACCCCATTGGCTTCCGTCTGAAGGTCATCCGCGACTGGGACGCCCGCTGGTTCGCCGAAGGCGACCGCTACCGCGAGCTGCTCCAGGAGGATTTTGAAATCCGCCGCATGATCATCGGTGAGGGCACGCGCGCGGCCATCTCCCGCGTGGAGATCGAGCGCTTCCCCAATCAGGTCGTGATCACCCTGCACACCGCTAAACCGGGCATCGTCATCGGGCGCAAGGGCGACAACGTCAAAAAACTGCGCACCACGCTGGAACAGTTGACCGGCAAGACGGTGAAGATCGAGGTGGAAGAGATCGAAAAGCCCGACCTGGACTCCACACTGGTGGCCCGCAATATCTCCGGCCAGCTGGAGCGCCGCATCAGCCACAGCCGCGCCATGAAGCGCGCCATCACCCAGGCCATGCGCCAGGGGGCGCAGGGCATCCGTGTGCAGGTCAGCGGGCGCCTGGGCGGCTCGGAAATGGCCCGCCGCGAGTGGCAGGTGGATGGACGCGTGCCGCGCAACACGCTGCGCGCCAACATCGACTACGGGACCGCCGAGGCCCTGACCACCTTTGGGCGCATCGGAGTCAAAGTGTGGATTTACAAGGGCGAACAGCTTACGGAAGAAGCCGAAGCTGCCGACGTTTACGTCAGCCAATAGCCAGCCGGCGGCCAGTGGGTCGCCCCCGCTGACGGCTGATAGCTGATAGCTGGAGTTTACGAATATGTTGATGCCAAAACGGGTCAAGTACCGCAAGCAAATGCGCGGCCGCATGAAGGGCAAAGCCCATCGCGGCGCCAAGGTGCAGTTTGGCGATTACGGCCTGCAGGCGATGGAACCGGCCTGGATCACCAGCCGTCAGATCGAAGCCTGCCGCCGCACCATCGTGCGGCACATCAAGCGCCGGGGTAAGGTCTGGATCCGCATCTTCCCAGACAAGCCCGTCACGGCCAAGCCCGCCGAAACCCGCATGGGTAAAGGCAAAGGCTCGGTGGATCACTGGGTGGCCGTGGTGAAGCCAGGGCGCGTCCTCTTCGAGATGGCCGGCGTGTCGGAAGAGGTGGCCAAAGAGGCGCTCCACCTGGCCTCCTACAAACTGCCCATCCGCACCAAGTTCGTTAAGCGCACGGACCCCATCACCGGCGAGGAGGTTTCGTGATGAAAGCAGCAGACATTCGCCAGATGAACGATAACGAAATCCGCAGCACCATCGAGGATGCCAAGGCCGAGCTGTTCAACCTGCGCTTCCAGGTGGAAGTGGGATCGCTGGAAGATTACACGCGCCTGCGCCTCCTGCGCAAAGACGTTGCCCGCTATCACACTGTGCTGCGGGAACGCCAGTTGGCTGCCGCGCTCGTCCGGCAAGAAGGGGAAGGCAATGCCGAATAATCGTCGACGGCTGGTTGGCCGCGTCGTGAGCGACAAGATGAACAAAACGGTGGTGGTCGCCGTGTCGACGACCGGCCAGCACCGCCTGTATGGCAAGACCATGACCACGGTCAAGAAGTATTTTGCGCATGATGAGAGCAACGCCATCACGGTGGGCAGCATGGTCCGCATCGTCGAGAGCCGCCCCCTCAGCAAGCACAAACGCTGGGTGGTGGAAGAAATCGTCCAGAAAATTTCCGAAGCGGCTGCCGACGCGGCTGCCCAGGAAGCCGAAGCGCCTGAAGCCCAGGTGATCGCTGCCGAACTGGTCGCCGAGCCGGAATCCGAAGCGGCCGCCGAGGCAGCTGCCGAAGCGACCGACGATACCGTCGTAGCTGCCGCCACGGTGGCGACAGAAACAGCGGAGCCGGCGGTGGAAGAACCCGCCGCGCCCGTCGAAGAGGCAGTCGACGATACTGTCGCGGCGGATGCACCGGCGGATGCACCGGCGGATGCACCGGCGGATGCACCGGTAGATGAGCCAGTGGATGAACCAGCAGATGCGCCGGTAGATGAGCCAGTGGATGAGCCAGTGGATGAACCGGCGGCGCCAGCAGACGAGCCGACGGCGCCAGTCGAGCCGGAAGGCGACGAGGAGTAGACCGTCATGATTCAAACTGAGAGTCGGCTGAATGTCGCCGACAACACTGGTGCCCGCGAGATCCTGGTCATCCGCATCCTGGGCGGCTCCAAGCGCCGGAGCGCCTCGGTGGGCGATATCTTCATCGGCACGGTGAAGTCCGCCTCGCCGCAGGGTTCTGTCAAAAAGAGCGACGTGGTGCGCGCCGTGGTCGTTCGCACCGCCAAAGAAATACGCCGCAGCGACGGCTCCTACATCAAGTTTGATGAAAACGCCGCCGTCATCCTGGACGGGGAAACGCAAAACCCAAAGGGGACGCGCATCTTTGGCCCGGTGGCGCGCGAACTGCGCGAAAAGGGCTTCATGAAGATCGTCTCGCTGGCCCCGGAGACCTTGTAAGGGGACGTAATCATGCAACGGATCAAAAAGGGTGACACCGTCGAAGTGATCACCGGCAAAGACATCGGGGCGCGCGGGGAAGTGCTGCGTGTCATTCCCAGGGATAACCGCGTGGTGGTGGCGCAGATCAACATCGCCCGCAAGCACCAGCGGCCCATGCAGGCCGGGCGGCAGCAGGTACAGCCCGGCATTATCGAGTTCGAAGCGCCGCTGCACCTGAGCAACGTGATGCTCGTGTGCAGCCAGTGCGATGCTCGCACCCGTGTCGGCTTCCGCATCAACGAAGATGGCGGCAAGGTGCGTGTCTGCCGGGCCTGCGGCGCGGACATCGACTAGGCAGTATAAGGAAAGCTCATGGCTACATCAGCACTCAAGGAACGTTACCGGAACGAAGTAACTCCCGCATTGATGAAGGAATTTAACTATTCCAGCATCATGCAGGTCCCGACCATCAAGAAGATGGTGGTCAACATCGGGGTCGGCGAGGCCCTGGATAACCCCAAGGCACTCGACCACGCGGTGGACGATCTGCGCACCATCACCGGCCAGAACCCGGTCATCACCAAGGCGCGCAAGAGCATCGCCACCTATAAGCTGCGCGAAGGCCGCAGCATCGGCGTCAAGGTCACGCTGCGCGGGGAAAAGATGTGGGCGCTGCTGGACCGGCTGTTCAACGTGGCACTGCCCCGCATGCGCGACTTCCGCGGCGTCAGCCCGGACGCCTTCGACGGGCGCGGCAACTACACGCTGGGCCTGCGCGAGCAGTTGAACTTCCCCGAAATCCAGTACGACAAGATCGACAAGGTACGGGGTATGGAGATCACTATCGTGACCAGCGCCCGGACCGATGAAGAAGGGCGGCAGCTCCTGGGGCTGCTGGGTATGCCCTTTGGCGACAACCAATAGAAGCTAACCACCCTGGCTATGCGTCGCCCGTTTAAGCGACCGCCAGGGCAGGAGGAGGTTATTACCTGATGGCGAAGAAGTCCATGGTAGCCCGCGAAAAGAAGCGCAAGTACAAGGTGCGCGTCCGCAATCGCTGCCAGTATGTCGATCCGAACTCCGGCAATGTGTGCGGGCGGCCGCGCGGTTACATACGTCGCTTCGGCCTGTGCCGCATCCACTTCCGCGAGCTGGCCCTCCAGGGCAAAATCCCTGGCGTGGTCAAATCTAGCTGGTAGGAGCGGCCCATGTACAGCGATCCAGTCGCAGATATGCTCACCCGCGTGCGTAATGCGCTGATGGCCGGACACACCACCGTGCCCGTGCCCCATTCCAAGCTCAAAGTGGAAATTACGCGCATCCTGACGGAAGAAGGTTACGTGGAAGGATACGAGGTCGGCAACGAAATACCCGGCCCCATGATCCAAATCAAACTCAAGTACTACGGCGATCGCCGCAACCGCCGCCCGGTCATCACCGGCCTGGAACGCGTCAGCAAGCCGGGGCGCCGCGTGTATAAAAAACACGACGACCTGCCCTGGGTGCTGAGCGGCATGGGCGTTGCCGTCGTTTCGACTTCGCAGGGCATCATGACGGCGCAGGACGCCCGCCGCAAGGGTATCGGCGGCGAAGTGCTCTGCCAGGTCTGGTAAGGGAAGGGCGTTATCTCATGTCTCGAATCGGAAAACAACCCATCGCCTTGCCCGCCAAGGTCCAGGTGACGATAGACGGCCCTGACGTGACGGTGAAGGGTCCCAAGGGTATGCTGCAGCAGGCCTTCCACCCGGATATCACCATCAAAGAAGAAGACGGTCAGATACTGGTCACCCGGCCCACCGACCAGCGTCACCACCGCTCGCTGCACGGCCTATCCCGGGCGCTGCTCAACAACATGGTGGTCGGCGTCAGCGAAGGCTTCCGCAAGGTGCTGGAAGTCCACGGCGTCGGTTACAGCGCCGTGCTGGAAGGCCAGAACCTGGTGATGAAGCTGGGGTTCTCCCATGACGTGGTGATCGAGTCGCCGGAAAACATCAGCTTTGAGGTAGAAGACCGCGGTCGCACCATCATCGTATCGGGCATCGACAAGCAACAGGTTGGCCAGATCGCCGCCGAGATTCGCCAGTGGCGGCCGCCGGAGCCTTATAAGGGCAAGGGCGTGCGCTACCAGGGCGAATACGTGCGCCGCAAGGCCGGTAAAGCCGGGAAGGTGGGTTAACGCATGGCTAAGACAGACAAAAAAACAGTGGCGCGGCAGCGCCGCCATCGCCGCGTGCGGGGGCGGCTCTCCGGCACAGCCGAACGGCCTCGCCTGAACGTCTACCGCAGCAGCGAGAATATTTACGTGCAAATCATCGACGACCTGAAGGGCCACACGCTGGTCTCTGCCTCCACCATCGATGGCGAGGTGCAAAAGCAGGTGGCCGGCAAGACCAAGTCTGAGGCCGCCAAGATCGTCGGCAAGACGGTCGGCGAGCGGGCCAAAGAGGCCGGAATCACGTCGGTAGTCTTCGACCGTGGCGGCTGGCGATACCAGGGGCGCGTCAAGGCCCTGGCCGAGGGCGCCCGCGAAGCTGGCTTGGAATTCTAGGGAGATATTCTCATGGCAGGAAAACCAGGAAAAGGTAAACCCCGGCGCAACCGCCGTGTAGAAGAACGCGACGAATTCGACGAGCGCGTGATCGACATCACCCGCGTGGCCAAGGTGGTCAAGGGCGGGCGTCACTTCGCCTTCCGCACGGTGGTGGTGGTGGGCGATAACAAGGGTCAGGTCGGCATCGGCATCGGCAAGAGCCGCGGCGTACCGGACAGCATCCGCAAAGGGTCCGAGCAGGCCCGTAAGATGATGGGCCCGGTGGCCCTGGCCGGGAAAACGATCCCGCACGAGGTGATCGGCCGTCATGGGGGGGCGCGCGTGCTGCTGCGCCCGGCCTCGCCCGGCACCGGCGTGATCGCCGGCGGCGGCGTGCGCGCCGTGCTGGAAGCGGTCGGCGTCCGCGATATCCTGAGCAAGAGCCAGGGCAGCGCCAATATCCTCAACGTGGCCTTCGCCACGCTGAATGGCCTGCAGCAGCTCAAACAGGTGGAGGAGCTGGCCGCGATGCGCGGTAAAGACCCGAAAGATATCCAGCCGTTCTGGCGCCGCAGCAAGCGAGGTGAGGAAGAGGCATGAGCGAAAAAAGCCTGAAAATCACCCTGGTCAAGAGCGCCATCGGTTACAACGTCAAACAGAAACGGACCATCCGCGCGCTGGGATTGCGCAAGATGAACCAGAGCGTGTTCCACAAGCCAACGCCCGTGATTAAGGGCATGATCAAAAAGGTGGAACACCTGGTGAGCGTTGAGGAAGTTGAGAACGATGAAACTGCATGACCTGCGCCCCGCGCCGGGCGCCAAAAAGAACAGAACCCGCGTGGGTCGTGGTATCGCCGCCGGCCAGGGCAAGACGGCCGGTCGCGGCACCAAGGGTCAGAACGCGCGCAGCGGCGGCGGCAAGGGCCTCTACTTCGAGGGTGGCCAGCTGCCCCTGGCGCGGCGTCTGCCCTTTAAGCGCGGCTTCACCAACCTGTTCCGCATCGAGTACCAGGAAGTGAACGTGGACGAGCTGGCAGCCCGTTTCGCCAAGGGCGACGACGTCACGCCAGAGACCCTCAAAGCCAAGGGGTTGATCCGCGACGTGCACGATCCGGTCGTGATCCTGGGCCGGGGTGAGCTGGACAAGAAGCTGGCCGTCCAGGCGCATCGCTTCTCCAAATCCGCCCAGGAAAAGATCGAAGCCGCGGGCGGCAGCACCCAGAAGCTGGAGCTGCTGGTCACCGGGGCCAGGGCGACGATTAAGAAGCTGCGCAAAGAGCAGCTTGAAGCGCTGCGGGCCGAGTAAAAGATCCATTAGAATCGCCCTGGCGCTTCAGCCAACCGGGCGGTTCTACGGTACACTCTAAACGCGTTGTTCCCGGCGTGGCGCGGGCGGCAGCACCATCGGCTGCCCGCACCGCCGTCAGTGACCGGACACTAGCTTGAGGAAACACACATGATCGAGGCATTGCGGAATTCCTTCCGTCTCCCAGACCTGCGGAACAAGCTGCTGTATACGCTGCTGATCCTGGTGGTCTATCAGTTCGCAACGCACGTTCCTGTGCCGGGCGTTAATAAAGAGGCCTTGAACCAGGTGTTCTCGCCCGAAAGCGGGGTCTCCGGCATCGCGGAGGTCCTCAATCTGCTGTCGGGTGGGGCCATCTCCAACTTCAGCGTGATCGCCAACGGCGTGTACCCTTTCATCACCGCCAACATCATCCTCACGCTGCTGACGCCGATCATCCCGCGCCTGGAAGCCATCTCCCGCGAGCCGGGCGGCCAGGACAAAATCAACCAGTACACCTACTACCTGGCCATCCCGATGGCGGCGCTGCAAGCCTGGGGTCAGATCAACATCTTCAGCTCCGTCGGCGGTGAGCCGATCATCCCGAACTTCGGGACGGACCCCTTCGTCACGCTGTCGACCATCGTCACCATGACGGCGGGCACCATGTTCGCCATCTGGCTGGGCGACCTGATCACCGAGCAGGGCATCGGCCAGGGCTTGAGCGTCATCATCTTCGCCGGTATCGTGGCAAAAGTTCCGTTCAACTTCGGGCGGTTGGTGCTCAACAGCGTCAACGTGGTGTACAACGTGGCGGTCTTCGTGGTGCTGACGCTGGTGACGGTCTTCGTCATCGTGATCGTGCAGGAAGGCCAGCGGCGCATCCCGGTGCAGTACGGCAAGCGGGTGCGCGGGCGCAAGGTCTACGGCGGCGGCAGCACGCACATCCCGCTGCGCGTCAACACGGCGGGCATGATCCCGCTGATCTTCGCCCAGGCGATCATCGCCTTCCCGGCCATCATCGTGAGCTTTTTCCCGCAGGGGCCAGTCGGCGAGTCGATCCAGACGACCTTCGGCAACCAGCAGGGGATGACGTACTGGCTGTTTTACTTCCTGCTGGTGGTGGGCTTCACCTACTTCTATACGGACGTGATGGTCCAGAACCAGGGCCTGGGCGAGAACTTGCAGCGGCAGGGCGGTTTCATCCCTGGCATCCGGCCCGGCAAGCGCACGCAGGATTACATCACGGCGGTAGTGCGCCGCATTACGCTGGTCGGCGCGGTCTTCCTGGGGGTGGTGGCGGTCCTGCCGGGGGCAGTCCAACTGCTGAACGGCATCCTGTTCCCCGGAACGGGAGCCACCTTCGGCAGCAACCCGGCGGGCGTCATCAGCAGCGCCGGCCTGATCATCGTGGTCGGCGTGGTGATCGACACCATGCGGCAGCTGGAAGCACAACTCGTGATGCGGAACTACGACAGCTTCATCCGCTGACCGGCCACCACAACCCGCAGCGACCTGCCGCTGCGGCAGCGAGTTATTGAAGGGGGGATGACATGTTTCTCATCATGATGGGCGTGCAGGGGGCCGGTAAAGGCACCCAGGCAGCCACGCTGATAGACCACCTGCGCATCCCGCATATCACCAGCGGCGGCCTGTTCCGGGCGATGAAAGATCAGGATACCCCGCTGGCCCGCCAGGTGCAGGACATCATGGCTCGGGGCGACCTGGTGCCGGATGACATCACCATCCAGATCGTCAGGGAACGCATCAGCCAGGACGACGCCGCCAACGGCTTCATCCTGGATGGCTTCCCCCGGACCCGGCCCCAGGCCGAAGCGCTCGACGCGCTGATGGCCGAGATGGGCCGCCGGCTGACGGCGGTTGTCTACCTGCACATCAGCGACGAAGAGGCGATCGAACGAATCAGCGGACGGCTTCAGTGTGCGTTGGATGAAAAACACATCTACCACCAGAAGTACAACCCGCCGCAGCAAACCGGCGTCTGCGACATCGACGGCGGCCAGTTGTTCACCCGGCCCGACGACCAGCCGGACGCCGTGCGCAAGCGCATCGGCGACTTCCACGCCAAAACGCAGCCGCTGCTGGACTACTACCGCGACCAGGGGCTGCTGCTGGAAGTGAACGCCGAGAAGTCGATCGAGGCGGTGGGCGAAGCCGTCATCGCGGCACTGGAAGACGCAGCCTAAGAGACGCAGCAGCCTGATCGGGCCTGACGGAGCACCGGAAGCAGCATGGCTATCAACTACAAAACTGCCGAAGAGATCGCCATCATGCGCGAGGCCGGGCGCATCAACGCCGAGGCCCATGCGGCCATGCGCGCCGCCGTGCGCCCCGGCGTCAGCACGCTGGAACTGGACCAGATCGCGGCGGCGGTGCTGGCCAAGCATCAGGCCACGGCGGCCTTCCTGGGGTATCCGCCCGGCGGCCCGCACCCCTTCCCGGCGACGATCACGGCCAGCGTCAACAACGAGCTGGTGCATGGCATCCCGTCCGCCGAACGTGTCTTGCAGGAAGGCGACATCATCAGCCTGGACTGCGGCACGATCTACCAGGGTTACGTGGCGGACTCGGCCTTTACGATGGGGGTGGGGACGATCAGCCCTGCCGTACAAAAACTGCTGGATGTCACCAAGCAGGCGCTGTGGGTCGGCATCGAGCTGTGCACGCCGGGCCGCGAGTCCAGCGAAATCAGCAAGTCCGTCCAGAAGTTTGTGGAAAAGCACGGCTACAGCGTCGTGCGGGAGTACACCGGACACGGCGTGGGCCGGGAGATGCACGAAGAACCGCAGATTCCCAACTGGTGGCCGCGCCGCGCCCGCACCCGGGGCTGGCACAGCGTGCCGTTGAAGCCGGGCATGACCTTCGCCCTGGAGCCAATGGTCAACGCCGGGCTGCCGGAGACTCGTGTGCGGGACGATCACTGGACGGTGGTCACCAAAGATGGCTCGCTGTGTGCCCATTTCGAGCATACGATCGCCGTCACTCCGAACGGCGAACCCTTCATTTTGACGAAAGGCCCCTAGACTCAGGCAGTGTTATCTGGTAAAATGCTATTTTGCGTCTGCTGGCAAAGTAAATTCAGGGGACAGACCATGAAAGTATCTGCATCCGTAAAGCGGCGCTGCCCCAAGTGCAAGGTGATTAAGCGTCACGGTCGTGTGATGGTGATCTGCGATAATCCCAAGCACAAGCAGCGCCAGGGCTAAACACCGAGGAATAAATTCGCATGCGTATTCAAGGCGTAGACTTGCCGCGCGATAAGCGGATCGAAATCAGCCTGACATACCTGTACGGCGTCGGGCACACGCGCAGCCAGGAAGTCCTGACGGCCGCCGGCGTCGATCCCGATATCCGCACGAAAGACCTGACAGAAGCGGACGCCAATGCCATCCGGCAGGAGATCGCGAAGTACCGGCTGGAAGCTGACCTGCGCCGCGAGGTGCAGATGAACATCAAGCGCCTGCAGGAGATCGGCTGCTACAAAGGGCTGCGGCACCGGTATCACCTGCCGGTGCACGGGCAGCGCACCAAGACCAACGCACGCACGCGCAAAGGCCCCAAGAAGACGGTGGCCGGACGCGGGCGTCGTCGCGGCATGAAGAAGAAATAAGGCGCAGGGTCATACCCGGCGCCAGAGGACGACCGCCCGCGCTCCCGGCGGCCCACCCCTCGCTCCACCCCAGGCAGGGCGTGCTTCCACACGTCCTGCTGGCCTGAGGGGGGGCGACGCAAGGGGTCGGGCGGCAGCAGGCCGCAAACCGGTCCGGCCGCTGCCGGCCAGGGTTGCGGAAGGTCTTCACCAACAATACCGACATCAGTAAGGTAGGATGAACTAGGCATGGGACGTAAAAGAGCACCCCGCCGTGGTGGGGCGCGTAAAGTCAAAAAGAACATACCGTACGGCCAGGCGCACATTCATGCCACCTTCAACAATACGATCGTCAGCATGACGGACCAGCAGGGCAACGTGATCGCCTGGGCCAGCGCCGGGACCTCCGGCTTCAAAGGCTCGCGTAAAAGCACGCCCTATGCAGCCCGGCTGGCGGCGCAGCAGGCCAGCACCAACGCGCAGGAACACGGCCTGCAAGAGGTGGATGTGATCATCAAAGGCCCCGGCCCTGGCCGCGAAGCCGCCATTCGGGCGATTCAGGCCAGCGGGATCAAGGTCCGCTCCATCACCGACATGACCCCGGTGCCGCACAACGGCTGCCGGCCGCCCAAGAAGCGGCGTGTATAAGGCACGTCGCGGTCACACCCGTTCGCGATCAGTCGCCCGAGTTCCCCTTGGCCGCCGCGCCGGGGCGGAGGGCCGGCTGTAAAGTTGTCAAGCAAGACCAATTGCATAGTGCTCTCATCTGCGGAGGATGACGAACAACAATGGCACGTTATAGTGGCCCCGTTTGTAAACTCTGCCGTAGAGAAGGTGAAAAGCTCTTCCTGAAAGGCTCCCGCTGCCTTTCTCCCAAGTGCTCCTTTGAACGGCGATCATATCCCCCCGGCCAACACGGACGCGACGCGCAGTTCCGTCGTGGTCGTGCGTCGGACTATAATTTGCAACTACGCGAGAAGCAGAAGGCGCGCCGGGTGTACGGCGTGCTGGAGCGCCAGTTCCGGCGCTACTTCCGAGAGGCGGAGCGCCTGCAGGGTCTTACCGGTGAGAATCTGCTCGCTTTGTTGGAAAGTCGGCTGGACAATGTTATCTATCGGCTGGGGTTCGCTGACTCACGAGCGCAGG
>DAOUEM010000031.1:0-8510 GCA_034430555.1 Anaerolineae bacterium | reverse complement strand
CGGCAATGGCGGGGGATAAGTACACTTTTTAAGAAGATCGAAGGGGATTTCTCGCGTCATGCTCGTATAGAAAAACGAAAGAAATCCTCTTCGACGCTGCAAATCTTGATCAATTGGGGCTTAACTTGATGAGTATGACTCTCCGACTCGCCGCTACACGTCATCCGCGAACAGCCGCGCGAAACCCGGATAGGCCACCAGCGGGATCACGTCGAAGGCGATCAGCCCGGCCCGGACCAGCGGCAGCGTCGCCAGCACGGCGTGTGCTTCCTCGACGTCGGCGCATTCCAGCACCAGCACCGCCTCGCTGCGGTCCGCCCGGAAGTATAACTCGCGGATCACGCCCTCTTGTTGCAGCGCCCAGGCGCGGGCGGCCTCCGCGCGGGCGTGTGTCAGGAATCCCTCGTCTGTTGCGCCGGGCAGTTCCCGTTCCAGTGCCAGGATTTTCATGGATCGTCGCCTCCGTCTGCCGGATATTCCCCGGCCACCGCATCCAGTGTACCGCCGACGTGCCCCGCCCGCGATGGGGCAGGGGCGTTCGATTGAACGCCCGGAACTGAACACCCGGAACACCCGGCCCGACGCCCCTACGCAACCGCTGGCCGCCTGACGCTTGTCGCTCGCTGCTGACTGCTGTTCGCCGCCGGTTCGGCCAAATGCCCGATGATCTTCCTCACCTTTGGCACTTGACAGATCGGCCAGAGCTTTCTACAGTGGCAGTGAAGTGCCGCGTTCTGGCGAGGGGACACCAGGCCAGCGCGGTGACTGATGCTCCTGTACGCCGTTCATAATAGAGCTTTTCGAGAAGACATGGAGGAGTTCACACATGGAAAGAAGAAATCTTGTTATCCTGGCGGTCATCGCCCTGGTGGTCGTCGTGGCCGTGGTGGTGGTCGTCGCGCTGACTCAGCAGCCGGCCGCCGAAGAAGCTGGCGCGATCCGCGTCGCTGTCGTGATGCCCAGCAGCGTCACCGACCTGGCCTGGAGCCAGGCGATTTATGATGCGCTCCTGGCCGTCCAGGCAGAAAAGGGCGGCGAGGAGGCAATGGAGATTGCTTACACAGAAGGCATGTTTGATGTCACAGCGGCGGCCCAGGCCCTCCGCGATTACGCCGAAGAGGGCTATGGCCTGGTGATCGCGCATGGCACGCAGTATGGCACCTCGCTGTTTGAGATCGCGCCCGAATACCCGGAGACCTCCTTCGCCTGGGGCACTGCCTCCGATACCGGCGAGGAGCAGGGCATCACCAACATCTTCGCTTATGAAGCCGCTGCCGAACAGGGCGGTTACGTCAACGGGGTGATGGCCGGCTTGCTGACCGAGAGCGGCGTGATCGGAATCGTCGGGCCGGTCCCGGCGGGCGACGCGCTGCTGTACATCAACGGCTTCCAGCAGGGCGTGGCCGCCAGCAACCCTGACGCCGAAGTCCTGCTGGCTTACACCGGCTCCTTTAGCGACACGGCCGCCGCCGCCGAGACCGCCCAGACCCAGATCGCGGCGGGCGCGGACGTGCTGACCGGCTCGGCGCAGCAGGTGGTGGGCGCCATCGAGGCCATCCAGGCGGCGGGCGGCTACTGGTTCGGCACGCAGAGCGACCAGAGTCCGCAGTGGCCGGACACCGTCGTCGCTTCCCAGGTCTTCAACTGGACCAGTGTGATCAACGATATGCTGGACAACCTCGCCAACGGCGTGCTGGGCGGCGTGGCCTACAACCTGACGCTGGAAAATGACGGCCTGACCTTCGCCTTTGGCGAGGTCGAGCTGGACGCGACCATCACCGACGCCGCCGACGCCGCCATCGCCGATATCAAGTCCGGCGCGGTGGAAGTGATGCAGGAGCTGCCGGAATAAACCCGGCTCAGCCGCACGGCGGACGTTAACCGTTAACCCCGCGGGGACGGTGCGTCATGACGACGTTTCGTCCCCGTTTGATTCCCCGCCCACTGCTGTGAATCTGCCGGGCCTGTCTCTGCGACCGCCTCCCGCGTTTTTTCGTTTTCTAAACATACGTTCGGGAATCACGTGCCCCCGTGTTATACTCATCGATCCGGCCCCCGGCCAACCGGGCCGACGCCGAGGGCGACTCTTCCCGTCTACCCGCTGATGGTGGTGCAAAGGAGCAGCCATGCAGTTTGGATTCGTGCTTCCTCGTGGCGACGCCCGTACCGCCGCCGACCTGGCGCACCTGGCCGAAGCCGCCGGGTGGGATGGCTTTTTCGTGTGGGACCCCGTGTGGGGTATCGACCCGTGGGTGGCGCTGACTGCCGCCGCCATGCGCACCGAGCGTATCCGCCTGGGCACGCTGCTCACGCCGCTCTCCCGCCACCGTCCCTGGAAGCTGGCCGGTGAGACCGCCGCGCTGGACAACCTTTCCGGCGGGCGCGTGATCCTCTCGGTGGGGCTGGGCGCGCTGGATACCGGCTTCGCCGAATTCGGCGAGGAAACCGACCGCAAAGTCCGCGCCGAACTGCTGGACGAAGGCCTGGCCATCCTGGACGGGCTGTGGCGGGGCCAGCCGTTTAACTTCCAGGGCCAGCATTACCAGGTGAAGGCAACCACCCGCAAGGACCTGGACCCGCCGCCGCCCGTGCAAAAACCGCGCATCCCGGTGTGGGTGGTGGGTGCCTGGCCGCGCCCGAAGTCCATGCGGCGCGTCCTCCAGTGGGACGGCCTGCTGCCCAACGTGATGGACGAGGCCGGCCAGCACGTCCAGATGAAGCCCGATCACGTCCGCGCCATGAAAGCCTACGTCGACGAACGCCGCGCAGCGACCACGCCCTTCGACATCGTGGCGGAAGGGGTGACGCCCGCCGGCGACCCGGCAGCGGCGGCGGACAAGGTCCACCCCTGGGCGGAGGCCGGCGCCACCTGGTGGATCGAAGCCCTGTGGGAAGTGCCGGGCCGGGCTGATTGGGAGGCGCGCCTCACAGCCGGGCCGCCCCGCATCGATTGACGCGACCGGGTTTTGTGCAGAGGGGCGTCCAGCCGGACACGCCAGCGTCCGTGACGTCCCTCACTCCCCGGCGCAGGTGCCCCCTGATGGCGCCGCGCCTGAGGCCGAATGACGCACAAACGGCGGATTGCGGTCCGCCGTTTTTGTTTGGTGATCGTTTAGCTGTGTGGCCGTCCGGTTGTGTTAGCCGCCGATCCCACACGCCGCCACCGGGAAGCCGTGCCCCGGCACGACGTACTCGTAGCCGTCCGCGCCCATCAACTGCAGTTCGTTGGTGCTCAGCGCCCACAGGCTGATCTCGTCCGCGGCCTGGATGAGCACGGGCTGCCCGCTGGAGGTGGCCGCTGCCAGCGCCACGATCAACAGCAGGCCGCCGGCCCCTACGAAAATGCGTAAGAAATACTTGTTCATCATATTTTTCTCCAGACAAAATCCAAGATCATCTATTGATAGGGTAAATTCACGGTCATTGAGTGATGCAGCAGGCCGGGTTTCAGGTATGGAAGGTGGGGGAGTGCCTGACAAAACAAATCCCTGCTCATGCTAGCGGCTGGCGTGATGAGCACTATTGTCGCGTGCCAATGCGCCATATTTGTTCCCAAAAAGCGTCTAGTTTGTTGCCGTTTAACACTTTTACTATATATTATACCGATAATATCATATTTCCGACCTGCTATCTAGCCTCAACCTGCCGAGATTCACAAATTGTTTGGTTTTTCTCATGCGCGTGTTGATTAGGCGCCTGATCTTGACTTTCGTCCGCCGGTGTGGTGCGGATTAAGAGGGCGACACCCGGCCCGGATCACGGTACAGTAGGGTACGGGGGACGCACTGCCGGCGAAGCGGTGCCGCGCCCACCTGTTTCGATAACCCACCCGTAAGGAGCCGCCTCAAGATGACAATACCCCCTGCCGTCGTTCAGAATGGTCGATGTCTCAGCTTAGCCAACATCCGCCAGAATGTCGTCGGGATCGATGCCCACGTGCCGCTGCTGGATGGCCGCACGCGCCCCTACGTCAACTTCGACAACGCCGCCAGCACCCCCGTCCTGCGCCCCGTGATGGACAAAGTTCACGAATTTATGACCTGGTATTCCAGCGTCCACCGCGGCACCGGCTTCAAGAGCCAGGTCGCCACCGACGCCTACGAAGCCGCCCACGCCATCACCTGCCGTTTCGTCGGCGCGGACCCCGCCACCAACGTCGCCATCTTCGGCAAAAACAGCACGGAAGCCCTCAATAAGCTGGCGCGCCGCCTGATCCTGGACGAGGACGACGTGGTGATCACCACCCTGATGGAGCATCACAGCAACGACCTGCCCTGGCGGGCGCGGGCCGTGGTGGAGCACGTGCGCGTCGACGCCGTGGGCGCGCTGGACCTCGATCACCTGGACGCCCTGCTGGCCCAGTATGCCGGGCGGGTGCGGCTGGTGGCCGTCACCGGCGCGTCTAACGTGACCGGCTACATCAACCCGATGCACCTGATCGCGGAGCGCGCACATGCCGCCGGGGCGCAAATCCTGGTGGATACGGCCCAACTGGCCCCCCACCGCGCTGTCGACATGCGCCCCGACGACGATCCCGGCCATCTGGATTACGTGTGTCTCTCCGCCCACAAGATGTACGCACCCTTCGGGACCGGTGCCCTGATCGGCCCGCGGGCGACCTTTTTGTTGGGCGAGCCGGATATGGTCGGCGGCGGCGTGGTCGATATTGTGACGGTCGATTCGGTCATGTGGGCCGGGCTGCCCGATAAAGAGGAGGCCGGCAGCCCCAACGTGGTCGGCGCGGTGGCCATGGCCCAGGCCATGCTGTGCCTGGAACAGATCGGCCTGGATAACCTGGCCGCCCACGAAGCCGCGCTGACTGCCCACCTGCTGGCCGAACTGGCGACCATCGACGGGGTGCGCGTCTACGGCATCACTGACCCGGCCCGCGCCGCCGAAAAAGTGGGCGTGGTGCCCTTCACCGTGGACGGGATGAGTCACTACCTGGTTTCGGCCATCCTGGGGGTGGAGGGCGGCATCGGCGTGCGCAACGGCTGCTTCTGCGCGCACCCCTATTTGCTGGACCTGCTCGACGTGGACGAGACCACCGGCAGCGCTTACCAGGGGGAAATCCGGCAGGGCATCAAGGCCAACCTGCCCGGCCTGACGCGCATCAGCTTTGGCTGCTACAACGACCGCGCCGAGGTCGATCACCTGGTGGCGATGCTGCGCCGCATCGTGTCCGGCGATTACGCGGGCCGCTACGTCCAGGACCCGGCCAGCGGCGCGTTCCAGGCAGAGGGCTTCGCGCCGGCCACCGCCGATTATTTCACGCTGGCCTGACGGGGCCGGTGGTTGGTTTTTGGTAATTGGTGATTGGTTGTTGGTGATTGGTAGGGGCGGAACATGTTCCGCCCCTGCCGCCGCCGATTGAACGCGGTTGCCTGCCCGCGCGTTCCTCATGTATCATGACGGTAGGCGTTGGTATCCGTCGTACCCATCGACCCGCTAATAGCGGACAATCTCGTGGCAGGGAAGATCGCCATGGCTACAACTGCCCAATTACAGGCTCGCATCGCCGAGCTGGAGGCGAAGCTCCAGCAGGCCGAAGCCCGCGCCGCCGCCCTGGCCGAGCAGTTAGACGCGCCGCTATCCCCCACCGAAGTCTGCTATACCCGCCAGCAGCTACAGGATATCTTCGACAACATCCCGGCCGTTTTTTACGTCAAAGACCTGGCCGGTCGCTACACGTTGACGAGTCGTCTGTGGCGCGAGCGACTCGGCCTGGCCCCGGATACACCGGTCATTGGTCGCACCGACGCCGAATTGTTCCCCTCCCTGGAACTGATCGAGGGTCTGTGGGACCCCCACGAAAAAGCCGTGCTGGACAGCGGTCGACCCAGCAACGACGAACTGAACGGGTCGGTTTCTGGCCGCCCCTACTTCACCAGTACCTTCCTGCTGTACGACGAGCAGGGGAAGCCTTACGCGCTGTGCTGCAGCTCGGTGGACATCACCAAGCGCCGCCAGGCCGAAGCCGAACGCGAGGAACTGCTGGCCCAACTGCAAGACCAGGCCCGCCAGATGCAGCACATCCTCCGCACCGTGCCGGAGGGTGTGCTGCTGCTGGATCACAGCCACCGGGTCAGCCTGGCCAACCCCGTCGCGGAGACGTACCTGGCGGTGCTGGCCCAGGCCATGCCCGGCGATAGGCTCGCCTCCCTGGGCGGCCATCCCCTGGCAGCGCTGCTCGCCCCGCCGCTCAAGGGCCTCTGGCACCGGGTGGAAAGCGCGGGCGAATCCCCCCTCACCTTCGAGATCGGCGCCAGGGCCATCGAAGCCGGCCCGCAGCCCGGCGGCTGGGTGATCGTCATCCGCGACGTCACGCGGGAAACCGAGATTCAGCGCCGCGTCCAGCAGCAGGACCGGCTGGCGGCGGTGGGCCAGCTGGCCGCCGGCATCGCCCATGACTTCAACAACATCGTGGCCGTGATCGTGCTTTACGTGCAGATTCTGCTGCAAACGGTCGACCTGCCGCCCAAAGGCCGGGAGCGCCTGCAAACCATCGCCCTGCAGGCGCGGCGCGCCACCGACCTGATCGAACAAATCCTGGATTTCAGCCGCCGCTCGGTCATGGAACGCCAGGCGCTGGACCTGGTGCCCTTCCTCAAGGAGCAGGCCAAGCTGCTGGAACGCGCCCTGCCGGAACACATCGAGGTCGACCTGGCCCACGGCGGCCAGCCCCTGATCGCCAGCGCCGACCCCACCCGCATCCAGCAGGTCATCCTCAACCTGGCGCTCAATGCCCGCGACGCCATGCCGGAAGGCGGCACGCTCACCCTCGGCCTGGCGGCCCTCACGATCGGGCCGGACGACATCCCGCCCCTGCCGGACATGCTGTCGGGGGATTGGGTACGGCTCACCGTGGCCGACACCGGTGTCGGCATCCCGGCGGATGTGACGCCGCACATCTTCGAGCCGTTTTACACCACCAAGGCGTTCGGCGAAGGCACCGGCCTGGGGCTGGCCCAGGTCTATGGCATCGTCAAACAGCACGAGGGTTACATCGACCTCATCACCGAGGTCGGGGCGGGCACGATCTTCACCATCTACCTGCCGCTGCTCAATACTGCCTCCGACGAACCCCTGCCCAACGGCCAGGCCCTGGTCCGGGGCGACGGCGAGACCATCCTGATGGTGGAGGACAACTTCGCCATCCGCCAGGCGCTGGTCGCCAGCCTGGAGCTGCTCGGTTACCACGTCCTGACGGCCGCCGACGGCCGCCAGGCGCTGGAGGTGTGGGCGGCGCATGGCGAAAGCATCGCCCTGGTGCTGAGCGACGTGGTGATGCCCGCCATGGGCGGCATCGAGCTGTTCCACGCCCTGCGCCAGCAGGCCCCGGCGCTGCGTTTCGTCCTGCTGACCGGCCACGTGCTGGCCGACCGGCAGGAGGTCCAGCTGGGGGAACTGAAGGAGCAGGGCCTGACGGCCTGGATTCAAAAGCCGCCCAGCCTCCGCCAGCTGGCGGAGACGGTCGCCCAGGCCCTGGGCAAAAGCTGAGGCCCGCCAGAGTCGGGGCTGCTGGCCGGAATGCTTTCGCTGGCGGCTCGTCTTCTCGTTATAATCACGCCATGTTTGCCAACCGCTCCGACCTGCTGCTGGCCAATCCCGCCCGGCTGTATTACGGCGTGGCCGTGACCGATATCGATGGCGACGGCCAGTTTGAGGTGTTCGTGGCCGCTTACGGCGCGCCTAACCGCGTGCTCAAATGGGACGGTCACCGCTTCCTCGACGTGGCCGAGCCGCTGCTGGCCGACAGCAGCCGCCCGGACCCGGTTACAATAGATGTGCGGTGATGAATGACTGATTACTGACCGCTGATAGCTGAACGCTAACTGTGGTGAGAAAGGCTTTCGGCATGATCCGCGCCATGATATTCGACCTCGACGGCACGCTGGTGCAAACCGAGCGGCTCAAGGCCCGGTCCTATGCCCGCGCCGCCGTGGAACTGTGCCCGTTTGACCTGGACGAGAGGGCCGTGATCGCGGCTTTTGCGGACGTGGCCGGCCTGTCCCGGCGGGAGATCGCCCAGGCGCTGGTGGCGCGCTTCGACCTGGAAGAAGTGGCCAGCCTCCGCATGGCCGAGTTTGGCGTCCGCACGCCCTGGCAGGCTTACGTGCAGGTGCGGCTGCAAATCTACGACGAAATGCTGGCCGACCCCGCCGTGCTGATCGAGAACCAGTGGCCGCACAACATCGAACTGCTGCACCTGGCCCGCCACAACGGCTGTTTTACCGGGCTGGCGACCATGTCCTATTGCGCGCAGACGACGCGCGTCCTGGACGTGCTGGAACTGGTCGGCCACTTTGATGTTGTCGCCACCCGGGACGACGTCACCCACGGCAAGCCCGACCCCGAGATTTACCAGCTTGTCTCGGCGGAGTTGGGCGTTTCCCCGGCGGAGTGCCTGGTCATCGAGGATTCGCCCGCCGGGGTGCGGGCCGCCCAACGCGCCGCCATGCACTGCATCGCCGTGACCACGCCCTTCACCCGCGACCAGCTCCACGAGG
>DAOUEM010000030.1:0-20435 GCA_034430555.1 Anaerolineae bacterium | reverse complement strand
TTACCTCAATACTATGACTGGCTGATTACTGCATCGTTTTATGCGGCGATTCATTATGTAGAGGCGGCTTTTTCTCAAGACCCCAAAATATGTCACACTGAGAAAGTTACTCCTCCGAGAGTAAGTACACATAGTCACCGAGAAGAGCTTGTAAGGCAAAAATATGGCAAGCAGTGTTGGAGAAGCTATCGCAAGTTGCGTAACCACAGCCAGAATGTCAGATACCTTACTATTGGGAAAACAGGCATAGCGACTGATTATTTCAAGTTAAGTGACGCCCAAAACTGCCTAAACAACCACCTCGCTGTAATCAAAAATGCAACAATCCCCTGATTGATTTCCCCAAAGATAATTTTCCGGTAGCGATATTTGTGCTGGATTCTACCTCGTGTCGGTGGTGCAAACTTAGCGCGGCAGTGGGAGCGCTTCGCCCTGCGGCGGCTGGGGGATGCATCGACGCGGGCCTTCGCGGTAGAACACGTGCCGGACGAGGTGGCCTTCGAGATCAGCGCGCGGCTGCTGGCGGCGGAGTCGCCGGACGGGGTGCGGGCCGTCTTCCGCGCGGTGCGGGAGGGCTTGGCGGCGTAATCCGTAGGGGCGCAACATGTTACGCCCGCGGCCAGAGCGAACCCGGTGGGTTCGTTGGGCGACCAAAGCAGCATATCGGGGCGGATCGGTGATTCGCCCCGACGCGTGGGAAGCGCCCTCAACAGGGAAAGTGCCTTACAATAGGGAAGGATAAGCAGCGAGTAACGATGGAGGGATCGATGGGCAATTATCGGTCACGGTCAGGCCGAAACCCGCTTGCAGGCTGTCGATGAGGGCGGCGTCGGTGAGATTGGGTTTTTCCAGCATGGGTCATCCTGTAGGTGTGAGGATTCGCTGGCGCGATTGTACCGCGGATGGCGGGAGTCCAGGAGGCCGGAGACCGGGAGGCCGTCGGCGCGCGGGGACCGGGAGACCGGGGGCGCTGGTATAATCGAGGCGGCAGGCTGGTTGAGGCTGGAGGAGGGAAAGCGTCATGGGCAAACAACAGGCTGACTACACCGTCAAACCCTTCCCGCTGGCGAGGCAGATCGTGATCGACGCGGCGCGGCTGGGGCGGCGCAAGCACATGATCCACGGCCTGCTGGAAATGGACGTCACCGAGGCGCGCCGCCTGATCCGCGAACACGAGGCCCGCACCGGGGAAAAACTGTCGTTCACGGCCTTCATCGTGGCCTGCCTGGGCCGGGCGGTGGACGCGAACAAACACATGCACGCCCTCCGCGACTGGCGCAACCGGCTGATCCTGTTTGACGAGGTGGACGTGAGCACCATCGTCGAGGTCGACGCCGGGGCGCAAAGCTTCCCGCTGGCGCACGTCATCCGCGCCGCCAACAAACGCAGCGTGTCCGACATCCACGCCGAGATCCGCCGGGTGCAGGCCAACCCCGAACACAGGCAGGCCCTCCGGCAGCCCGGCCCGCTGGGCGCTCTCCTGCTGCTGCCCGCCTTTGTCAGGGATATCCTGTACGGCCTGTTTCTCAGCCGCCCGCACCTGGTCAAGCGGCACATCGGCACGGTGGCCTTGACGGCGGTGGGGATGTATGGCGAGGGCGGTGGTTGGGGCATCGCGCTGTCGCTGTATAACCTCAACGTGGTGCTGGGCGGCATCGCGCAAAAGCCGGGCGTGGTGGACGGACAGATCGCCATCCGCGAGGTCCTGAGCGTGACGGTCAGCGTTAATCACGACATCGTCGACGGGGCGCCGGCGGCGCGCTTCAGCCAGCGGTTTAAGGCGTTGATCGAGGCCGGGCATGGGTTGGCGGATGGAGACCCAGAGGTCTGAGGCCGACGGCAAAGCCAATCACACTGAATCCTGACTTTGGACGTGGATCAGTTTTGGGGGCAGGTCAGGTTGGATCACGCAATCATGGCATGGGGGGGGGATAACAATGCGAAAGCTGATTCTCACGGTACTATTGCTGGCGCTGGCAAGCTGTGGCCCGGCATCAAGCAGTCGGTCTTCTGGCGGGCTACAATGCAACTCGGAACAGGAGCCGATAGCTGATATTGGCTACTCTGGCCTGGCTGTGAACTATACCAGTAATGTGCAAGTGGTTGTGCGCAATTCCAGGGGCGGGACTGTTTCACCATCCCGAACTGAAGTCGGGGAGACATCTTCCGGCACGTCCTATCGCATAGCTTTTTACTTGGAGCAAGTGATAACCCCCGGCACCTACACTGTCGAAATACAAACTCTGGACGGGCAGCAGATTGAGAGTCACACAGTTAGAATAAACAGTGGTGACTCAGTGATGCTCAATGTCTTTTGCCGGTAGACCGATCATGACAGATCAGCCGTAAAAAGAGTGCCCCGTCTGCAGCGGCCCCATGCCCTGCCAGGGTCATGGCCGCCGATCCTGTTGCCGGGGCGGGATTTCCGCTTATACTCGGTGGAAACGTTTGGCCTCGTATCCTGATGAGGGGAAAATCCTATGCGACGGTTACTGGTGATCCTACCCTTTTTGCTGCTGGCAAGTTTCATCGCCGGATGCGGCCCGACCGCCGTCTCACCCACCGAAACCGAACCCGCGCCTGCGGTGACGCCCACCGCCGCCTATAACGATTACATCGGCATCGGCGGCTACCTGTTCATCACACGGGAAGCGGTGGGGGATATCGCCGCTGGGAGGCGCGTGCGGATCAGCAGCGCCCGCTTCGACGGCACAGACACGATCTACCGCATCGTGGCCGAGGACGAGGCCACACAGGCCGACGCCCGCCAGAGCCAGATCACGTTCGCGCCGGATGTCACCCCCGGCCCCACGCCCACGCAGGAAGAGCTGCCGCCCACCGACGCGCCCACCGAGGCGTCCGCGGCCACGCCGGCCGCGGCCATGCCGGCCGGGGCCCCGCCAGCCGGGGCCTTTGCCGACTATGTCGGCGTGGATGGCTACCCGATGGTCACCACGGAAGCGGTGCCGCCGGTGGATGCCGGGGCGCGGGTGCGCATCAGCCATATCTACATCGAGGGCGAGACGCTGCTGTACGGCATCGTGGCCGAGGACGAGCAGACCATCGCGCTGGCGCGGGAAGATCAACTGGCCGTGGCCCCGCCGGGCGAAGAATAACCGCCGGCGGCGATTCATGCACGATCCGGGCGCAGCAAGCAGCGCCCCTACCGGCCGTGGCCCCGCCGGACGAAGAATAACCGCCGGCGGTCGAGGAAGGCTGGGCGGAACATGTTCCGCCCCTACGATAACCATTTGCCAATAACCGGGCGATCCGGCGGATCGCGGGCGACGCACCGCGTCGCCCCTACAATTCACGGACATACAAAAGGCAACCACCCATGAATAAACGAGACCTGCTGTTTAACCTGCTGGACGACTCCGCGCCGCAGACAAACATTCCGTCGGGCTTTTTCCTGCACTTCGACCCGCAGTTCCACGAGGGCCAGGCCGCCGTGGACAAGCACCTGGCCTACTACCGCCACACCGGCATGGACTTCGTCAAAATCCAGTACGAGCGCACCTTCCCGCCCCGCCCGGAGATTCAGCGGCCCGCCGACTGGGCAAACATGCCCGTCTACGGGGTGGACTTCTACGCCGGGCAGTTGGCGGCGGTGGAGGGGCTGGTCCGGGCGGCGGGGGACGAGGCGGTGGTTTTGGTGACGCTGTACTCGCCGTTTATGTGCGCCGGTCACACTGCCGGCAGCGACCGGCTGGAAGCGCATCTGCGGCAAGACGCGGAAGCCGTCAAGCCGGGTTTGCAGGCCATCACCGACAGCCTGCTGATCTTCATCGAGGCCTGCATCGAAGCGGGCGTGGACGGCTTTTACCACTCCACCCAGGGCGGGGAAGCGCACCGTTTCGCCGATAAAAGCATCTTCGAGACGGCCATCAAACCCTACGACCTGGCGGTGATGAACCCCATCAACGAGCGCTGCGCCTTTAACGTGCTGCACGTGTGCGATTACAAGGACAGCTACGACGACCTGGCCCCCTTCGTGGACTACCCCGGCCACGTGGTCAACGCGGCGCTGGCAGTCGGCGGGCAGCCGGTGACGGCGGGGGCGGTCAGCGAGCTGTTCGGACGGCCGTTTATGGGCGGGCTGGACCGGCACGGCGTGATCACCAGCGGGCCGGATGATGCTATCCGGGCGGAAGTGGATCGTGCCCTGGCGGCGAAGTCGGAGAAGTTCATCCTGGGGGCGGACTGCACCGTGCCCGGCGAGACGCCGTGGGACAACCTGAAGGTCGCCATCGAGACGGCGCACGCCTGGGTGGGGTAACCAAATCACGTATTAACGGTAGGGACAGGGCGGATTCGATGAATCCGTTGGTAGGGACAGGGCGGATTCGATGAATCCGTCAGACCTGTCCCTACGGACAATGGCGAAATATGTGGACTACCGGCGGGGGCGTTCCCGCCGGCCCGGCGCGATTGATCACGCTGCGGGGGTGTTTACCACGGCTCGGTCAGCCATTCCCGCAGGAACTGCATGTAGTGCTCGAAGTAGCCGCCCACCAGCCAGCCCACCCCGAACTCGCGGGACAGCCGGATGCCCGATCCCAGCAGCCACAGGTGCCGCAGCAGCACAAAAAAGGGCAGGGCGCTTAGCTCGGCCTTGCTCAGCTTGCGCACGGACTGGTAGCCCGCCAGGAAGGCGTCGCGCACGTTCTGGCGGCCCTTGTAGATCGTCGACTCGTCGACGACGAAGGCCCAGATCACGGTGGCGATGTCGTAGACGCGCCAGCCGTAGCCGCACAGGTCGAAGTCGATCAACTGCGGGGCGCCGTCCTCGGTGAACAGGACGTTGCTCAGGTTGACGTCGCCGTGGCAGAAACCCCAGGCCGGGGCGGTGGTGGGCAGGCGCAGGGCCTCCGTCTTGAGCATGGCGGCGACCTGCTTGAGGTAGGCGATGTCCTCGCTATAGGCGGCGTAGGGCGAAAACCCCTCCAGGCGGGCCAGCGGCTCGTCGACCAGGGCGGCCAGGTCGAAGCGGGGGCGGTCGTAGGTCGCGCCTTTTTTATCGACCAGGGCATGGAAGCGGGCCAGCAGCTTGCCCCAGGCCGTACACTGCCGGGTGGTGAAGCGGTGGGCGGGCGCGCCTTCCAGGTAGCTGAACAACACGGCGTGACGGGTCCCTTCCGGGGCGTTTAACGCCTGGAGGGTAGTCCCATCCTTGCCTTTGATGGCCGTGGGCGCGGCGATGTCGTGGGCGGCCAGCAGGTCCAGCAGGGCGATCTCGGCCTCGATCTGGGCCGGGGTGCGCCAGCCGCCGGTGTAGACGCGCAGGATGGCTTTGCGCGACGCGGCGGTCTTGATGACGGTCGTCGTGGGATCGGGGGCGGCGGTGGGGGCGGCGGTGACCAGGTAGGAGTCGTTGAGGCCGCGCGTCAGCAGGTGGCAGGTCACGTTTTCGCCGAACTCGTAGCGGGACAGGACCCCCTCCGCCAGGGCCTGGGTCGAGAGCACCGAGCGTTGAATGGGGAACACCGGGGTGTCCGGGGTGGGCGTGGTTTCGTCCATCGGGTGGTTCAGCTCCGTGAGGCGACGCGCACATCAAGCGGGCGATATTAATCACCTTAGTGACGAAAGTTATTGTACCGCGCGCCCCCCGGACAGCCTAGAAACTCGGGGGCAGGAGCGGCCCCTGCCGTGTGACAATCTCGTGACGTTCCAGGCGGGCGCGAACCCTTCGGGTTCGTCTGGAGAAGGCGCGCGCCTTCTCCACGCAAGACGGAGATGGCGACGCAAACACGAACCCACAAGGGTTCGTTGGGGGGGCGGGGTCGGGGGGCGTTCCACCGGGCGGCGGTGGGGCGCTCAGGCTTCCAGAAGAGGTGTCAGGTCCTCGGCCCAGGCGCGAATGGCGTCCCAATCGCGGTGATCGCCCTCCGACCAGATGCCGAAGATGACGCTCACGCGGAAGCCCAGCCTTTTGCGCCAGGACGGCACTTTGCTGATGTCCAGCGCCCCGGCGAAGTACCCCTCGCGCACGGGTTTGACCAGGGCGCGCACCGGCTGCATCCAGTCCGCCACGCTCTGGTGGTATGCCTCGTTTTTCATGGCCATCGTCATGCACACCATAAAGGCGGCGAAGGGTTTTTGAGCCAGGGCCGCCCGGTGAGTCTGCATGAAGTGCATGGCTTCCGGCAGCCATTGCCCCCCTTGAATGGCGCTGCCGGCCACCACGGCCCGGTAGGGCGCGAGGTCCTTGACATCGGTCATGGGGCGCACATCGACCGGCGCGCCGGCGGCTACCAGGGTTTCCCCGATGGCTTCGGCCACGCCGGCCGTGGTACCGGTCCGGCTGGCATAGGTCACCAGGATTTTGTTTGACATCACGGTCTCTCCTCGCACAGCGTTGCAGGTGCGTGTAACAGGCGGGTGTGGCCTGCCACGCCCCTACGATTTGTGCTATTTTGTGCACCAACATCGGATCATAAATGCCGCGGTTCGTGAGACCCTGAGGTTAACTCAGGCCTGAGACTTAGCTCAGGCCGTCGCCGGGCACGACGGGCGTGATCACCGGCAGCGAGAGCGTGGTGCGGCTGCTCTCCAGCGAGGACAGGATTTCGCCGATGGTGGCCGAGGTACGCTTGCCGTACAGCCAGACCATGCCCGGCTTGACGGTCGCGGCGCAGATCACCACCAGCGACACCAGGTAGGGATGCCCGAACTCGACGATGTACACGCCGCTGTTTTCCCCCTCGAAGTAGGAGGAGGCGAAGTGCTGCTCGTTCAGGATGCTGGCCAGCGACTTGGTCGAGTCGTGGTCGATGGTGAGGGCCTGCTTGAGCAGGATGAGGTCGGCGTTTTCCAGCGAGCCGGTGGCCCCGACCATGTTGCCGCCGGCGTCCACCAGCCCGACGAAGTTGGCCTTGACCTGGGTGCGCAGCCGGTTCAGCTCCACGTTGATTTTCTCGAACTGGTCGCGGCGCAGCATGAGGGCGGCGGCGCGCATGCGCGGGTTGAGGTACGATTCACGGTCGCGGGCCGGGCGGGGCGCAGCGGCGGCCTTTTTCTCCTCGGCGGATTCGTCCCGGGCGGGCAGGTCGAGGCGCTGCTGGACCTGCATCAGGATAAACTCCATGTTGATGGGCTTGCTGAAGTAATCGACCGCGCCCAGGCGGAAGGCGGCCATGGCCGACTTGGCGGACAGGTCGTCGTCGATGATCATCACGTCCACGTTGGGGGACAGGCCGTTGACGACGGCCAGCAAATCCATGCCGCTGAGGTCGGGCAGTTCGGCTTCGGTCAGCACCAGGGCGAACTCATGGAGCAGTATCTCGCTGAGGGCGTCCTCGAAGGTGCCTGCCTGCGTGACGAGGTAACCGCCGGCACTGGCCAGGGTATCGGCCAAGGTCTCGCGCAGGTCCTCGTCTTTGGCGACGATCAAAATTTGTCCGCGCAACTGGGTATTCATGGTCTTCCTACCGGATCAAACTCCTGCCCCTGGTGAGGTCCGGACGGGGCCAGGAACGGGCGCTCACTCGAACGGCGGCGGCCCTCACCAGCCCAGACGAAAAAAGGGGCCACCTTTTCCCAGTATACTCGCGATCCCGTTTTTGCACCTGCCCCCAATGGTCCTGACCAGGGCCGGAGGGCCGCTGGCGGGGAGCAGGCACACTCGACTCAGGCGGGGACCGGTTCCCCCTCGTCCAGCCCGGCCAGGTGAAAACGCCCGCGCAGGAAAGCGGCATCCAGCAGCAACAGCAGCCGGTTTTCCAGCCGGATCACGCCCTTGATGTACGACGACTCGGCGCCCTGGTAGCGGGTGAAATCCCCGCTGCCGACCTGCTCCACGTCCTCCGCCTCGTCCACCACCAACGCGACCGGGCCGTTGGCGGTGCGCAGGGCGATGATGGGCGTGTCCAGGTGAAGCGCGGCTTCACCCTGGCCGAAGTGCAGGCGCAGGTCGATGACGGGCATGATCTGGCCGCGCACGGTGATCAGGCCCAGGACGTCGGGGGTGGTGGCCGGCAGTTCGGTGAAGGCCACCAGGTGCAGGACCTGGATCACGTCGTCGACGTTGACGCCGAACCATTCATGGTCGACACGAAAACTCAGGTAATAGGCCGTCTTCATTGTATCCATCGCAGTTCTTCCTGAGACAACCAGATACTGGCGGTAATGTGCGTGCAATCGGGCGCGTCCACGATGTCCAGCTCGTCGGTGGCCCGGGTGAGGCGCAGGCGGGCCTGCTCCAGCCAGACATCCTTGGCGGCGCGCCAGTGAATATCACAGACGAGTTGAATGCCGACGGCATTGGGGTCCTGCTCGACCACGTTGATATTCAGCACCGCCGGTGTTTGTGAGAGCAGCACGATCTCGGTGAGCGCGGTCAGCGCCGCGGCTGCCCTGGCGCGGAAAGAAGGCATCCACCCACGCTCGGCGACTTGTTTGCGCAGCATGTTGCGGGCCAGCGCGACATCGAAGGTGCCCTGGACTGGGATTCTCATAAACGTTTCTTTCCGTTCACTTCTTGACAATACCCAAAGCCACGAGTGTAGACGTCAGGTTTTCCGCCGCGAATATATCCTTGGGGATGTAGTCATCCGCGCCGGCCTCCAGCCCTTGCAGCGTCGCCTCCGAGTCGTCCGCCGAGGTCAGCATGACCACGGGGATATCCCGCGTATTGGGGTCACGCTTGAGGCGGCGGCACACCTGGAAGCCATCCATGGTCGGCAGGTTGACGTCCAGCACGACCAGGTCCGGCCGGTGCTCGTCGATGGCGCGCAGGCCTTCCGGCCCGTCGTAGGCGATGATCGACCGGATGTTGTAGCTGGCCAGGTTGGCCGCGATTTGTTTGGCTTGTGTAGGGCTGTCCTCCACAATCACTGCCAGAGGGTCACTCATGGTATATCCCTTCCCTACCAGAGAGGATTAGCAACACGTTGGGCATGTCGGAGAGCGGCAGCACCCGGCGCGCTGCGCCGAGCGCGATCGCTTCCCGCGGCATCCCGAAAACCACGGAGGTGGCCTCGTCCTGGGCGATGGTAAAGGCGCCGGCCTGGTGCAAGCGATGCAACCCGCGCGCGCCATCGCTGCCCATACCGGTCAGCAGCAGGCCGATGGCCCGCGCCCCGTAACTTTCCGCCACCGATTCAAACAGGATATCGCCGGACGGGATATGGCGGGCCGAATCCGGCTGGTCGGCGAAGGCGAAACGCTGGCCGCGCGCCAGGCGGAGGTGCATATCGCCCGGCGCCAGGTACACGCGGCCCGGCTCCGGACGCCCGTTTTCCCGGGCGATGGTGACCGTCAGCGGCGTCACGTGGTTGAGCCATTCGGCCAACGACGAGACAAAATCGGGCGCGATATGCTGCACGACCACGATCGGCAGCGGGAAGTCGGCCGGCAGATCGCGCAATATCTGGCTCAAGGCGGCCGGCCCGCCGGTCGACGAGACGATCACCACGATCTCGGGATCGGCGGTGGTCTGCAGGGCCTCCAGCGGCAGCTCGCGGTCCGGCTGCGGCGGGGGCGGCGCCTGGTGGGCGCGCCGCCAATGGTGGATCACGCGGACTTCGGCCATAGCGCGCACCACGCTGAGCAAGGCGGCCGACTGCGTCATGTGCTCCGGGTCGCCGGGGCCGACCGGTTTGCGGCGCAGGGTGAGCGCCCCGGCGCTGATGGCCTGGAAGGCGATGTCGGCCTCCCACTGCTCCAGGCTGGCGCTGACGACCACGATCGGGGTCGGGGCCAGGGCCATGATCTCGCGGGTGCTCTCCAGGCCGTCCATCTCCGGCATGACGAGGTCCATCAGGATCACGTCCGGCTGAAGCTCCTGGGCCAGGGCCACGGCCTGGCGGCCGTTCACCGCCTCGCCGATGACTCGCATATCGGGCGAGTTGTTGATCAGCCCGGTCAGCATCTGGCGGGCCGTCGGGCTGTCGTCGACAATCAACACACGAACCGTCTTCGCCATCTAGCCCCTTTCAGGCTGAGCCGTGGCCAGGTCGTCTGGCGGACGCATCCGGCGGTTCCAGCATTTTACCACACACTCGCTCCCCCCTGCTGGCGCGCCACCCGGGTGGCGGCGCCTCACAAATACTGCTCGATGGTGGCCAGCAGTTCGGCCTGGTCAAAGCCGCGCTTGACGATGTAGGCGTTGGCGCCGGCCATCATGCCCTTCTCGCGGTCCTCCTGGCTTTCCAGGGAAGTGACCAGGATGATGGGCATATCGGCGAACTCGTCGCTGTCGCGCAGGTGCTGGCACAGGACGAAGCCGTCCATCTGGGGCATCTGGATATCGCTGACGACCAGGTCGATGGCCAGCTCCTGGAGGCGATCGATGGCTTCCAGGCCATCGGTGGCGATGGTCACCTGGTAGCCGTAGGCTTCCAGGATGTTCTTTTCCAGGGTGCGGGTGGTGATCGAGTCGTCCACCACCAGGATGTGGGTGGGCGGGGCCTCCTCGTCTTCGTCGCTTTCGTCGCGCAGGACAAAGGGGCGCGTCCCCCGCGCCGATTTGACCAGGTCCGCCGGGTTGAGCACGATCACCGGGCGGCCATCGCCCAGTAAGGCCGCGCCGGCCACGTTGCGGACGCGGACCAGCGGCCGGCCCAGCGTCTTGACGGCCAGCTCCTGCTCGGTGAGCACGTCGTCCACCAGGAGGGCCAGGCGCTGCTCGGCCACGCTGATCACCACGGCCAGCATCTGAAGAACGTCCTGGTCGGGAGCGGCGGTTTTGCCCAGGGCAGCGGTCAGCGTGACCAGCGGCAGCGGGCTGTCATCGATCATCAGCATGGGCTGCCCTTCCACGTTAAACACGTCATCGGGCGGCGAAATCTTCTCCACGGCCAGCAGGGGGATGACGAATTCCGCCGCGCCGGCCCGCACCAGCAGGCCGCGCGTCATGGTGAGCGAGGAAGGCACCGACAGGCGGAAGGTGGTGCCCTGGCCGGCGACGCTGTCCACCTCGATGCGGCCTTGCAGCGTTTCCAGCTGCTGGCGGACCACGTCCAGCCCGACGCCGCGCCCGGACATGGCGGTGACCTTCTGGTTGGTGGTGATGCCGGGCATGAAGGCGAGCGAAATCACTTCTTCCATAGAGGAGTCGTCGTCCAGGCTGCCGCCGGCTTTTTGGCTGGCCTCGCGCAGCGCCTTCAGGTCGAAGCCGGCGCCGTCATCGCTGACCACGATGCGGACCTCGCTGCCGCGCTGCTGCACGATGATGCGCACGTCGCCCTCGGGGGGCTTGCCGGCGGCCTGGCGCACGTCGGGCGCTTCGATGCCGTGCCCGACGGCGTTGCGCAGCAGGTGTAGCAGCGGGTCTTTGAGCATCTCCAGCACTTTTTTATCCAGCTCGACCTCGCTGCCTTCCACGTGCAGGGTGACCTGCTTGCCCTCGCTGTGAGCGGCGTCCCGCACCGTGCGCTCCAGGCTGAGCACCAGCGTCTGGAAGGGCACCATGCGCACCCGCCGCACCTCGTCTTGCAGCTTGGTGGCCACCATGCTCAGGCGGGAGGTATCGGCGCTGAGGGAGTGGTCCAGGTTATCTATCTCGTGGGAGAATACCTGCAAATGCACGTTATGCCGCGTCAGCACCTCGGAAAGCTGCTGGCCGACGTTGCCATCCAGGTGAGGCAGCAGCGACTTGATCTCGCGCCAGGTGCGCGGCCAGGCGGAAACCTCCCGCCGGATGCCCTGCAGCTCGGTGAGCCGCTGCTCCGAGCTGATCTTGGAGACCAGCAGTTCGCCGGCCTGGGCCATCAGGTTATCCAGCTTATCCACCGAGACGCGGATGGTATCCTCGCTGGGGGGGGCAAAGGCCATGGCGGCGTCAGTTGGCAACTCGGAGGCGTCCAGGCCCGGTTCCGGGATGGGGCTGGGCGCCGAGCCGTTGTCCACCGCCAGCGCACCGGTCCGGCCATCGCTGATGGCGGACAGCCGTTCTTGCAGGTGGTCCAGGGGGACGACTTTGCCATCGAGCAATTGCTGGGTGGCGTCGAGCGTATCGTATAACACGTCGCAGGTATCCGGCTCAAGGACCAGGTTGGCATCACGCGCCCGCTGCAAGACGCTTTCCATGGCGTGGGAGAGGGCCTCCACGTCGGACAGGCTGACGGCGCGGGCGGCGCCCTTGAGGCTGTGCGCGGCGCGGAAGGCGTTGCGCAGCAGCTGCCGACGAGGCCCTTCGTCCGGCTGACGCTCCAATTGCAGGAGCGCCTGGTTGAGCGACTGCAAGTGCTCCGCTGCTTCCACCTGGAAGGTCTTTAGTAATTCACGGAGTAAAGCATCTTCTGAAGCTGGCATCGTCCAATCCTTGTACTGATATCAACCTGGGTTGGTTGCTCCTGCGCGATCACGGCTGCCATCTACCTTATCATACGATACCCGGCCGGATCGGCAACTGGGCCGCTCACCTGCCCGGGATCGATCGCCGGTTTACTTGCGTCACACTTAAGCAAAAACAAGGAACGCACCTTTTTCTTAATTCGTTCTACCATATTTTACACCAAAATGCGGCAAATGCCACCGCCGCTGAGGGAAATGATTCGTAAACTTGCTGGCATGGGCCTTTCCTCTCGTCAGCGGCGGTCCTGGCCCTCATAGCGGGCGACGATGGCCTCCATCTGGCTGGCCATGGCGGACAGGCCCTGGGCGCTGTGTTCGGCCTGGCGGGTGCTGGCCGCCGTCTGGGTGGTGGCCTGCTGGATGGAAGTCATGGCGGCGCGGAGCTGTTCCATGCCGTTGGTTTGCTGGTGGGTGCTGGCCGCGATCTGGGCCGCCGCCTGGGCCGATTGTTCGATGGTGGCCGCCAGGTCCTGGATCGACTGGCCGGCCCGCCCGACCAGAGCCATGCCGCTCTGCGCGCCCTTGCTGCCCTCTTCCGTGACCATGACGGCGGTATTGGTGGCCCCCTGAATCTCGCCCAGGATGTCGCGGACGCGGGCGGTGGCCTGGCGCGACTGTTCGGCCAGCTGGCGGACTTCCTCCGCCACCACGGCGAAGCCGCGGCCTTCTTCCCCGGCGCGGGCGGCTTCGATGCTGGCGTTGAGGGCCAGCAGCTTGGACTGCTCGGCGATGTCGTTGACCGTGTCGATGATCTCGCCGATCTGCTGGGTGCGCTCGGAGAGGGCCAGGATGTTTTCGGCGATGGCCTCCACCCGCTGGCGGATGGTCTCCATGCCGGCGATGCTGTCGGCCACCGAGTCCTGGCCGGCCCGCGACACGTCGACCGACCGGGCTGAAGACTCGGCCACCTGCCGGGCGCGGGCCGCCGTTTGGCTGACGGTGGTCTGCACCTCTTCCACGGTGGCCATGGTCTGGGTGACGGCGGCATCCTGCTCGGAGGCGCTGGCCAGCTGCTGCGTGACGGCGGTCAGGATTTCGGCGGCCGCCGCCGACACACCCGCCGCCGAATCGCGGATCTGCCCGATCATGCCCTGCAGGTTCTCGGTCAGGCCGTTGAGGTGGTGGCCCAGCATCAGCAGGGGATCATCGTCCGCCTCGCCGGGTCTGTTCAATTCCAGCCGCCGGGAAAGATCGCCGCCCCCGACCACTTTCGCGAACGCGCTGTAGGCTTCCACCGTCTGCTGGAGATAGCGGCGCTGGGCGCGCTCGGCGGCCGCCTGGCCCTCGACCTCGCGGTTGGCGAGCTGGGCGCGGCGGTACTGCTGCTCCTGCCCCACCACGATTATCCCGACCATGACGGCGCACCCCAGCAGCCCGAACAGATTCATGAAAATACCGGCAATCAGGTTGACCGTCGCGTCGAGCAGCACCGGCCATTCCGGCATCCAGAGGTCCATCGCCACCTGGCTGGCTACCAGCAGGGTCAACATCAGCCCAAGTATCCCTATACTCTTCCGGAAACCCAGCAATTGGACGGCTATGGCTGCAGTGACGGTCAAGCCAGCACCGACCAAGATAGCCGATTTCGGCAGAACGAACGGCAGTGTGAACAGCAGCACGACCATCGAGAAGATAAGCAGGTAAGCGCCGAACTGGTACTGCGCCCGGCGATACAGGACCTGGTATGTCCAGGCCCCCGCCGCCATCGTCATCGCCTGCACACCTAACACCAGTAATTGTGTGTACGGTGTGAATAATCCGCCCACAATTAACAACAATGACATACTGAAGGTGATCCAGGACAGTGCTTTAGACGGCCCCAGGCCAAAGTCAGCGCGGCGCTGCCGGATGTCGGCCTCGATGTCGGGATCGTGTAACGCAGCGTCGGCTGCTGTGTGTCCAAAAAGGCGATTGACCATGTGAGACATTCTCCTAATATCCTCCAGAGCAAATCGAATACCTGCTCAGGGTACGGGGATCCCGGCGGCGCTATACGCGATAGCGGGTGACGGCCGCCTCCATCTGGCGGGCCATTTCGTTCAAGTCGTTGGCGCTCTGCTCGGCCTGGCGGGTGCTGCTGGCCGCCTGGGCGCTGGCCTGTTTGATGGCGGTCATGGCCGCCAGGAGCTGCTCCACGCCGTTGATCTGCTGGCGGGTGCTGCCGGCGATCTGAGCCGCCAGGTGGGCCGATTCTTCGATGGTGGTCGCCAGGTTCTGAATTGCCGCGCCAGCCTGGCCGACCAGGTTCATGCCGCTTTGCGCGCCTTTGCTGCCTTCCTCGGTGACCATGACGGCGGTGTTGGTGGCCCCCTGGATCTCGCCCAGGATAACCCGGACGCGGGCGGTGGCCTGGCGCGACTGCTCGGCCAACTGGCGGACTTCCTCCGCCACCACGGCGAAGCCGCGGCCTTCTTCCCCGGCGCGGGCGGCTTCGATGCTGGCGTTGAGGGCCAGCAGCTTGGACTGCTCGGCGATGTCGTTGACGCTGCCGATGATCTCGCCGATCTGCTGGGTGCGTTCCGAGAGCAGCAGGATGTTCTCGGCGATGGCTTCCACCTTTTGCTGGATCAGGGCCATGCCTTGCACCGAAGCGGCGACGGCGTCCTGGCCTTCCTGCGAGACTTGCAGCGACTGCTGGGCGGTCTCGGCCACGGACTGGGCGCGGTCGGCGGTCTGGGTGACGGTGGTGCGCATCTGCTCGACGGTGGCCATGGTCTGCACGACGGCCGCGTCCTGCTCGACCATGGTGGCGGCCTGCTCGGTGGCCGTGGCCAGAATCTCCGCTGCCGCCCCGGCCACGCTGGTTGCCGAGGCGCGCAGTTGGGCGGTGATGGCGCCGAGGCTCCCCACCATGGCATTGAGGCTCATGCCCAGGCGGTACAGGTCGTGCTTACCTACCGTGGTTTCGTCCTGCTGGATATCGTCCTGCTGGGCCTCGTCCAGGCGCAGGCGGGTGGTGAGGTCGCCGGCGGCCACCGCTTCCGTAAAGGCTACGAATTCCAGGACCATCTCCTCCAGCAGCAGCTTGGCGGCCTGTTCGGCGCCGATCATGTCCTGCAAATCGTCGGCCATGCGGTTGAAGGCCTGGGCGAATCGGCCGAACTCGTCGCGGCCGGTGCTGGCCACCCGGCGGGAGAGGTCGCCGGCGGTGATTGAACCGGCGGTCTGGGTCATGCGGGCCAGGGGACGGGTGATGCTGCGCATGATAGCGAGGGCCAGCCAAACGCCCACCACAAAAGCGGTAGCGATCACTGCAATGATGATATTGGAGACGAGTTGGGCGCTGTCAAAAATCGCTTGTTGAGCCTGCTGGACCAGCAAATCGGCGTGCTCCTTGATGGGCGTCAACAGGCTGTTCAACTGGGCGGCATTGAAATTGAACGTGTTCAGAATTCTGTTGTAATTGGCATTCAGGGAGGAGAGCTGCCAGAGAATATCCTGGTAATCGGCCAGGTAGCTCAGGGCCTCTGCCACATCATATTCACTTGCGGTCAGCATGTCCTCAAACTGATTGCTTCTACTGAGCGTCAGCAAGGGGTTTTCCGTGCCGAGGTTCTCCACATAAGCCTGCTCGAGATAGCGTATTTCCAGCAGTGCTAATTGCAAGTCCTGGTCGCCGAATTCGTTCACCGCCGACTCGATCTGCGCGCTCAGCTGCTCGAGTTGGCTGATGGCACCCACCCCTGAGTCACCCATTTGCTCGACGAGGGCGATCAGCTGATTGACCGTCTCCTCATATTCCGGCGCCTGATCCAGCAGGGCCTGTACGTTAATGGCCTCGGTCTCACCGATTTGATCGGCCAGCCGGCCGGCTTCTACCAGGTCTTCCCGGAACCGGCCAAACGCGGTTGGCAGGTTTGTGCCCAATGTTGACTCGGCGATGGTGTAGCCGTGGTGCAGATAGTTAAACATAAAATATGACTGTGCGCGCTGGATGTCCATTAGGGCCAGGCGAGCGTCATCGACCAGTTTGCCGATGCGGAAGCCGGTATCCAGGCTCTGTTGCACGTCGTTTTGGATGACGTTCACCCCGATGCCACCGGCGGCACCGGCCAGCAGCACCAGCAGCAGCATGACCTCGAAGCTGATCGCCAACCGGCGCCCGATCGACCGGGCAAAAAACTCCCTGAAACGCCTCATGTGCCTTCTCCCAGAATTATCATAGTCTCCCGGACAGGCGATGCTGGCCCCCTTTTTCCGCCAGAATAAACCACCGCTACGCAGCGGCCGCTACGCTTGGATATGGGCGACCACGGCTTCCATTTGCCGGGCCAACTCGTGGAGAGCGTTGGCGCTTTGCTCCGCCTGGCGGGTGCTGGCCGCCGTCTGGGTGCTGGCCTGCTGGATGGAAGTCATGGCCGCACGGAGCTGGTCCATGCCGTTGGTCTGCTGGTGCGTGCTGGCCGCGATCTGGGCGGCTGCCTGGGCCGACTCCTCGATCATCGAGGCCATCTCGGCGAGGGACTGCCCGGCCTGGCTGACCAGTTCCATGCCGGCCTGGGCGCCCTTGCTGCCCTCTTCCGTGACCATGACGGCGGTGTTGGTGGCCCCCTGAATCTCGCCCAGGATATCGCGGACGCGGGCGGTGGCCTGGCGGCTCTGCCCGGCTAACTGGCGGACTTCCTCCGCCACCACGGCGAAGCCGCGGCCTTCCTCCCCGGCGCGGGCGGCTTCAATCGAGGCATTCAACGCCAGCAGCTTGGACTGCTCGGCGAGGTCGTTGACGCTGTCGATAATCTCGCCGATCTGCTGGGTGCGCTCGGAGAGGGCCAGGATGTTCTCGGCGATGGCGGCCACCCGATCTTGCACGGCGGCCATGCCCGCCACCGAGTGGCTGACCGAGTTCTCGCCGGTCCGCGAGACGTCCACCGCGCGGGTGCTGAAGTCGGCCACGAGTTGGGCGCGCTCCGCCGTCTGGGCGACGGTGGTCTGCACCTCCTCGACGGTGGCCATGGTCTGGGTGACGGCGGCGTTTTGTTGGGTGGCGGTGGCGATCTGCTGGGCGGTGCTGGCCAGAATCTCCGCTGCGGCCCCGGAAACCTGAGCGGCCATGTCCCGCATCTGGCTGGTGACCTGGCTGAGGCTCTCCACCATGGCATTGAGGCTCAATCCCAGGCGGTACAGGTCGTGGCCCGCTTCGCCGGGGCCCGCTTCGCCGGGGTCCGGCCCGGCCAGGCCGTCAAAGCGCAGGCGGGTGGTGAGGTCGCCGGCGGCCACCGCTTCGGTGAAGGCCACGTACTCGGCCACCATCTCCTCCAGCAGCAGCTTGCCGGCCTGCTCGGCTTCCACCATGTCCTGCAAACGGCCGGTCATGGTATTAAAGGCGCGCCCCATCTCGGCGATCTCGTCGCGGGTGTGGACCTCTACCCGGCGGCTGAGGTCGCCGGCCGTGATCTGCCCGGCGGCGTGGGTGATGGCCCGCACCGGGCGCGTGATGCTGCGGGTGATGATCACGGCCAGCACGAGACCGGCCACGATCGCGGCCAGGCCCACCACCAGGATCAGCGCGCTGACGACAGAAACCTGGGCGAAGATCGCCTCGGTGGCGCCGTTGAAGGCCGCCGCGCCGTCTTCCACCACGGTGATGATCAACCGCTCGAACTGGCGGGCGTTGCTTTCCGTCTGGCGGATCAGGGTTTCGATGGTGGCATCCGCCGCCTGCAGCGCCTGGAAGTTGCCCTGGTAGCTGGTGAACAGCGCCTCGAAATCGCCGCTTAAGCCGGCAGCGGCCGCCTGGGCTTCCAACTGCTCGACCAGCATCTGCCACTGCTGGATAGAGTCCGGGTCGCCCGCCATGATGTACTCGCGCTCGCGGCTGCGGATCTCGAAGAACATCAGCCGCAGGGCGGGATCGGCCCGGTTGCGCAGGGCTGCGTGGAGGGCGTTGGCATCCTGGCGCAGATCGCCAATCGCGCCTTCCGCCAGCACGCCGCGCTGATCGATCGCGTCGGCCAGCGCCGTCATGTCCTCCCGGTAGCCCTGGATGCTGCGCAGCAGGAACTGCACGCGAGTCACGCTGTCCTCATTGCCGGTGCGTACTTCCAGCGCTTCGATTGCGGTAAGCGATTCTTCCAGGGAATTCAGATCATTGATCGCGGTTGGCAGGTAAACCGCCCGGGCCATTTCCAGGCCCAGTTCGCCGTAATTGACCTGGTAGTTGAGCAGCATGTTCTGGGCGGAAACGAAGCGCACCTGGGCCTCGTTGGCCAGCGTGTACAACTGGAAGCCAACATCCTGCCCCTGCTGCACGGTATCATTCACCACCGCGAAACCGGCCAGGCTCACTGCCACGGTGAGAACCACCAGTCCCAGCACCATCGCGAAGCCGGCCAGTAATTTGCGGCCAATGCTGCTAGTCAAGGGATTGCGGGCCATGATCAGGTGCCATTTCACTCAAGGGTCGGGGGGCAAGCCGGGCCAATGGAAGCCGCTTCGCCGCGCCGGCCCGGCTAACCGACCGCCTCATCCACGATGATGGCCGGGTCGTTCAGGATGGCGGCCACGTCCAGCAGGACGGTGCCATCCGGCAGCATGCCCTGCAAGTAGGCGGTGCGTTGAATGGCCGAGGTGGACGGCACCGGCGACAGTTTGTCGAGGGGCAGCGGCATCACGTCGCCGATCGAGCCGACGCGGAAGGCGACCGTCATCGAGTCGTTGGCGGCCACGATCAGGCTGGTGGCGCTGTCCATGGCGCCGCCGGGCACGCCCAGCAGCATACCCAGGTCGATGACGGGCATCAGGTGACCGCGCACGTTGGCCAGGCCGGCCACGAAGGGCGGCACGCAGGGAATGGGCACCACCGACATGTTGTTGTAGACGGTCATGATCGAATCGATGGGCAGGGCGTAGGTCTCGCTGTGCATGGTGACCAGCAGCGCGGTCATGGCGACCTGGGCCTGCTCATCCTCCATCAGGCTGGCGGCGCGCTCGGCGCGGGCTTTCAGCAGGTCTAGCTGCTGCTGAGAAAAACGCTCATAAAGGGACATCGTGATCCTCCACAATCGATGCGGGCAGCCTGCCGATCTGGTGGGTGAGCAGGGCGCGCAGAATGTCCACGGTCAGGTCCTCGGCCAATAACAACTGCTGCGACGGCGCCAGGTCGCCGATGGCTTTTTCGGCCAGCCGCCAGTGGCGGAAGGCCAGGCGGAACTCCCGGCGGAAAGCGTATAACTCGCCCAGCGAGTAGTGGGCCAGCGCGAAATCGGGATCGCAGTAGATGGCGCGGCGCAGGGCGTGCAGGGCGCGGTCTGCCTCATCCTGCTGGAGCAGGACCAGGGCGCGCAGGTAATGCACCTGCGGCAGCATCGGGTTTTCCCCTTCGGCCCGGTCGATGAGAGCCAGCGCGTCGTCGAGGCGGCCCCGGTCGGCGGCGGCCTTGGCCTGCTGCCAGATGTCGGCCTCGGCGGCTTGGCCGGCGGCTGCGCCGTGGGCCGGGCCGTTGGGCGGGGCGGGCGGCGGCTCGGCGGGGGGCGACTGCCGGGCCGGTTTCGGCTCTACTTTGGGCCGGGTCCGGGCGAGGATTTCCTCCAGGGAGTGGGATTGGGCGGGTGGGGGTGGGGGCGAGCGGCGGGGCGTCTCTGCCGGCGGCGGGGCCGTCCACCAGGGCAGCGGCATGTTCTCCGCGGCGGCGGCGCTCTTCTGGTAAAAGACGGCATTGGTGAAGTTGCGCGGCACGAAACCCTCGGTCTGGTAGGTCTCGGCGACCGGCTCCGAATGGCCGACGATCAGCCAGCCGTCTTCTACGATGGCCTGGAAGAAGCGGCGCACGATGGCGCGCGTGGTCTCCGCGCCAAAATAAATGGTCACGTTGCGGCAGATCAGCAGGTCGATGCCCATGGTGCCGCTGTCAAAGGACGGGTAGTCGTCGGCCACCAGGTTGAGCGGCTTAAAGAGCACCATCTCACGGATGACTTGGTCCAGCTCGAACTGGTCGCCGACCGGGCGGAACCAGCGATCCTGCAGATAGTCGGGCGTCTCGTTGCGGAAGGCCGAAGCCCGGTACAGGCCTTTGCGGGCGCGGTCCAGGGCGTCCACGTTGAGGTCCGTGCCCAGGATGGTGATGTCCCAGTCGGGCAGGTCGGGCAGCAGCTCGCGCAGCAGGATGGCGATGGAGTACGGCTCCTCGCCAGAAGCGCAGC